>DOGZ01000019.1 GCA_003528115.1 Candidatus Omnitrophota bacterium
AGTAAAGAATTTTGACAGAACCTTCTGATGCGATAGGATGTCATCATGGAACACGGGCAACGCCAATAATTTTAGAAGGACTGAAAGGCAACCGTAATGGTGTTGATGAACGTAATTGGGCAGTGATATGGCAGGAACTTTTCAACAGGCTTAGCCATGTTTTCGGAACCGAGAAGCTTCCTGTAAAATCAACGATGTCAGGCGCTGAATTCATGCTTCTGGCCGGACTTACCAGTTTTGTCGATTGGATCGGTTCTGATGAAAAGTGGTTTCCTTATGGAACGGTCGCAGATTGTCAGTATCTCGATCGATGGTTTAATATCCGTCGTGAAAATGCAGTCAAAGCTTTGGACGCCCTGGGATGGTTGCCCCGTGATCCTCTTATTAAGGAAAGAATATTATTTGAGCATGCTTTCCCTTGGTGTAATCCCCCCAGACCACTTCAGAAAGCTGTTGTGGAAACAGTTTCTAAAGTCGATGAGCCGTGCGTTTTGTTGCTTGAGGCGCCGATGGGCGAAGGGAAAACGGAAGCCGCGTTTTACGTACATCTTGAGTTGCAACGCCGGTTTGGGCACAGGGGGTTGTATCTCGCATTGCCAACCAAGGCTACCGGAAACGAGATGTTCACACGGACGCTTAAATTTCTTCATTCCTTTTCTGCTGGCCGGACGCTTGATCTTCAACTGGTCCATGGGGCGGCCATGCTCAATGAATCATTTCAGAATTTACGCTTGAAAGGAATATTTGATGAAGAAAACGATGGGGCAATACGGGCCGGAGAGTGGTTCACTCACAAGAAGCTGGCGCTTCTTTCAGAGTATGGTGTGGGAACGATTGATCAGGCGCTTTTGCCCATTCTTCCGGTACGACATTATTTTATGAGGTTATGGGGGCTTGCCAACCGTGTGGTGGTCTTTGATGAAATTCACGCGTACGATGCTTATACAGGAACTTTGTTAATTCATGCTATCCGCTGGCTGAGAGCTCTCGGTTCATCAGTGATACTGCTTAGCGCTACATTGCCGCCTGAATTCCGCAGACGATTGGCTAATGCTTTGGAAACTGAATTACTTATTGAAGAGAAAGAATATCCGCGGCTAACCGTTTTCTCAGAGAACTCATGTGAACAAAAACATTTTGAGGCCGACGCCACTCGCAGCCGGGATGTTGTAATTTCGGGCATTGATCCATCAATTGAATCTCTGAAAGCGGCAATAGACACGCAATTTTTCGGTAATGGGTATGTTGGTGTGATTGTTAATACTGTTCAACGAGCGCAGGAGCTTTATGTGACCTTCGGTACAGGCGATAAAATTTATTCTGAGGAGGTGGTTGTGGGCAAGCGGCTATCCGACGGAACCGAGATTCATCTTTTTCATGCCCGCTATCCGGCGCAGGAACGGCAAAGAAGAGAAGATGCAGTACGGGCTATTTACGGTAAGAACGAAGGGCAGGATGGAAAAATTAAGAACCGTAGCGGCCGGCGGATTCTCATTGCTACTCAGGTTGCCGAACAAAGCCTTGATCTCGATTTTGACATGATGGTAACGGATCTTGCGCCGATTGATCTTGTCTTGCAACGCGCGGGTCGACTTTGGCGGCATGAACGGGAATTCCGTCCGTTTGACAGACCATTGTTTTTTGTTGCTGGCCTTGAGGGAGAAACACAAGGTTCTTTTGGAAGCCCGCTTTGGTGGAATAAAGTTTATTCCCGGGAAGATATTTTATTGCGCACATGGGATTGCCTGAAAGCGAAGGAGAAAAGGAAAGAAAAGTTACGTCTGCCGGATGAGATAGATGATTTGGTTCGGGATGTTTATGATCAGGTGCATTATCCTGATGATGCTGAAATAATTCAACGTTTGGAGAAGGCGGAAATAAACAGTGACGACGATCAATTCGCTCAGCAGACAATGGCGCATCAGTCGATTATCGGTCTGCCGGATGACGGCAGTTGGAAGGATACGAGCCGGTTCTATTTGTATGACGACGATGAGCCGGGTGTGCATTTCACGTTAAAAGCCCAGACTCGGCTTGGGGAAGATTCCGTGTCTGCTGTTCCACTTTTTCCTGAGGATAATTTTAAAGCGTCGACTCTGCCCGACAGTAAAACAGCGAAAGAATGGGCCATGCGAACCATCTCGCTTTCTCGCAAAGGAGTTGTCCGAGAATTAAGAAGCGTTGGAATCCCGGACGGTTGGGCAAAGGTTCCGCTGATCCGCAATTGTTATCCGATGTTATTTAACGCTACGGGTGTTTGGCATAAAGACAATACTGTAAAACTGGACAAAGAATTGGGGCTTGTTTACAAATCGAGGGAGGAATAATGGGCCGATATAATTTAATCGAAGAGCCGTGGATTCCGGTGCGAGACCTTGCGGGAAACCGGAAAGAACTTGGTATTCGTGATGTGCTCCTGACAGCAGAAAATCTTTCTGTCATTGAAGATCCGTCGCCTTTAGTAACGGCGGCGCTTCACCGGTTTCTCTTGGCGGTGCTTTATCGTGCGCTCGAAGGGCCTTGTGACATTGACGAGGCGAAAAAGCTTTTTAAAGAAGGCTTGCCCAAGGATAGAATTCGGGCGTATCTGGAGAAATGGAAGGGTAGGTTCTATCTGTTTGATGAAAAGTATCCGTTTGGACAGATTCCGGATTTCGAGCCAAAGGAATGGCGTTCCTGGACAGCGCTGGCCGCTGAACACAATGCTGATAACGCCAAAGTTCTTTTTGATCATATTGATGTCAATAATTCTGGGGCAATTTCTTTTGCGGCGGCAACCCGGTGGATGCTCGCCACGCATACTTATGCTGTTTCTACGGGAAAAAGCGAACTTTCGCATACAGGCACTGCTCCCTCAGCGGGCGCGGTGATGGCAATACCGATAGGAAAAACGTTGGCGGATACGCTTCTTTATTGTCTTGTTCCACAGAACCGGGAAATAATGCAAAAGGATATTCCCTTGTGGGAACGGGAACCGGAGACATTGCAATACTTCAAGAAGCCCGTTAGAGTCCGCGATAAGAAGACCGGCAAAGATAAAGACCGCGCTGTGGAAAGAACGGCAAGCGGAATTGTAGATGTTTATACATGGCGTAGCCGCACCATCTTTTTAAAAGAAGATAGATCGGATAAAATAAGCGACTTAGGGTTAGCCTCAGGTGTTGGTTACCTTGAATCAATGACGATTGACCCTATGGTTAGTTATCGTATTGGCAATAAAAAGGACGAGGGAGTTGAGATAAAAGAAAAAAAGAGAGTTGTTGTTCATTTGGAAGATAAGGGAATTTGGAGAGATTTTGATTCACTGCTTCCTGATGACAATCATCTTGCGCCAAAAGTTGTCGAACATACGGTAGTATTGACAAGAAATATTCTTGATCGATTCCCTAAAGGGATATTAGTGATGGGTCAACGGTATTATCCTCCCCGTCCCAATATCGCATTCTGGAGAAATGAGTTTTTCATCCTTCCAAGTGCGTTAGCAGGGGACAAATACATCCGAGGCGATATTCATTCTTTTCTTGATGAAGCTGAAAAGACCAGAGAAGAGCTTAACAAGGCTTGCCGAGAAATGGGCAGAGTAATCTTAACGCATGGAGATAGAGATCTTGAGCCTGACAAGTGGAAAGCGGGAAAATTCATTCCGGGGGATATCACAAAATATGTAAACAATGTTGGTGCCATACCTTATTATTGGTCGATCCTTGAGGTAAAATTTCATGAAGTTCTCCGTGATTACACCCTTGAATGTAACCCCGACGACATTCATCACGACTGGCTGGTTTCCGTGCGCAATGCTTTGCAGGAGGCTTGGAGTCTACATGAACAGTCAATTTCCGGGGGCGACACTTGGGCGATCCGAGCCCTTGTGAAAGCGGGCAGAATTATTGGGATAAAAATTAAAGAATTGAATGAATCTATCCAACAACTGAAGGAGGGGACATGAGTACATTGATTGAGGAGTTGGCAGCTCGTTCCCGGGAGGAATCAAAGGTTCGAGCGGTATTAAAGCGCAGCCTTGCCTTTGATCCGGGGACTTATCCACCCGTTTTCCCGTATATTGAACACCGTCTTAAGAGCGATGATGGGGAATGGAAGCGAAAGGTTTATTATCTTGTCGCGGGATTGTGGGCCTTGCATTGGCGTGATAGAAGCAATGACACTGGGCAGTCCCTTGCGAATGCTTGCTGGATACTGTATTGGGCCAATGAGCAATCGCCAAGTATTGAGCGGCGCTTTATAACTCTGATTGATGCCGATTCCGAGCAGTTGCCGTATCGATTAAGGCAGATGGTTGCACTGCTCAAAGAATATGAGGTTGATTTTAACAATTTGTCGAGGGACCTTTTGTCTTGGAACCATCCTGATAAGTTTATTCAGATCCGATGGGCGAGAGAATTCTACAATCAAGCAGCCGAAGAGAACGAAGAAACAGAAACGACCAACAAGGAGAACACGCAATGAAAATTTTTGTTGAAATTCATGTCCTGCAAAATTATGCTCCAAGCAATCTTAACCGCGACGACACAGGCGCGCCGAAGGACGCATTTTTTGGAGGCCGCCGCCGTGCTCGCATTTCCAGCCAGTGTCTCAAGCGGGCAGTGCGGGAGTATTGCAGAGGGAAAAATGAGGATTGGTTCGCAAATCGCACAAAGAGAATCATGGATGATCTTAAAAAACGGTTGGCTCCCAAGCTTTCTCATAAAAAAGGTTTCTCAAATGAAGATTTAGAAAAAGCCATAGAAGCGGCAATAAGTTGCATCGGGAGTAAAGACAAGAAAGTCAAGGTTGAGAAAGATAAGAAATCCGGGGAAATAAAGACCGATGTATTGCTGTTCTTCAGCCCCAAGGAAACGGATGCCTTGGCTTCAGTGATTGAGGCGTCTTTTGATGAATTGCTTAAAGCAAAGGTTTCTTCTGGAGTTGCCAATAGTGTTGCCGCGGCTATTGATGGAAAAGAAAAAGGGCGGCTGACCTTGGATATTGCCCTTTTTGGTAGGATGCTTGCTGTCATGCCGGAGAAGAACCAAAATGCCGCATGTCAGGTCGCCCATGCTATTTCAACGCATGCTGTTGATAGAGAATTCGATTTCTTTACTGCTTTGGATGATCTTAAGCCTGAAGAAACCACCGGATCTGATATGATGGGAACAGTCGAGTTTAATTCCGCCTGTTTTTATCGGTATGCGCTGGTGGATTATAAAAAGTTGGTAGAAAATTTGCAAAAAGATAAAGAGCTTGCTCTTTTGGGTCTGCGTACCTTTCTTGAAAATTTTGTAATCGCAGAACCGACAGGAAAGCAAAACAGCTTTGCCGCGCACAATCCGCCTGAATATGTGGCAGTTTCGGTGCGTCATAATACCGCGCCCCGTAATCTTGCCAATGCTTTTGAAGTTCCGGTGCGGGTAAAAGGCGAAGAATCCTTGACTACTGTATCAGCACAACGGCTTGCTGAAAAAGAGAAGAAATTGTCTGACGTATACGGTGGTGAAAGAGAATCTTTTTATTTCGATTTACTTGATACTCAAGCGGCCATAGGCACCAGAAAGGATTCTTTGGAAAAACTTCTAGATGACGTTATCGATGCTGTAAAAAAAGCGGAGGTGTAATATGGGGACATTGCTTCTTCGTTTGGAAGGCCCTATGCAGTCATGGGGCACGACCAGCCGTTTTGATCAGCGAGATACCGGCAAGGAGCCGAGCAAGTCGGGTGTTATCGGACTTCTTGCCGCGGCCTTGGGTTATGACCGCGAAGATTGGAAAAACGTAGAACCATTGACCCAATTGATAATGGGTGTTCGCCATGATCGACCGGGTATTCTCAAGCGGGATTATCAAACGGCGGGATGCGCTGCACCAAAGGAGATAATAAGAGCGAATGGGACATTGTCAGATGAAGGTGTGGTCTCTGAACGGTTTTATCTTTCGGATGCTTGCTTTCTAGTTGGGCTTGAAGGTTCTGATTCTGGCTTGCTTGAGCGAGCGCACGACGCATTGCGTAACCCAGAATGGCCGCTTGCCCTAGGACGAAAATCTTATGTGCCATCTGAACCGGTTTGGCTTCCTGATGGCCTTCGCAAGGACGAGAACCTTAAAGAAGCCCTGATGAAATATCCGTGGATTACGCGAGGGAATGCGCCTCATCAGCTTCTTTTTTCTTTCGAATCCACCGATTTCTCCGGCCGTATGGTGATGGATCAACCTCTATCAAATTTTATTGAAAGGCGGTTTGGCGCTCGTTTTGTGGTTTCAGAGTGGCTGCCGTTTTCCCAGGAGGTCGCTCATGTTACTTCATAAACTTCATCTGAATTTACGTTGTAAAGAAGTACGGCGGGATGTCGCTAACCCATACGAAATGCACTCTACCCTTTGCCGCGCTTTCTGTGCAGAGGAACAAAAGTGTCCGCCGGCTCTTTTTCTCTGGCGGCTTGAGCCGGAGACGCGCCCCGATGGAACGCCGAGAGCGTTAATCCAAAGTCAGGCGTTGCCGGATTGGTCACGGATTGCCATTGATGACTGGTTTGCTGAAGAACCAGCAAGCCCGATTGATATTAAACAAAGACTCAGATTGGATCCTGATTTTCTTTTAAAAGGCATAAGATTCAGATACCGTTTGCGGGCCAACCCTTCAGTACGCCGTAATGGAAAGCGGATTGGGTTATACAAGCCTGAGGAGCAAGATGCATGGCTGGTGCGACAGGGGCAGAGAAATGGTTTTATTCCAGAAACGATTCATCGGTCGCAAGAAAAAATGTTGGATGGTAAAAGGCGGTCTGGCGAGCCTATTCGTGTGTTTTCGGTTCTGTATGACGGTATTTTAAAAGTTATGGAACCAGGTCCATTTATTAAAGCTGTTACTTGCGGTATCGGCCATGGCAAGGCGATGGGACTAGGAATGTTATCAATTGTGCCGATATAATTTCGGCTGCGGCCTGATGCTGGTCAGGAGGGTTTAATTATGGCGAACTCGCCGTAATTGGGAATAAGGCTGGTTTAGTGGAAATTTTAATTCCCCCGAATTCGAGGGAATTGGAAAACAAGCGGGGCTTTGAAGTATTCAATAAACCAAGAGGTGAACATGGAAGGTAAAAAACAAATTGTCGTATTTCAGCAGCAAAAAATTAGACGTTTCTGGGATGAGGATCAGGAGAAATGGTTCTTTTCTGTTGTGGATGTGGTGACTGCCTTGACGGAAAGCCAGAACCCGGCCGTTTATTGGCGGGTATTGAAGAAACGCCTTCTGGATGAAGGGGGCAGCGAAACCGTTACAAAATGTAACGGTTTGAAAATGCCGGCGGCAGACGGCAAGATGCGGATCACGGATATGGCGGACACCGAAACCATGTTTCGTATTATTCAGTCGATTCCTTCTCCCAAAGCCGAGCCGTTTAAATTATGGCTGGCCCGTGTCGGGTATGAGCGCGTTGAAGAGGCTTCTGATCCGGAACTGGCTATTCAGAGGGCCATGCAGTATTACCTTAAGAAAGGCTATTCGGAGGACTGGGTTAATCAGCGTTTGAAAAGCATTGAGATCCGGAAAATTTTGACGGATGAATGGCGCAAGCGGGGAATTAAAGGAAACGATAAATTCGCGATTCTGACCGATGATATCACGTTTGCCTGGGCCGGGATGAAAACCAAAGACTATAAAAANNCTTATCCTGAACATGCTTGCTGAAGCGACGACAACAGAGATCTCGCAGGTGAAAAAGCCTGAAAATTTTGAGGATAACCGCAAGGTTGCCCGGCAGGGTGGAACAGTGGCTGGCAAAGCGCGTAAAGATATTGAGCGTGAGACAGGAAGGAAGGTCATCAGCAAGGAAAGTCCTATCAAACTATTGAAGAACAAAAAATCATGAGCACAGGTAACAATCCTTTATTACCCAAATTATCTCCTATCACCATCAAAGAGCGCGTTTCTCTCGTTTATGTTGAGAAAGGGAATCTTGATGTCTTGGACGGAGCGTTTGTGGTGGTAGATATCAACGGTGTGCGCACGCATATTCCTGTTGGTGGTGTTTCCTGTTTGATGCTGGAGCCGGGGACGCGCATCTCCCATGCCGCGGTTGCGTTGGCGGCGCGAGTGGGCTGTCTGATTTGCTGGATTGGCGAAGCTGGTGTGCGGTTGTATTCTGCCGGTCAGCCGGGAGGGGCGCGGGCTGATCGATTGCTTTATCAGGCCAGGCTTGCGCTGGATGAAGACGCCCGGCTGAAGGTTGTCCGGCAAATGTATCGTGTGCGATTCGGTGATGATCCGCCGGAGAAAAGGAGCGTCAGTCAGTTGCGGGGGATTGAAGGCGCGCGGGTTCGGCAGATGTATAAACTTTTCGCGAAAAGATTCAGTGTTCCATGGAAGTACCGCGAGTATGACCCCGATGATTGGAACCAGGGAGACTTGCCCAATCGTTGCCTGAGCGCGGCAACGGCGGCTTTATACGGAATAACGGAATCGGCGGTTCTGGCCGCTGGCTACGCGCCGGCCATTGGTTTTATTCACACGGGTAAGCCCCTTTCGTTTGTGTATGATATTGCCGATTTGTTTAAATTTGAAACGGTTGTTCCGATCGCGTTTCAGATCGCGGCGAAGAATCCGGTCAACTGCGAACAGGATGTCAGGCACGCCTGCCGGGAAGTTTTCAGGGGCACGCGTCTTTTGCAGAGGATTATTCCCATGATAGAAGATGTTCTGGCGGCCGGAGGATTGTCCAAACCTGAACCGCCGCAGGACGCCTTGCCGCCGGCGATCCCGGAAAAGGAGGGGTTAAGGGATGATGGTCATCGTTCTTGAAAACGCGCCGCCGCGTTTACGGGGCAGACTGGCCGTGTGGCTTCTTGAGGTCCGGGCTGGAGTCTATGTTGGAACATATTCTGTTAAAGTCAGAGACATGATCTGGAATCATGTACTGGTCGGCATTGAGGAAGGCAACGCCGTGATGATGTGGGATTCTCTGGTTGAATCGGGGTTTGAATTCCTGACGTGCGGGAACAACAGGCGTATTCCGGTTGATTTTGACGGCTTAAAACTGGTTTCATTCCTGCCGGAAGGAGGTCAAAATCAGGGGGAGGAAATGGAAATTTTGGATGACGCAGAGTGATTTGGTAAGGCCGGTTTTGCGGCTACCGAAGCATTTCTTTGAAAAAAATTGCTTACAGGGCTTTTGACGAGTAAAGAGAAGTATGTTCCCCACACACGTGGGGATGAACCGGCGCAGGGGGCGGTTTTTTTTCATAACTACTTTAAAAATTTTCCAGTAAATGAGGAAGGTAGGGATTCATCGTTGGGATCACCACGACATCGGCCTTCCCGTCCGCGTTCCAGTAAAAATTGAAGGTGATTTCATGGCCAGCGGCGCTCACGGTTGTTAACGTGGAGGGCCCCCCTGTGTTTGAGTCGGGAGGTCTGAAGTCCGTATCCATCTCGACTTCTTGCAGAACGCCGTTGAGGAGAAGGTAAGTCATTTTTATGACAGGGCCTTCTTTGGAAGGCAGTTCAACGGTATAGAGCTCACCTTCTTTTTCTTCTTTTATAAAAACCAAAGTATGTTCGATGCGCTCATGCGTATCGTCATAATCCACATTGACAAAGACATCTTTCCCGGACAGGCTCAATAATTGATATTGCACCACAGAACGCTGGGGATCAATGATTTTGTCCGCGCCAATGGCTAAGAGATGAGGAGCATAGGTTAGCCCTCTTAAAATCCGCTCATTGAGGAACGAAGGCAATGTCGCGTTGGTGATTTCTTGGAAATCAATGAAGGAAGAAACGCCCCGTCCTGTCTGCGATGCCACAATAAAAACTTCCACAGCCTTTCGGCCATTATCCGCGTTTCCAATAAAGACAAGAATATCCGCGTCGAGATTTTCCCGGCGATTGGGGTAGGGGGTGGAGAGCATCAATTGGGTAGCGGCCTCATCATCGATACCGAATTGCTTTGAGGAAAGGGCGAATCCGGGCTGTGCCTCAATGGATGTGTTGACAAGGCTGATCGTCCGGTCGAAAAGAGACGGGTCCTCTTCCAAAACGCCCAGCAAGATACTTTGCTGGATAAATAAATTTAAGACAGAAGGAATGACGGCGATTTTAACGGGTTCGGCGGGTAAAGCCGGATGGGGGAGGAATAAAACGATACATATCCAGGCCAGGCAAAATACTGACTTCCGCAAAAATAATGGACTACTATGGTAGTCAGCCCCAACTTTCCTCGTCTTATTATTTAGAGGAAGTTGGGATGTCCCTGTTTCTTCAGGGTATTGTTTAAGGAAAGTAGGGATATCTCGACCTCCTTTCGCTTGACGAGCATGTTCCATTAGTTGTGTGAGGTCAAGAGATGGCGCATAATTTCTCAATGGAAAAATCGTTTCTCGGAAGGTTTATCTTAAATTAAAGTCTCTCCGGTGTCCCCCTCTACTTCATTTTCCATCACGTGTTCCTCCAGAAGGTGAGGGGCAGTCTTGGATTTAGATTTTGCGGAAAGTTTGTGCTTCTGTTGCTCGCGATCCACAATTTTTTCAACCTGCCTCCGTCCGGCAATAAAGGCTTCGCGCACGATAGAAGCCAGGGGCGCGTGATTGAAGTTGCCTTTCACGGGTTCCCGTATCACAACGATATCATGGTGAGGAGGGAACTTGACATCAATGCGGACGCGATAGGAATGGTCTCGCTGTTGCTTATTGTTGATTTGTTCAATGCCCACATGGCAACTGACAATGCGGTTACAGACCTGTTCGAGTTTGGTTAATTTCTCTTCGACGACAGCCTCGATGGAGGGATCGTGCGCCATTCCTTTGAATTTTAAATCGAGCGGTATTTGCATGTTGAAACCTCCTTGGTCGGTTTTGACTTAAACGATTTCATTTTTAATAGGTCTCCAGTCGGTTAAGACGGGATCAAATTGTTTGGTCTTGAGAAGCTGAATCATTTCTTCAACGGTTCGGGTGTCTTCAATATCGAATTGGGGTTCCTGCCCCTGAAGAGGAAGGGTGGCGTATCCACCCACCGAGGTGTTGGATCCGGCTGAGAGACGGGTTACGCCTAATCCCAGGGCGTGATCCCGAACACGGGGCGTCTCCCGTGTCGATAGGTTGATGCCCACGCGCGGGAAAAGGATCCGTGTCAGACAGATGATTTTAATAAAGGTAATATCATCGACGTTGCAGATGGCAAAATCATGTCCTTTGATTTTGCGCAGTCTCGGAAAGGAAAGACTGTATTCAACGCCGGGATAAAGTCGTTCCATCCGGCCTAAGTGATGGTAAAGGGCCCAAAGATCTTCGGCGACATCGGTGAGACCGAGCAAAATACCCATGGAGATTTGCCGGATTCCCGAGGCGGCAACGCGTTCGGGGGTTTTCAGTCGGTAGGCATAATCACTTTTTTTGCCGGAAAGATGGATTTCTTTATAACGGGTCTGATCATAGGTCTCTTGGTAGACCGTGACGCCATCCACGCCATGGCGGTAAAGTTCGCGGTAATCCTCCGTTTCCAGAGGGTGGATCTCGAGGCTGATGCCGGTAAAATAGTGTTTCGCGATACCGACAGCTTCTTTCAAATAGGATAAAGGAGTGGCTTTAGACGATTCCCCTGTCAGAAGCAGGATGTTTTCAATGCCAGTCTGCGCCACTTGCCGCATCTCAAGATGTATTTGCCGGGTGGTGAGTTTCATTCGGTCGATACGATTATGATTATTAAAACCGCAGTACGTGCAGTAACTGCTGCAATAATTGGAAAGATAAAGGGGTGTATAAAGCGTTATGGTCCGTCCAAAGTACTGGCGTGTGATGCCAGAGGATTGCCGGGCCAGATCTTCGGTGAGATCAGGGCTTTGCGTATTCAGAATTTCTTTTATCTTGGCAAGGTTAATCATCATGATATTTTCATTGTCCAATAGATTCCCCTCAGCGGGGTTAGGATTTCTCATACAGAAAACCTGTTAATGGGGAAGAGGCGTCAGCCGTGTCATGGATTTCGGGCATGGTGCTTAAATAGCCAAGACGTCCGGCGTGTATCGCCATAGCAAAGGCCTTGGCTAAAAGAGGCGGATCCCCGGCGGTGGCTATAGCGGTGTTGGCCAAGACCGCGTCCGCGCCCATTTCCATGGCCTCAGCCGCCTGGGACGGCGTGCCGATCCCGGCATCCACAATAATCGGGGCGTCTATTTCATCGATGAGAATTTTTATAAAGGCCTTGGCTTTTAATCCTTGATTACTTCCGATCAGGGACCCCAGCGGCATGACGGTCGCGGCGCCGGCTTTAATAAGTTCCCTTGCTGTATAAAGGTCGGGGAACATATAAGGCAGGACGATAAATCCCTCTTTGACGAGAGCTTCCGTTGCTTTCAGGGTTTCATTATTATCCGGAAGCAGATACTTGCTGTCATTCATAATTTCAATCTTGATCCAATTCCCACACCCGGATTCACGTGCCAGGCGCGCGATTCGAATAGCCTCTTTGGCGTTTCTGGCCCCGGAGGTATTCACAAGCAGGGTCACCCTTTTGGGAATATACTCCAGGATGTTTTCTTCATGGCGTTCGAGATCAATACGCCGCAAGGCCACGGTCACGATTTCAGCGTTGGAGGCGGCGATGGTTTCTTCCAGGATCGATTTACTTTTAAATTTCCCTGTGCCTAACAGAAAACGGCTGGTAAAGACCTTACCCGCTATGACGAGCGGAGTGTCTTCTGTTCTTTCGGATATATATAATTCGGTTGTTTTCATGTTTTATGACCGGCCGCCCCCCATGAATGTCACCAATTCAATGATGTCCCCTTCGTGGATGTCTATTTTTATCCACTGAGGGCCTTGAATGATTTGGCCATTCACTTCCGCCACGATGGTTTTAGTGTCAGGACAAAAGAATTCAACAATATCCTGAAGACGATGCTTTTCAGGAATTTCCTTGAGCTGGCCGTTGACAGTAATTTTCATGGGATGCTTCTCGTAATGATTGTGACAGGGGGTATTCTAAAATACTTTTATTTAAATTGCAAAAAGAATCTCTGAAGGAGGTTGGAAGAAGATGCCATACTGTGTCAACTTGATGGTAAATAGTTGGACACAGCACAACACTGATGAATATTGCCTTTTCCCTTTGCAGGATACGGGTTGTCTTTTATACTGTTGCCGGTCCATGTGAGGGAAAACGGGTTTTAGAAAAGGATTTATTTTTATGCGGAAGATCGTCGTTCTTATCGGTGTTGTTTTCTGGCTGGGGGGCGCTTGGGAGGGGAATGGGCGCGCCGCGCAGATTACGGATGAGGCCCAGCGTATCTATCAGCAGCACCAAAAGAGTGTTTATCAAATTCAAGTCGTTGATCTGGCTACCGAGAAGAAAACGGCGATTGGTTCGGGTTTTCAATTCACTCCCGCGGGGTACCTCGCGACCAATTATCACGTCTTGTCTCAGGCTATTCATTCGCCCGAGCGGTTTCGTGTGGATTATGTCCGTTATGACGGCGTGACAGGCCCGCTGACGATTCTTGACGTGGATGTTGTTCACGATCTGGCCGTTGTTCAAAGCAAGGCCCCTTATGAAGCCTATCTGAGCTTCAGCGAGACAGAGCTTTCCAAAGGGACGCGCATTTTCTCGTTGGGAAATCCCCTGGATTTGGGGATGACGATTATTGAAGGGACGTACAATGGCCTGATGGAGAAATCTTTATATCGTAAAATTTTGTTCTCGGGATCCTTGAATCCGGGGATGAGCGGGGGGCCGGCCTTGGATCATGACGGCCGGGTGATCGGAGTTAATGTTTCCACCGCCGGCAACCAGGTGAGCTTCCTTGTGCCGGTTGAGTATTTAAGAAAATTATATGAGGCGGTGCGGGGGCATCCATCGGCGCCTGTGACAGACTGGAACAAACATATTGAGGAGCAACTGATCGAAAATCAAAATAATTATATGGATATCCTCTTGTCATCGTCATGGGATGTCTTGCCGGTCGGCGAGGTTCGCGTGTCGGGTGAAATCATGAATGTGTTTAAATGCTGGGGGAGCTCTGAGGATAAAAAGGAAGAGCTTTATAATTACGCCTACATCAACTGTTCCACGGAAGACAGGATTTTCTTGTCGGACAGCCATGAAACGGGACAAATTATTTATAAATATAATTGGGTAACCAGCAAGGGTCTGAATCCGATGCGATTTTACAATCTTTACGAAAATTACTTTCGCTACCCGCAGACGTATGAGAATGCCGAAGAAGACGATGCCGGCAATTTTGAATGTCACACGGATTTCGTGACGGTCTCGCAAGAGGCCTGGAAAGCGTCTTTATGCGCGCGGCATTATAAAAAATATCCCAAGCTGTATGATATCAACTTATCCATGGCGTCGGTCAACAAGAAGGATAGAGGGCTGCTTCTGGAAGTTGTCGCCTTGGGGATCAGCCGGGAAAAGGCGGAAAATTTTGTAAAAAGATTTCTGAAGGAAATTCAATGGGGAAAATAATTATTGAGGTATTTCATACACACCGCAACCGGCATGATCATAAGGTTTTTGAGGCCGACAAGATCAGTGTCGGGCGCGGTTATCAGAACGACTTGATTATCCCGGATCCGCATGTCTCGGCAGAACATATTCAGATCCAGGCCAGCGGCTACGGCTGGGTGGTGGAGGACTTAGACAGCGAGAACGGAATGTTTGTCAAGAAGTACGGAAAAGTTCTGAAGAAGGCCTATCTGGAGTCGGGGGATGAAGTGGTTATCGGAAAGACCCGCCTGCGGTTGGTCTCGCCTCTTCATCCTGTTGAACCGGCTGAGCGGTTGATTATCACAAACAGGTTTTTCAAGAAATTAAGTCAACCGGTGTACGCCTGGGGGATGGTCTTTATGCTGTTCCTTTTATACGCCCTGGATTATCACCTGGGGACATCGGAAAATTTGGCTGTTGAGAAAATAGCCGTGACCGCTGTCGGCGTTGTCGTAGGGGTGATGGTATGGGCCGGTCTATGGGCGTTCGTGGGCCGTTTGATCAAGCATAAGGCGCAATTCTTGTTTCAATTGGCCATAACGGCTATGTATTTTATATTGTTGTTGCCGTTGGATACTATCAGCAATTATCTTGGGTATTACACAAGCAGCGCCGTGGTTGGTGGAATCTGTCTGGCGGCTTTATTTGGAACGTTATTTTCGATCCTCTTGATTCTCAACTTGAAGATTGCGACAAATATCTCAAGAAGAAAAAGGATTATGGTTTCTAATCTTATTACAGGGGTTATTTTTGCCATTATTACCCTGTCCTATTTTGCCAATAAGTCGGAATTTAATCCCAACCCGGTTTTCTATTCAGTTCTTAAACCGCCTTTTATCAAGATCTCTCCTCGGCGGGATGTTGATCAATTCTTAAAAGACGGCCAGAAAGTGTTTGAGATTAAGCCGGCAAAGAAGTAAGGGGGCAGTTTTATACTGGAAAAATCCTCTTCGCGCGGTCTCTTCCTGTGGCCCCGAGGGCCCTGGATTTTGTGTTGACAGAATTTATGAGCTCGCCTATAGTAATCCCGCTTTCGGCTCAGGAGGAATGAATATGGCTACGGTGGATTCCTATAGAGAAAAAACTTTTTCATGTCCGCAATGCGGGTGGACGGGTTTAGGGAAAGATTGCGTCAGAAGAGAATTATTTCGTGATCTATTCGAGATTGATTGCCCGGGTTGCGGTGATAAGATTGAGTTAATCAGCCTTCCTTTGGTTTCTGAAATTCTCAATACCGCCCGGCGACTTGGCGAGCTTGATCCTTCCGGGACGGCCCTGTTTCCTTATAACAGCCCAAGTGAAGGGGCGGGGCGGTTTCTTTATGACCCTGAGCAGCTTCCGAATATCTTTGAAGAGTTTATTGTCTTAACGTGGGATTGCGACGGTCAACAACCCAAGGCCAATATTTTCATTAAACACGGGAGCCGAATTATTTGGAGAGAGCCCTGTTCGGACAAAGGATGGGAACGATTCAAAGAGATCGGAGAGATTTTAAAAGAAAAGTACGGCTCAAGGCTAAAGGATCTTATCCCGACAACAAAGGCGGAGATTGATTTTTTCGGCAATTCACGCGCTTTATCCTCGGCGTTTGCTCAATATAGAGAGTCTTTTAAGAAATAGTACCGTGTTAACTTGATGAATTTTCGTAGGGAACGCAGATGCTGTGTTCCCTACATTATTTTTAAGCTTTTTGTCCCGACGTGAAAGATGTCATTACGGAACAGCGGCGCGTTTATCAGGAGATAAAAAATGGAAATAGGTATTGTTGGCCTGCCCAATGTGGGGAAATCCACTTTGTTTAATGCCTTGACAGGGGCCGGGATAGCTGTGGAAAATTTTCCCTTCACGACGATTGAACCGAATATCGGGGTTGTGCCTTTGCCTGATCCCAGGCTTCAAGTCTTGGCTGAAAAAAATTCCAGTGAAAAGATTATACCGGCCGGGATTCGTTTTGTGGATATCGCGGGGTTGGTTAAAGGCGCCAGCCAGGGAGAAGGGCTGGGGAATATGTTCCTCTCGCATATCCGGGCTGTCGACGCTATTGTGCATGTGGTCAGGTGTTTTAAGAATGAAGATGTCGTTAATGTTTTAGGGGATCTTAATCCGTTGAGCGCGGCGGATATTATCGAGACAGAGCTCCTTCTGGCGGATTTACAGCAAGGGCAAAAGGGTGTCGAGCGGCTTAAGAAATTAGCCAAGTCAGGGGACAAAGCGATCAAAGAAAAATTAAGCCTGCTGGAGGAGATTGTGGCTGGATTTGATCAGGGGAAATCCGCGCGTTTGCAGAATATTCCTCAAGAGATCAACGACGAATTTCAATTCTTGACGGGTAAACCGTTACTTTATGTCGCTAATACGGATGAAGATGGGGCCACGCCCGAGATGCTCGAGCCTTTAACGGCGCGCGCCAGGAAGGAAAATGCCGGTGTCGTTGTTTTGTGTACTAAACTTGAGTCCGAGATTGTTGAGCTTCCGGAAGAGGAGCGGGCGGTCTATTATAAAGAAGCGGGGATTACGTCTCCCGGGCTTGCTAAATTGGCCAAGGCCGGGCAGGAATTATTGAATCAGGTCTGTTTCTTTACCTCCGGCCCCAAAGAGACGCGGGCCTGGCTTATTCCCAAGGGAATGAAGGCGGTTAAAGCCGCGGGTAAGATTCATTCGGATATTGAACGCGGATTCATCCGGGCTGAAATTTATAAATACGATGATCTTGTGAGGCTGGAAACCTACCGGGCTATCCAGCAAAAAGGCCTGGTGTTCCTGGAAGGGAAGGAATACGAAATCCAGGACGGGGATGTGGTGTATTTTCGGTTTAATGTTTAAAAATAGTTGGCGAGTTACCGGGTTGGCGAGTTGCGAGTTGATGTGGTGCGCGTAAATTTCTTCTTCAAGAGTTCTTAATCTTGATTAACTGACTTTTGTAAAAGAAATAAAATGAGGTTTGATTTGAGCCGGGGCTTTTTTCCTTTTTTCAAAACGTTGAAGGCGTTTATTTTCGATCAATCTTTTAGCCCTTACGTTTGGATTGTTTTCACCGGATTTCTTCTCTATTTTAAGACGCTGTTTTTTGACTTAACGTATTTTGACGACAATGTCTGGATTCTGGATTATCAATGGTATTTGAACAACGTCGCGAATATCCCGCAGTTTTTCAGCCAGCCTGATCTTGTCTCCGATGTCTTTTATCGTCCCCTCCTGAGCGTGTCTTTTATGCTCAACGCCTTGATAGGCGGCACAGCGCCGTTGGTTTATCACGCGACCAATGTGGGCATCCATCTGTTGAATGGTTGCCTGGTATTCGCCTTATTGCGTAAAATGGCTTATGAAAAATCATGGGCATGGGCTTTTGCTTTGATATTTACGGTTCATCCGGTTTTAACGCAGGCCGTTGTCTGGATCCCGGGGAGGACGGATTCTTTGCTGGGGACGCTGGTTCTGGCCGCGTTCATTTTTTATTTGCGTTTTCTGGACGGCAGACGCGTTTCAGACTTTATCGGCCATCTGGCGTTTTTCATTCTGGCGTTATTGACCAAAGAAACAGCGGTTGTCCTGCCCTTGATGTGCTTTCTTTATTATTGGCTCATTCAACGTAAAGAGGCCAAAAATAAAAACGCTGTTCCTGGAGACCTTGGGCTGAGTTGTTTCGGGTGGGGCGGGATCGGGCTATTGTGGTTCGCACTGCGGCAGGCGATTCTGGCTTCGGGACGGCAGGTTAGCGGCGAAGAGGCGCTTCGGTCTATGTGGGAGAACGCGTCTTCTTTGATTTCGTACACGGGGAAAATATTCCTGCCGGTTAATCTCTCGGTCTTGCCGATTTCAAAAGACACCCGTCTGGTTTTTGGCATGGCCGCGATCCTTCTGATATCGCTCGCGCTGGTTTTTTCCAAGAAAAGGCGCTGGCCGCGTATTCTATTCGGCTTTGGCTGGTTTCTGTTCTTTCTGTTACCGTCCCTGGTGATTAGTTTTCTTAATCACGAATATAGACTGTATTTACCCATATTGGGCATGATGATTATCCTGCTGGAAATCCTAAGAAATCCCGACCCGGCGAAAAATAAAGAAATGTCTTTTTATAACAAGCTGGGGATATTTTGTGTCATAGGTGTCTTTTTTGGGATGACCTTCCAATATAGCGATAACTTCAAGAATAGATTAATGTTTTGGGAGAACGCGGTCAAAACATCTCCTCACTCCCCACTGGCGCACCGGAACCTCGGCGCCATGTGTTATCTCGAGGGACAATGGGAGAAGGCGGAGAGAGAATTTAAAAAGGCCCTGGAGATTAATCCCCTGGAATTCATGGCGCATAATAACCTCGGGCTTATTTACATGAATAAAAAACAGTTTGCCGTCGCGGAGGAAGAATACAAGAAAGAAATTCTGATTAATCCGGCGTACGATAACGTTTATTTCAACTATGGACTTCTTTGTTATCAGTTGGGCAGGTTTAAAGAAATGGAAAACCTGTGGAAGAAAACCCTGGCGTTAAATCCAAAATATTTAGCGGCGTATAAGAACCTGGCGGTGTTTTATATGCAACAAAATGATTTCCACAACGCGGGGTATTACATGGGGCAGTTAGAAAAAATGGGTGTTCCCATCCCTGCGGAGATGCGGGAGGCCTTGAAGGCGGGAATGAGACCATAACATGATACAAAGGAAAATAAAACCGGAATTATTGGCCCCGGCCGGCAATTGGGCCTCATTAAGGGCGGCCTTAGATAGCGGCGCGGATAGTGTTTACTTTGGAATCAAGGGGATGAATATGCGGCAGTTGGCGGATAATTTTGATGTCCTTGAATTGAAGAAGGTGATGGCCCTTGTCCATGGCGAAAAAAAGAAGGGGTATCTGGCCCTGAATATCCTGGTTAAGGATCAAGAATTGGCTAAGATACAAAAGATCCTTAAGACGGCTAAGAAAGCCGGTGTGGATGCCGTGATTCTTTGGGATATGGCGATTTTTTCATTAGCTAAAGATTTAGGGCTGCCGGTTCATCTCTCCACGCAGGCGAGTGTGTCTAATTTTGAAGCTCTAAAATTTTTTGCCCGGCAAGGGGCGAAACGCATTGTCCTGGCCCGGGAATGCAGTCTGGAAGATATCCGCGGAATAGCCAGGAAGATCAAGAAAGAAGGCCTTTGCGTAGAACTGGAGACCTTTATTCACGGGGCGATGTGTGTCAGCATCTCGGGCCGTTGCTTTCTCTCGGCTTATTCATACGGCAAGTCAGCCAATCGTGGGGCGTGTCTTCAGCCCTGCCGCCGGGAATATGTGATCCAGGATAAAAGCGGAGGAACAGAATACGTTTTAGGAGAAGATTATATTCTTAGTCCCAAAGACCTTTGTACGATTGATTTTATTGATGAGTTGATCGAGGCCGGCATCGGCTCTTTCAAAATCGAGGGGAGGATGCGCTCCGCCGAATACGCGAAAGTTGTCACCTCTGTCTACCGCAAAGCTATGGATGCCTATGGGGAGGGGGAATTGACCGTGGAGTTAAAAGCAGATTTAAAAAGACAACTCCAGGGCGTTTATAACCGCGGCTTTTCCAGCGGATTCTATTTCGGTACCCCGCAAGACATTAGCCGTGGGTTTGAGCATACCAAAAAGAAATTTTTTCTGGGAGAGGTTAATCGGTTTTATCCAAAAATCAGTGTGGCTGAAATCCAGCTCAGGAACCGTTCCCTGAAGGCCGGGGACCAAATTATGTTTATCGGGAAAAATACCCCGGCTCTGAGCACGATAGCCGGCCAGTTGCAATGTGATCACAGGTCTGTTGATGAAGCCCTAAAAGGGGTGGCTGTGGCCGTAAAGCTTCCTTTTATTGTTAGGCCGAAAGACAAGGTGTTTCTTTGGAAATAACATTATATTAATAAAAAAAGTATTACTCTTAAATAAATAATTTTTAATTTTTTTTGTCGTCGGGTATTTCCCCTTGCCTTCACCGAACAAATATGTTATCTTTTGGCCACAGCGTTTTATTTAAATGCCTGTTTTTTTCCAAGCCTTCATTTAATAAAAAGAACTGCTCTTGTTTCAACATTAACAGTATGAACGAGTTAAACTTATTTTCGATTAACTGCCTAACACATTCAAACATGGGGGGATCGAGTTTATGATGGGGTATTTCAACAAAAAGGGACGCGTGTGTTTATCTTACAAGTTGTTTTCCGCTTTGCTTTGCCTGACGTTCATGATTAGCCTTGTGATTCCACCCGGAACGGCGTATGCGCAGTTAGCCCCTCCGACCGTATTAAATCTTCCAGCTCCAGGCACCATGCTACCGGTCACCCCTGCCTTTACGCCAGTCCTCATCCGCGGGATTACCGTTCACCCTGAAAACCAGCTCCTGTTTGATTTTATCGTCGACCGCGGGGCTGATCATCTTGATGGCGATGCCCTGAAAGAAGAATCTACCAAACTCATCAAATATTTTATGGCCGCCCTCACGGTGCCAGATGAAGAACTGTGGGTCAACCTTTCTCCCTATGAAAAGGACAGGATTATTCCCAAGGGATTTGGGGATACGCTCATGGGGCAAGACCTCCTGGCGCAGGATTATATTCTCAAACAATTGACCGCCTCGATGATGTATCCGGAAGATGAACTTGGGCAAACGTTTTGGAACAGAGTTTACGCCAAGGCCCAGGAGAAGTACGGCACGACCGATATCCCGATGAACACCTTTAACAAGATCTGGATTGTTCCGGAAAAGGCCGTTGTTTACGAACATAAAGAGAGCGCGTTTGTTGTCGAGAGCCATTTGAAAGTGATGCTGGAAGAGGATTACGTCGCTCTACAAAAGAACCTTGGCGTTGAGAAGTACGGTCTGGATTCCATGGGGCAAGGCGATGCCGAGATTATCAGCGGGGTTACTTCTGCGGTTGTCCGTGAGGTCCTGATTCCCGAGATTGAAAAAGAAGTTAATGAAGGCAAACACTTCGCCAATTTACGGCAGGTCTACAATTCACTCATTTTGGCCACGTGGTTTAAGCAGAACCTCAAAGACAGCCTCTTGGGAAAGATTTACGCCAACAAGAGCAAGACAAAAGGGGTGGACACCAAGGACAAAGAGGTCAATCAGAAGATTTATAATCAATACGTCGAGGCCTTCAAGAAAGGCGTTTACGACTACATTAAGGAAGACTACGACTCCGCCACCCAGCAAGTGATGGCCAGAAAATATTTTTCGGGAGGAAATGACCTCTCTATGATTGCGGGGATTCTGAAAACGCTTAAAAATAGTTATTCTTCGCGTACATGGAAGGCTGTATTTGGCGGAGCGCGATCTCCTCTTAATGAAGGAAATACGGTTGTCGTCACAGCTCAGGAAGTTGAAATATCAAATAAAATTGAAGTGGATGAAATAACAGCAGTCATAAATCCTCGTGCTTTTCAAGAAAACAAATCTTCCTTGAAGGATAAGGTTGTAGCGGTGGATGGTTCTTCCGTGCAACATTTAAGGATCGTTGAGAAACTTCTGGAACAGGGTGCCACCGTCATTTTGGGCTGGGGCGTTGATGAGAAAATTAAGAAAGACAAGGAGGAAATGGCGCGATTCAACGCGACTCTAAAGGGTTTAATGAAGCGACCCAATCAATTATTTGTTTTTGAAAAAGGGAAACTGCGTTTCAAAAATCAAGCGCGTGGTGAAAAGGTGCTTGAAGGGACATTCCTTCAACAGATTGATTTCTTGTTTTCGAGGGGATATGCGGAACATTTAAATGCTTATTTGGGCAAGGGGAAAAAGGTTGATGCGATATTACCGTTGTCTGAGGATATAGAATTTACAGAGGATAATAATAATTTACTCGAAAAATTGGAATTTGGCGTGAGTATTATGAGAGTCGCGAGAGGAGAAGTGCCTATTTTGGGCAGCTCCAATGAGGTGGTCGAGGCGATACAGGGGGTGTTGAATAATGATAAGGCGCAGTTGACGGACATTACGGAAGAGGAGAGGAAAGTAGGGGAGGAATACTGGAATGGGAGAATCAAGACAACGCCGATCACAGTACCATTTAGGGCAAGCAAAAAGGGGGATGTTGTAGATGTGACCCAATTGCCTACTTGGCAAAGTAAGACGTATAGAAGAATGGGGGGAGAGGCGGTTGCGAATGGAGAAGTGTATTTTGCTGTGTTAGTCGCTGGTGCTGCCCAGCGGATGGATCCAAAAATAGGGCCTCAGAGTGTTAAAGAGATGGTAGGTGGACGAGAAATCTTGTCCAAAGCTGCCGTTTCAATTGGGCTTGTTGATGGTAAAGTCATCACTTATTTTGATGTGTTTGCTATGAACGTTAAAAGGTTGTTGGATGCTATTCATAATGAAGACAATAAGTCGATGAGATTAAACAGGGCTTATGAAAATAATATAGCATTCTTTTCAAATGATCTTTATCGAGAAGAGCATGATGCCTTGTTGGCGGCACACGAACATTATGGATTACCACTAGATAAAATCCGTTTTTTTCATCAACCGTTACGGCCAAAATATTATGGACGGCCGCAAGATGTTGAGAAATTGAAAGCCTCTTTTAATAGTGATGAGGAGTATCAAAAGGCCCTATCTTTTGCAAAAGAAGTGGCACGAAAGTTTGAAAAGGGAGATAAAAACGCCATCCTTTTAACGAGTGAGAGAGATCCTTTGGGGCATGGAGAGTTCCTCCATCAATTGATTGCAAGCGGGGAGCTTTTGCATATTATTGATTCGGGCAAAAAGGTGATTTCTGTAAAAAATATCGACAATTATGCTGCCAAGTTTGATGATATGTGGCTGAAGACGTTAGGAATGTTTATTGGGAAGGAACTTGATTTTCAAGGGGAGGTCTCCGAAAGGGTATTTGGTCAAAAAGGAGGAGCCGATATTATCAATACAGAGACAGGTCAACATCAATTTGCTGAGGACCCAAATTTAGAAGCAACGAAGGATAGTGACGGTAAGGTGAAGGTTAATCCAACGGATTCTTATTGGATTAACAATGCTGTAGGGTTAATGGCACCTCATTTTATTATGAATATTTATAAAGATGAAGGTCAGACATATGAGGAGTTTATCCATGAACTGCGTCGCGCAACCCCAATTGAAAGAGAAGCGATTGCCGCACGGGGACGCGCTAAATTCCCGAAAATCTTTGATGCAAAGATAGCACGACAGAGGTTATCCGATGGCACAAAAATAGTGGCTATTAAAGGAGAAAGTAATTTATGGCAGGGAGGAGGGGTTGTCGGGCCTGAAATACGTGTTAACGTTGTCGGTGTTCATGGGCCGACCTTTGGTATTGAAGAATATATGAAACTTAAAAAAGAAGGAAAAGTTGAGGGGGAAGAAGCTGCTTTGGCGGGCATGAGATTTTTGGGGACAAAACAGTGGGATGTCCCATCTGCGAAAAAGGAAGAGATCAAGCAAAGATTATCTACACACCTTAAACGTGAACCGACTGAAGCAGAAGTCGAGTTGGCGACTGAAACTTATAAGGGCAATGAAATAATTGCCATTGATTTATTGAAATATATTTTGCATGGACCTATTGTTAAACCCGGTATATTTAAGGATTCCGACTCCGCCCAGATGGCACAAATTACCAATAAAGACCGCGCCCAACTGGCCGGCGGACTCACACCGGAGGATCTTAAGAGTTTTGCCAAACAGACCGTATTTGATGTGGATCTTAAAGATACAGTGATGATATCCAGAGAGGAATTTAATGGTACGTTAGATAAGAAAACTTTTGAGATTACTGATGACACACGCATCCGAGAGGCACTTCCTAATATCCTTTATGCCATCGGACAAGGAGCCAGGATTGTTATTACAGCTCATTTGGGAAGGCTTCAGGATGAGGAAATAAAATTTAAAGAAAGATTTATGAATGAGGGGATGGAGGAAAAAGAAGCTGAAAGAAAAGCAAAAGAAGTGGCACGAGATAAATTGAGTTTGAAAAGAGTGGCGAAAAGACTCGAGAAGCTTTTGGGGGAAGAGATTGCTAAAAATAGAAACGCTTTTCCTGCTAATAGCGGCAAGGTCTATTTTGAAGTGGCTTCGAACAATGATCTTCCATTTACAACTTCGGAGGAAGCTGAGAGCTTCATTGATGGGAAATTGGAGCAAGGACAGATTTTGTTATTGGAAAACGTGCGGTTTAATGAGGGTGAAGAAATATTGGCAAATGCGGAGAAGAAATTTAAGAAAGCCCAGAAAGAATTAACGCAGGTCGGGAGGGCTGTTGATAAGGGGGAACAAGAAGAAACGCGTGAAGATTTAGAAACGGCCAGAAAGGCTTTTAAAAATGCTGAAGAACGTTTGATCAAAGCAAAAGAATTACATGGAGAATTTTCCAGGGCTTTATATAAAAAGGCGGATGTTTTTGTGTTGAACGCCTTCGGCGCTGCTCATCGTAAACATGCCTCTGTGACTGGAGCCTCATTGCTTGATATCCCTAGCGTGGCCGGTGCACTTATGGTTAAAGAAGATATTAATTTGCGAAAGATTCATAAATCCGTCGGGGCGGCTGTGATCGCCGGGCTTAAGGTCAAAGAAAAAATCAAGGTCATGAAGAAGTTTCTGGATAATCCCAAATTAAAATTCCTGTGTATTGCCGGAGCCATGGCCAATGCCTTTTTAAAGGCAAAGGGTTATGATGTGGGAGATTCCAAGGGCACTGATGAGGAAGATGTTGAAATTGCTAAAGGATTATTAGTTAATCCTAAATATGCTGAAAAGATCATTCTTCCAACGGCCGTGGTTGCCGCAGGTTATTTCTCAAATAAGGCAGATCATCGCATGTTTGATATAACTCAGGAAAAACTACCCGATCCGATTTCTGTGATGAATGAAAAAATGAAAACAATGGAGCAAAAAAAATGGATGATTGTTGATGTCGGTCCTGAAACAGTAAAGAATTTCTTAGATAAATTGGCGACGTTAGATAAAGAGGAAAGTATTGTTTGGAATGGCCCGCTAGGCGCTTTTGATGCCCTCAATTTTGCTCAAGATGGGACCAAAGAGTTTATTCGGGGATTGTTTAATAAGAATATAATTAGGGCCGCTATTTTTGGTGGCGGGGGAGATACTATTAAGAGTTATAATCAGTACCATGACGAGATTATCAAGAAGCTGGTTGAAGAGGGATTTTTAAATGATAATACAGGTTTTTCCACCGGAGGCGGAGCCTTTTTGGAGCATATAGAACTTGAAGGCGAACTCGAGGGATACACAGCCCTTTCTCTTAAAAATGATTTTCCAAGATGGAATGCAGGGCGGGAACAGTTAGAGGCTGATGGGGCCATGCTATCAGAAGCCACGCTGCGTTTGGGGATTATATTAGACGCATATATACGTAAGATAAGTGAGAACAATGATAATTTGCCAAAGGGGTTCGCCAATGCGGATTTTATGAATGCGCTTATTAAAGAATTTGTAATTTTACCTATTAAGAAGGCGCGGAAGGATAAGGAAAAGCAGAAAATAATATTGGATGAGTTTGAGAGAATTTTAGAAGGAATTTATGATCTTGGGGAGGTTATGGGGAGCTCGTATAATTTGGAAAGATCTGATTATCTGAACCATGAGGCGCTTATTCGTATTCTTGAACATATGTATAAGAAAAAGGAAATGAATGAGTGGCTGCCCATTGTAAAATCAATTCGTCTTTTTGTTAATTCTTCGAAGGGGTTTTCCATAGATAATTCGGATAAGGTAAGTGTTGTACAAGCCATAGATATGATTATTACTGGTGTTTTTGAATCAAAATTGCCAGCATCATTTGTTCCAGCAGTAATTTCCAGTATCAGGAATTTAAGCGGAATGAAAGCAATAAAGGATTTAGAGGATTTTAAGATACATTTAAAAAATATAACGATAAATTTTGATCCAGCCATGGTCGCGTCAAAGGATCGGCAAGGTGGTATCAACTTAAACCCCGCGCTGTTGGATCTCCAGATCAAACGCGACGGCAACGGGGTGCCTCTGCCGGTGTCTGAACAGCCGTTTGAGACTATGAGAATTGAAGGATTCGTCCCCATCATCATTAATATTGCGCCGGTCACGAACCTGCCGATGCTGTTGGGAATCGCGCAAGAAGATGTCCCGTCCCCGACGGCGCGAGAAACAACATCCAGGGATTTAAGTTATCATAACCGGTTGGGACCGGTTGAGCCCAGGAAGAGACTGGAGGTATTCCTGGTCTGACGCCTGGATTTTGATGGCGTTTATGATTAGTTAGAATTTATTAAATATTTGTATTTCCTTTTCCCTTTCACTCATCCCTCACGGCCTTCCCCTTTTTTTTGATTCAGTCCATGATCCATTTTACAAAACATGAACGACTTGTGTTGGTTATGCTGGCGTTGGTCCTGCTGATAGGTTCCTCGCTTTCTTATATTTTTAAGACATATCCGCAGTTGAACGATATCGTTAATCTCCTCGATAACGGCCAGATTTACCGCAAAGTGGATATCAATACCGCGACGGCGGAAGAGCTTGTGGCTGTCCCCTACATCGGCCCTTCAACGGCCCGGCAGATCATGGAATACCGGCAAGAGAACGGCCCGTTTACAGATCTTCAGCAGTTAAAATCGTTAAAAGGCATTCGGGAAAAAAACTATGAGAGGTTTCGTCCTTTTTTAAAGATCTCCGGGAGGAAATAATGGCTGTTCTTTCAAAACCGGCCTATTGCCATCGGCCGCTTGTCGGCGTTGCTTTAGCCTTGAGCCTGGGCATCTGGATTCATGAATATTGGGTCATCCCTTTTCTCATCCCCGTGTTATTGACGCTGATATTAGTTTTTCTCTCTTATGTGACCAAGCAGCGTCAATGGCCCGCGGTCATTTTTCTTTTAGGAGCCTTTGTGTGTATCGGGATGGTCTATACAAAGGCTTATCAAAGGATGCCCCAGAATCATATTGATCATGTCGCCCGGTATTATCGGAAAAATCCTGTTTCCATAGAAGGGATTGTCCTTTCTGATGCCGAGAAAAGGGAATTCTTGAACAGAAAGAAAACAACGTTTGTGATGGGGGTCCACCGCTTAAAAACGCCGTGGGGATGGAAAGAAAAAACCGGCAGGGTTCTTGTCAACATCTTTCGTCACGCCGATGTCGCGTACGGAGATACCATGGTATTGGAAGGGAAGTTGCATAGGCCCTTCGAGTTCTCTCCCGATGATAAACTATCGTACATTGATTATTTGGAAAGAAGCGGCATCCAATTGATTCTCAGCGTCAAGAAGACCGGTCATGTGGAGGTCCTGCGTTCATCTCAAGGTCACACGATCAAGGCCGCGTCTTTGAAGATCAAGCATAAGTTCGACGCTATATTGGCAAGAAGCTTGACCAAGAATGAGGCAGGTCTGATGCAGGCCTTGTTATTAGGCGATCGCTACAATATCCCGGCCTCCATTGAAGAGCTGTTCCAATATTCAGGCGTGGTTCATATCCTGGCGATTTCAGGTTTCAATATCAGTATTGTGGCCGGGTTGATTTTTATATTTTTAAAATTACTGCCGATCCCCCGTAAAGGGCAGTATCTTTTGACGATCGGCCTGGTTATCCTGTATGCGTTTATGACGGGCGGACGGCCTTCGGTGGTCAGGGCCGCGATTATGGCAACCGTTTTTCTTGCCGGCTTTGTGGTTGAGCGGGAAACCGAAACATTGAATAATTTGGCCCTGGCCGCCGGCATCATTCTATTAATGAATCCCTCGAATTTGTTTGATGTGGGATTTCAATTGTCATTTTTGAGTGTTTTCGCGATTATTTCTTTATATCCCCGGTTGATGGAAATATGCGATCACTGGGTGCCGGAGAATAAATCAAGATTATTGCGGTATATCTTTCAGTCCCTGGCGGTGTCGCTGGCGGCCAGTTGGGGGGTGTCTGGATTGATCGCGTACTATTTTCATATCGTAACGCCTATAGCCCTTTGGACCAATTTGATCGTTATCCCGCTGGTATCGGTCATAACTGCCTTGGGGCTTGGGCTTTTATTGATGGGCGTTGTCTTACCGGCAGCGGCCTTTATGTTTGCGGCTTGTATTAAGGTATTACTCAATCTGATGGTGGGGGTTGTTTTTTTGTCTGTTCAAATTCCTGGGGCGTACATTCTTTTTTCGGACATGCCTTTATGGCCGGTGGGCATTTATTACGGCTTGTTTTTTATGATGGTTTTTATCCGAAGGCCGCCTCGTCGGAATATGGAGAAATTAGAGGTTAATTTGTAAACTTTACAAGGGCCAATTAGATGGTATACTTTTAGCACACGAGATGTTTTATAAAGGGCCGTCATTTAATTTTAAATGACGAGCCTCGTCATTTCCTTCAATATGGAAATGAGGAAAAATGACGGGAGGAAGGTTCATGGAAGCCGTAAAAAAAGGACAGAGTACGGTTGAGTATATTGTCTTAGTAGCCTTGGTTGTCTCGGTTCTTATTGTTTTCTTAAAGCCGGAAGGCGGCGTCTTTGAGAAAAAATTGAACAGGGTTTATTCTGAAGGGGCTAATGCCATGCGAGATCAGGCCGTGACTCTTTTCGATAGCGAAGATAGCTCAAAAAAGAAAAAAAAATAAGCACAGGATGGGTTCCCGTTTTAAGGAAATCCTTCGGGGTAAAGTTTTCCCCAAGAAATATGAATTATTTTGAATGTGTATAGGTAGCCCCCTTTTTAGGACGTATCCGGTTGAGTTCTTCCTCGAAATCCTCCGAAAATCCTCCTCTTGAATGATTGACAAAGGGGAGGGACTGTGATAAATTTGGCGGGATGAAAAATGCGTACGCGATTAAAATATATCTATCTGTTTTATTAATATTACTTTTTCCTTCCCGAAGTTTTTCTTTCTGGGTCTGGACGCCCGAGACCAATAAATGGGTCAATCCAAAGTACGCTGTCAAAGAAACGCCTGCCGAACAACTGCAATATGGCCTTGATTTTTATGAAGCTAAAGACTATAAGGCCGCCATCCGTGAATTTGAGAAACTGATTCACCATTATCCGCGCGCGCGCGAAGCCCCTGATGCTCAGTTTTATATTGGAAGATGCTGGGAGGATCAGGACAAATTGTATCAGGCTTTTAAACAGTATCAGGTCGTCATAGAAAAGTATCCCTTCAGTGAACTGTCCGGGGAAATTGTCAAGAAACAATACGGCATTGGAGTCAAGCTTTTAGAGGGCGAGACAAAAGAGAATAAGTTCATGGACTCTCTGAAGGGGGGAAATTATTATGTGGTTGACGTTTTTAAGGCCGTCATTAAAAACGCGCCTTATGGAGAATTAGCCGCCTCGGCCCAGTATAAGATAGGGTTATATTTATCAGAAAAGAAGCTTTATCAGGAAGCCAGGGACGAGCTGGAAAAAGTCATCAATGATTATCCCAACAGCGAATGGGCCAAGGCCGCCAAATATCAAATCGCTATTTCTGACGCCAAACGCTCAACCGATGCCGCGTATGATCAAAAGGTCACTCAGGCGGCGGTCGCGGAGTTTAACGAGTTTGTGGAAAATTATCCGGACGCGGAACTGTCGGATAAAGCCAAAAAGCAGGTTCATCAATTGAGAGAAAAAGAAGCTGAAAATAATTTCTTGATCGCCCAATTTTATGAAAAACAAAAGAATTATTCATCGGCCAAAATTTATTACCAAAAAATAGTGAATGACTATGTCGACTCCAAGTGGTCTTCCAAGTCTTTGGAGAAAATCCGTGAAATGAGCCAGAAGGAACAACCTTAAGGATGACAAAGGGATGAGCGTAGCGTTAAAACTAAAGACCAAAGACCAAAGACTCAAGACTAAAGACTCAAGATCCAAGAATAGGAGGCGCAAATGGGGTGTATTCACAAACGTATTTTATGATCTCCGGTTTTGGATAGGGGGACTTTTAATCAGCAGTCTTTTCATAAGCTGTGGATACTCCACGAGATCGAGCCTGCCGCCACGTTTGAGGATGGTACACGTGGAGGTCTTTAAGAATGAAATTGATTTTACACAAGGGGAGAGGCGCAATTTATATTTTCCTTTGATGGAAGTCAAGATGCGCAACGCGATTGCCGATCGTTTTTTATTTGACGGCAATTTGAAAATTGCTGAAGGAGATGATGCCGACCTTGTTCTTAAAGGAGTTCTCAAGAATTATGACCGCGGGGCGTTACGGTATGAAGAAAACAGCGATGTGCAGGAATACCGGGTGCAAATTTTTGTTTCATTAGAATTGTGGGATGTTGAAAAACAAGAAATTGTTTGGCAGGAACCCAATTTTGTCGGGGAATCCACCTATTTTGTCACAGGTTCCCTGGCTAAATCAGAAAGCGTTGCCGTCGATGAGGCGATGACGGATTTGGCCCGTCGTATTGTGGAGCGGACGATTGAGGATTGGTAGGATAGGCCGCAAAGAATCTATGCCAGTGTGGATATGCTATGATCTATTTGTTATTAGGAGGGGATGGTTTAGCTAAGGATCAGAAAATTGTTGATATTACGAAGAAGGTTTTGCCTTCCCAAGACGCCTTCAAATTCGATTATGAAATCCTCCACGGAAGTAATTTGGATCCTGCCGTTTTGAAGAAAGCCCTTATGAGCCTGCCTGCTGTTGCTTCCAAACGACTTGTTGTGATTCGGGACACCGGCAAATTAAACGCCCATAATCAGAAACTTGTTTTAGAAGCGGTCAAATCAAAAGAATGTCCCGTGGATATTGTTCTGGACGTTGATAAAGAGAGTGGATTTGTTACGGAAATTATCCCTTATGCCCAGATGGTACGGTTTAGAGAAGAAAAATTGCCGAATGTTTTTGATATGACCAGGGCGATGTCGATGTCCAAATCCGTTGAGGCCTTTGAGGTATTGTCGAATCTTTGGGGCAGCGGCGTTCACCCCTTGCAGATTATGGGGGGATTAGTTTGGTATTGGGAAAATTCTAAATCCGACTTATCCCGGGAGCGTTTCAAGAAAGGACTTTTAGCCCTCCAAGAGGCTGATTTGAATATTAAGCGGAGCCGGCTGGATCCTGAATACGCGATTGAATTGCTAGTAGTGAAGTTGATGGAAAATTAAAAAAACAATACTTCTACTACTGACTTTTACAAAAAAAATAACACTGACGGTAGTCAGCCCCAACGTTCCTCTAATAATTATTTAGAGGATGTTGGGATGTCCCTGCTCCGTCTGAATATTTGTTAAGGAAAGCAGAGATATCTCGACGTCCACTTTCTGGAGGACAGTGATATTATTTATGCGGACGTCACTAAACAGTCGCTAATAGTTTGCTGAATCGGGATTTACGGCGGGCGGCTGTGTTTTTCTCAATAATTTTCCGCTTGGCAGCCTTGTCCAATTTCTTGTAAACGAGCGTGAGGTTGGTTTTGGCCTCGGTTGTGTTCTTATCTTTAACAGAGGCGAGAAATTTTTTGATGGTTTTCTTCAGGTCTGTCTTGATATCGAGGTTATGCATGTGTTTGGCGTTGTTTTGGCGTAACGCTTTTAATCCGGATTTTCTTTGCGGCAAGGGAATCTCTCCTTTATTTAAATAATTTCTACTGACTTCCGCAAAAGCAATGGAACACTAGGGTAGTCAGTATCTCGACCTCCTTGCGCTCGATAAACATGTTCCATTAGTTGTGCGGAGGTCAATAAATGTTGTTTTGGAGTAGGAATATAACAAATAAGATCTTTTATGTCAAATAATAATTCTCTCCCCCCTCCTGCGGGGCCGGATACCCATCGGTCCATTATCAGAACAACATCAATCCTGTCGGTCGGAACTTTAAGTTCCCGTGTCTTAGGTTTTTTCAGGGGTATCATCCTTGCCAAACTTCTGGGTACCGGGATGCGCGCGGACGCGTTCTTTGTCGCCCAGAAAATCCCGAATTTATTCAGAGATCTGGCGGGTGAGGGGGCCTCCAATGCCGCCGTCATTCCGGTCTTAGCAGAGTATTCGAGTAAGGAAGATAAGGAGGAACTCTGGCATTTTGTCAGCGTGTTTTTCACCGTGGCCCTTATTGTTTTAAGTGTTATTACCATTCTGGGAATCGTCTTTGCTCCTGTCGTGGTTCGGCTTATCGCGCCTGGTTTTATGGCGGATCCTGAAAAGCTTCTTTTAACCATCCGGTTGACAAAATTATTATTTCCTTACCTTATTGCTATTGGGTTGACAGCCTATTGTATGGGGATTCTTTACACGTTTCGTTCTTTTTTTGTTCCGGCCTTTAGTCCGTGTCTATTAAATATCGCCATAATTATCAGCGCCTTGATGGCTTCCAGGACGATGAAAGAGCCTGTATTTGGATTGGCGATCGGGGTTTTGATTGGGGGGGTTCTTCAATTGCTGGCGCACATAAGGCCGATGATCAAGCTGGGGTTTTGTTATAAAAGACCTAAATCGTTGCGTCATCCAGGCGTTGTCAAAATAGGCAAGCTTCTGATCCCCCGTATGATGGGAAGCGGGATTTATCAACTGACGGTCTTTCTGGATTCGTTTTGCGCTTCTTTGTCGAGTATTGTGGGGCAAGGGGGAATTTCCGCGATCTATTATTCCAACCGCATTATTCAGTTTCCCATGGGAGTTTTTAGTGTCGCGCTGGCTTCCGCGGTGCTGCCTTCGCTGTCGGGACTTGTGAATAAAAAAGATATCGGGGCCGTGAAAAAAATGATTGTTTTCTCGCTGGAAAATATTTTCTTTGTCATGTGTCCGACAACGGTCATTCTTTTATTGTTATCTAATCCGATAACGCGCGTCATTTTCCAGAGAGGAGAATTTGATGCCTATTCGACGGAGATTACCTCAATCGCCATTTCGTATTATGCCATCGGGCTATTTAGTTTCGGCGGGATCAAGATCCTGGTAACGGCTTTTCATGCCCTTCAGGATACCAAAACCCCGGTCAAGGTGGCCGCCCTTTGTCTGGCGATCAATGCCGCCTTGAATTTCCTGTTGATGGGGCCTTTAAAGATCGGAGGGATTGCCCTGGCCAGTTCCATGGCCGGGACGATAGATTTTCTGATTTTATTTTATATCTTAGACAAGAAATTGAACGGGTTGGATTCGGACCTATTGCGGTATTTCTTCAAAGTGAGTTTTGCGGCCGCTGCCACGGGTCTCCTCGCTTTCGGGGGATGGAATTATTTTCATTTTCTTCATGAATATATCCGGGTCATAGTCGTCGGGGTATTAACGTTCTTATGTTATGAATGGATATGCTTGAAGTTGCGCGTTAAACAGGCTGAAAAGGTCTGGGGATGGATTCGACGTCTTGAACATTTGAAAGATAAAATAGACCGCTAATGGATGTTCGGGAAAAGATTAAAGGACTGCCGCTGACCAGCGGTGTCTATTTGATGAAAAACGCCTCCGGAGAGGTTATTTATGTCGGCAAGGCCGTGTCCTTGCGTCGACGGGTCCAATCGTATTTCCGCAATTCTCCAACGATTGCCTTAAAGACAAATCTTCTGGTTGCCGAGATCCGGGACATTGAAGTTATAGAAACCTTTAGTGAGGCTGAGGCGCTCATCCTTGAAGCCGGTTTAATCAAGAAATTTAAGCCTAAATATAATATTGAGTTGAGGGATGATAAAAGTTATCCCTATATAGAGGTGACTCAAGAGCGGTTCCCGCGGATTTCCATCTCCCGTCGTAAGGAGAAAAAGAAAGACGCCCACTATTACGGCCCTTATGTGAACGCCCGGTTAATCCGTGAGGCGCTGAACATTATCAGAAAGATTTTTCATTTCCGCGTGTGCGATCCTTTCCCGGGGAAAGAATGCCTGGATTATCATATGGGGCTCTGTGAGGCCCCCTGTATCGGCCGCATAAGCCGGAAAGAATACGCCAAGAATATCAAGAATGTCTGTTTGATATTGGAAGGAAGAAAGGACACGGTATACCGTAATTTAAAAAAAGAAATGGAGTCGCTGGCCAGGGCGCGTCAATATGAAAAGGCGGCTAAAGTCCGCGACCAATTACGGGCTATCGGCGCGCTTTACTCGGGGACAAAGGACATTAATTATTATAAAGAAGCGGAACAACTCCAAAGGGTCTTGGGTTTACCGCGTCTCCCGGAACGTATCGAGGCCTTTGACATTTCGCATATCATGGGTCATCAAGCTGTGGGATCCATGGTTTCTTTCTTTAACGGCCGACCGGATAAACGTAACTACAGGCGGTTTCGTATTAAAGAAGTCCAGGGGATTGATGATTTTAAGATGATCGGGGAGGTTGTTCGCAGAAGGTACGGACGGCTTAAAAAGGAAGGCGCCTTTTATCCCGATCTCATTGTCGTGGACGGCGGTAAAGGGCAGTTGTCGTCGGCAGTTGCCGAGTTGGACAGCCTGGGTGTCGTGATCCCCATTGCGGCTTTGGCGAAAAGGGAAGAGGAAGTTTTCCTTCCCAGGAAAAGAGAACCGGTCCCATTGGCTTTGGACTCTTTAGGTTTAAAACTTTTGCGTTGTATCCGGGATGAGGCGCACCGTTTTGCTGTAGCGTATCACAGGAATTTGAGAGGAAAGAAGGTGTTTGACAATGAGGTTTCCTGATGTTCAACGCGGTTCAATGACGAAATTCCAATGGCAGGTCCTTGAGGCGGCGATGAGGATCCCTTTGGGAGAAACGCGGTCGTATAAATGGGTGGCTCAGCAGATAGGCCGCCCCAAGGCCGTGCGGGCGGTTGGGCAGGCGTTAAAAAAGAATCCCTATCCGCTTATTATTCCTTGCCATCGTGTGATCAAAGAAGATGGTTCCCTCGGAGGGTATGCCGGGAATTGCTATAAGAAGAAAGCGGAGTTGTTGGCGGTTGAAAAAGAAATCGCCGCCCGTTTTCAGCGGATTTCTTAAGAAAACGTATTTTCCGCTAATTGTGCGGAGGTCGATAAAATCTCCCTGAGGTTTTTTAAAACATTCTTTTCATGTGCGTTGACATTTGATGGGTTTGCATTTAATTTACATGATGGGTGGGGGATAGAAAAAATCCTTAAGTGTGTGATTGAGGAGGAGAAGAAGAATGGATATTAAACGGCTATTGCATCTGATGGTAGAACAAGGGGCGTCGGATCTTCTTTTGAGGACCAACGCGACACCGCGGGCGCGTGTTAACGGGAAGATCGAAGTGATCAGTTCAGAGACGGTTTCAAAAGAAGAAATGTGGGCGGCGGCTAATTTTCTTTTATCCTCGGAGGAACGCAAAAGAAAGTTTCTGGAAAATTTCGATATTGATTTTATTCATGAAGAACTGGGGCTCGGCCGGTTCAGGCTGAATGTTTTTATGCAACGGGGCACGCCGGCTTTGGTGGCCAGACATGTTCATGCCCATGTTAAATCTTTTGAGCAACTGCATCTGCCCGTCGAGATCTGCCGGTTGTTTTGCGAAGAGTCCAAGGGGATGTTTTTGGTTTGCGGGCCCGCGGGGAACGGAAAGTCTACAACGATTGCCAGTATGATTGAATACATCAACATCATCAGCGCCAAACATATCGTGACGGTTGAAGATCCGATTGAATTTCTTTTTAAAGATCAAAAAAGCATTATCAATCAACGGGAACTTGAGCTGGATGTCCCTTCGTACGCGGCCGCTTTAAAACATGTGACACAGCAAAGCCCGGATATCATTTATATCGGAAATATCCGGGATGAAGCGACGATGCGCGCGGCCATTACTTCAACGGAACTGGGGGCTTTTGTGATGTCGACGTTCCATACGATTAACGCGGTCCAGACGATTGTGCGGATCGTGAATTTCTTTCCCCCGTATCTTCATGATGAGGTCCGGGTGCAGCTTTCGTTGATATTGAAAGGGACGATTTCTCTGCGTCTTTTGACGCGCCAGGACGGCAGCGGCCGCATCCCGGCCTATGAGACGATGGTTGTGACGCCCACGGTCGCCCGCCTGATCCGGGAAGGCAGGGTGCGGGAAATACAAAGTTACATTGATGAAGGAAAATTGTTCGGCATGCAGTCCTTTAAACAATCTCTGGTGAACTTAGTCAAAACCGGGATCGTGGATGAACATGAAGCGCGAAAGTATGCCGACAGCAAAGATGATTTTGATTTGGCCTTAAAAGGCATAGGCCGGTAGTACCCGTGTCAACGAATAAGTTGAAATCGGTCAAGGCTGTGTTAAAATACGCCCTCAATTACAGACCTCCGCGAAAGTCATGGAAAACTATGTTAGAAGATCTTAATAAGCAACTTCAAATTATTGATCAAAAACTCCAGTATCTCAGGGGGTTTCTTTGACCTTTCCAAGAAACAGGAAGCTGTCAACTTAATCCAGACCCAGATGGCGCAGGGGGATTTCTGGGATGATTCGGCCAACGCGAACAAATTGATGCGGGAGCTCAAATATCTCAAGTCCTGCATTGATCCGTTTCAAAACAGCGTTAAGAAGATGGAGGAACTCCGGGAATTGATGGAAATCTCGGAGGGCGATGAGGATTTTCTCAAACAGCTCCAGCTTGAGGTCGGTCACCTGCAGGCGGATGTGAACGCCATTGAGATTCAGAGTTTTCTGGCCGGGCCTTTTGATCAGAATAATGTCATCTTGAGTATTAATGCCGGGGCCGGCGGGACGGAATCGTGCGACTGGGCGAATATGCTTTTAAGGATGTACACGCGATGGGCGGAACACCACAAGGCCAAAGTCAAAGTCCTGGATATTCTCCCCGGCGAAGAAGCCGGCATTAAAAATGTCACCCTCGGGATCGAGGGAGAGATGGTCTACGGGTATCTTAAGGCGGAGAAAGGGGTGCACCGCCTTGTTCGTATTTCCCCGTTTGATTCCAATAAAAGACGGCACACCTCCTTTGCTTCGGTCGACGTCATTCCGGAAATTGAAGAAGATATTGAAGTCGAGATTAAAACCGAGGATTTAAGAATAGATATTTACCGTTCTTCGGGCCCCGGCGGCCAGAGCGTCAACACCACCGATTCAGCGGTGCGGATTACGCATGTCCCGACAGGTATTGTCGTGGCATGCCAGAACGAACGTTCTCAATTGCAGAACAGGCAGATGGCCATGAAAATTTTAAAGGCGCGTATTTATGAATTGAAAGCCAAGGAGCAGGAAGAGCGCATGTCCAAGGAGTACGGCCAGAAACAGAAGATTGAATGGGGAAGCCAGATCCGTTCGTATGTCATGCAGCCGTATTGTCTGGTGAAAGATCACCGGACCGATGTTGAGACAGGCAATGTGGTTAAAGTGATGGACGGGGAAATCGATCTCTTTATTGAGGCCTTCTTGAAGAGGAAGCCGAATGAAGAAGCCGGATTATAGACGCCCGTATTAAAAAATATTGAATGAGGGTTTTTGCCGCGTAAACCGTTAACGTAAAGGATTCGCCGTGTTTGATTTTTTTATAAGAAAAACTGCTGTTCAAAGGACCCGGAAACTTATTGAAAGGCTGGAGCCCGTCGTCAACGTTCATGTTCCTGAGGAATTGCCGCTGCCTTCGGTTCAGGCTTTAAAGAAAATGTGTGTCACGGTCTCTAAAATCAACGGCCTTGAGACTCACATGAAGCAACTCACCGACGACCAGTTGAAGGCCAAGACCCAGGAATTCAAATCAAGATACGCGACGGCCGTCCAAAAAGATAAAGCCATTTTGGAAGAGGTGAAGAAATCGTGCCTGGAGGTCTTTAGCGAAGAAGAGAAGAAAGACGCTAACCTTCGTCTCGAAGCGGCCAAGGGAGAGTGGCGCAAGGCAAAAAAGAAAATATTGGATGACATCCTCCCGGAGGCCTTTGCCGTCGTGCGGGAAACCGGAAGACGCACTCTGTCCATGCGCCATTTTGATGTGCAGATGATCGGCGGGATGGTGCTGCATAATGGCGGCATCGCCGAGATGACGACGGGGGAAGGAAAAACGCTGGTGGCCACCCTGCCGGCCTATCTTAATGCCCTCACGGGGGAAGGGGTGCATGTGGTGACGGTCAATGATTATCTGGCCAAGCGCGACCGGGAATGGATGGGCCCGATCTACGAATTTTTGGGTCTGAGCGTCGGGGTTATTGTGCATGATATGCATCCGCAGAAACGTCGGCAGGAGTATCTCCGCGATATTACGTTTGGGACCAATAACGAGTTCGGTTTTGATTTTTTGCGGGACAATATGGTGAATGACCGGCGGGACATGGCGCAGCGCGTGCATCATTTCGCGATTGTCGATGAGGTGGACAGTATTCTGATTGATGAGGCGCGTACCCCTTTGATTATCTCGGGACCCGCCGAGGAGTCAACGGATAAATATTACAGGGCCAATGAAATCGCTAAACAATTGACTGGCCGCCGGGTCACGGAACAGGATGAAATCGACGCGAAGCACCGGCAGGAAGATTTATCCGTGGGTTATGATTATCTGGCCGATGAAAAGGCGCGGGCGGTCTCTTTAACGGAGCCGGGCGAGGAGAAGGCCGCTCAATTATTCGGCATAGCGAATTTGCACGAGATGGAGACCATTGAATACCGGCATCATATTCTTCAGGCGTTAAAGGCCAGGGAATTCTTCGCGCGGGATGTGGATTACGTCGTCCGGGATGGGGAGGTTATTATCGTCGATGAATTCACCGGGCGCATGATGCCAGGCCGCCGCTGGTCTGACGGACTGCATCAGGCGGTGGAGGCGAAGGAAGGGATCAAGATCGAACGGGAAAACCAGACGCTGGCCACGATCACGCTTCAGAATTATTTCCGCCTCTATGAAAAGTTGGCCGGGATGACAGGGACCGCTAATACCGAAGCGACCGAGTTTAAACAGATTTACAACCTGGACTGCACCGTGATCCCCACGAATAAGAAGTTAAGCCGAGTCAATTATGCCGACGCCATTTATAAAACGGTACGCGAAAAATTTAATGCCGTTGTGCTTGAAATCGAAGAGCATCACAAACGCGGTCAACCTGTTCTCGTGGGCACGATCTCGATCGAGAAATCAGAACTCTTGTCGAAAATGCTTCGGCAAAAAGGCATCCCGCATCAGGTGTTGAATGCCAAATACCATGAGATGGAGGCCCATATCATCGCCCAGGCCGGTCGTTTCAAGGCGGTGACGATCGCTACCAACATGGCCGGACGCGGGACCGATATTGTGCTGGGCGGCAATGCCGAACATTTGGCCAAGAGCCTCGCGGAGCAGAAGATCAAAGACGGCGAGGATGTTCAGAATCAAGAAGAATTGGTGGGGAAGTTTATTGAACAGTTCCGAAAACAGGTCCAGGAAGAACATCAGAAAGTGGTGGAATCCGGCGGCCTTCACGTGTTGGGAACCGAACGCCATGAATCCCGCCGGATTGATAATCAGTTGCGCGGCCGGCAAGGGCGGCAGGGAGATCCGGGGTCTTCTCGTTTTTATGTCTCTTTAGAGGATGATCTCATGCGTCTTTTCGCTTCCGATCGGATCGTCGGGCTGATGGACAGGCTGGGGATGGAGGAAGGCCAGGTGCTCGAACATCCTTGGCTGACCAAGGCGATCGAAAACGCGCAGAAAAGGGTGGAGAATCACAACTTTGAAATACGCAAGCGTCTTCTGGAATATGACGATGTGATGAATAAGCAGCGCGAGGTGATCTATACTCTGCGCCGTTCGATTCTGGAAAATGAGGATATTAAAGAATTAATCCTGCAGGCCATTGAAGAAGTCATCGCCAGGACGGTGGGGAGTTATCTTTTTCCCGCCGGAACTCAAGAAGGCATGGACCTCGAGGGGTTCGACGTTTATCTGAAATCAAAATTTAATTATGATTTGGGGGACCAGAAACCCCGGCTCAAGGACATGCCTCAAAATGAAATCACGGATCTTCTCGCCAAGAAGATGGTTGAGCTTTATGAGGCTAAAGAGAAGGACATCGACCCTCAAGCCTTGCGTCATTTGGAGCGGATGCTGATGTTGCATACCATTGATTCCAAATGGAAGGATCATCTGTATGCCATGGATCAACTGAAGGAAGGGATCGGTCTGCGGTCTTTCGCTCAACGGGATCCTTTGATTGAATATAAGAAAGAAGGATTTCATATGTTCCAGATGATGTACGAGTCGATCAATGAGGAGGTGGCGGAAATCATATTCAAAGTCCAGCCTGTCAGCACGGCTCTTAAATTCAAAGGGGTCTTTGATTCTGTGCCTCAAAAATTGATTCATGAAAACGCGTCGAGTTTGTCCTTCAACGCGCCCCGGCCCAGCCGCGCCCCGGCCCCCGAACCCCTATCTGCGCCCCATCCTGTTTCGACGGAACCCGAGCATCATAGCGGCCCCAAAGTCGGACGCAATGACCCCTGTCCTTGCGGCAGCGGGAAAAAATACAAGAAGTGCTGCGGGGTATAGGCGAAGACCTTTGTCTCTGCCGGATACCATCTGTATCGGAGATTCTTATTACGGGATATGCCAGCGAAGAAAACCTTAAAGAAGCCGAAAGGCTCCAGGTGGCTTATCACATAGATAAGCCTTTCAACATTCAGGACTTCCTTGAGGTCATCAAAAGGGATTTAAAGAGGATTTACAGTAATATGCAGGAATTTTTGATGTCCCGTTGTTAAGCGAAATTTATCAATCCCTTATTGCAAGCAAAAGGCTTGTGCAGTAATGTGCATAATATGCAAATATCCAAAAAGACTTCCCCTCCGGTAGACAACATCATCAAAAAACTAGAGCAATATCGTTTGAAGAACCGCGTCCCCCAGCAACAGCTTGCGGACGAGATTGGTGTCGTCTTTTCGACCGTCAGTCGGTGGCTCAACGGCAAGACAAAGCCGAACAAAATCCAGCAATATCACATAGAAAATTTTCTTAAGAAGAAGGGTTTATAAAATGCAGAATTTGATGAACGATTTAACAAAACTATTTCAAAAAGACGATCGCATATTTACCAATGGGAAATTGCTCAAAAATAAACTTACCGAATTAGCCCTTAAACTTGACCAGCCCCTTATTGAACTGCTCCTGTCCGATGACAAAGCGAAGGGGCACTTCTTCATAGAAAGAATTATTAAGAAAGAAAAGGTTCTTGTTTTTAACAAGGATAAATTCATCGCATTTGTGAACAATAAAGAGTTTCTCCCTGATTCCTTTACCAGCTTCAAGAATAAAATTGGTTTAATGACAAACGGTGATTATCTGAAAGAAAAGGATGATGTCGTCCTTGCGTGGGCGTATAAGGATTGCGTGCTTGAAGGTGGTCAGGACAAGGAAGATCAAAAGCGGAATGAGATTTTTTACAATGAGACGCTTTCCCCGGATGAGATAGACCGCCTATTCGAGCCCAAAGTCTTAACGAATTTCAAGAAATATGACAGTAAGGGCGAGCATAAGGTCGCCGGATTTAATGCTGAGGAAAATTTGATTCTCAAAGGGAATAACCTCCTTGCTCTGCATTGTTTAAAACAGAAATTCAGAGGACAGGTAAAGCTCATTTACATTGATCCGCCTTATAATCCAGACAGCAAATCCAATACATTTTGTTACAACAACAAATTTAATGAATCCTCTTGGCTAACTTTTATGAAGAACAGAATCGAGATTGCCAAGATGTTGTTACGAGAAGATGGTGTAATGATCGTTGCGATTGATGAAAACGAATATTTGGAAATGGGGCTTTTGCTGAAAGAAGTATTTAAAGATTATGAAATTCATTGCATCACAATCGTGCATAACCCCCGGGGAGTACAGGGAACAAATTTTTCTTACACGCACGAGTACGCTTTCTTTGTGTTTCCCAAAAATAAAAAAATTATATGTGACAGAAAGATCGACGAAAAAGATATTGACTGGAGAAATTTGCGGGACAACGGAGGTGAGTCTTTAAGAACGGATGCAAAAAACTGTTTTTATCCGATTATTGTAGAGGATGATAAGGTTGTTGGTTTTGGTGATGTAATGCCAACAGGTCAAAGCCCAAAGGCGCAAACTGTGAAGCAGAGTAATAAACTATTGATATATCCGATTGATCCAGAAAATATAGAGCGCAAATGGCGCTACGCCCGGCAAAGTGTTGATGAAATAAGACATCTTCTCCGAGTCAAAAAGACAAGGGCGGGAAACTATGAAATAGAACTCGGAAAAGACTTTGGCACTTACAGGACAGTTTGGCAAGACCCCCGATATGATGCGAATGAGTATGGCACGAAATTAGTTAAATCGTTGGTACCGAACTGCAAGTTTGATTTCCCAAAATCTTTATATAACGTTTATGATTGCGTTCATTCTGTCGTGGCCGAAGATAAAAATGCTATCGTATTGGATTTCTTTGCGGGAAGCGGAACAACGGCACACGCTGTTTTAGAGCTGAATAAAGAAGATCAAGGTAGCCGCCGGTTTATTTTATGCGAGCAGATGCATTATGTAGACACCGTCACAAAGGAGCGAGTGGCAAAAGTAATAAAAAATAATGGTGACGGTTCTTTTGTTTATGCGGAGCTTATGGAATGGAATGAACAGTATTTGACGGCGATAAAGGAAGCGGACAGCGTCCGCAAGCTGTTAAACATTTACGAGAAGATGAAAAATGAAGCCTTCTTCCGCTATGACATTGATTTGTCCAAATTCGATGAACAGGAATTTGAAAAATTCCCCCTTAAAGAGCAGAAGCAGGTTCTATGCGAATGCCTCGACAAGAATCATCTTTACGTTAATTTGAGTGAGATCGACGATGCGACTTACAAGATTAGTGCGGACGATAAGAAGCTCAATAAGGAATTTTATAATACGGCTGTGTAACTATGGCAAATAGTCAAACGTTAGTCGAAAAGTTAAATTCTGTATCGCAGTTAGGTTTTCTCAGGCAATACAAAATCCTGCCGGATTATATTGTTAAAAATCTTAACCAGCGGTTTTCAATCAGAGAATATCAGCAGGAAGCCGCCGCCCGGTTTATTTACTACCTCACCGACTACCCGGAGAAGTCCTCGCCCATCCATTTGCTTTTCCACATGGCCACCGGTAGCGGAAAAACATTTCTGATGGCGTCGAATATCCTTTACCTTTACAAGCTCGGGTATCGGAATTTCATTTTTTTTGTCAACAGTACGACTGTTATAAAAAAGACAAGGGCAAATTTTCTCGATAAATCCTCGCCGAAATACCTTTTTGCGGAGAAGGTTGTTTTTAATGATAAAGAGGTGCAAATTCAGGCTGTCGATAACTTTGAAGGCGCTAATCAGGACGGTATCAATATCCTGTTTACGACCATTCAAGGACTGCATTCCCGGATACGGACACCGCAGGAAAATTCAATTACGCTGGAAGATTTCAAAAATAAGAAAGTTGTGTTCTTGTCAGACGAGGCCCATCACATAAACGCATTGACGAAGAATTTTGCCAAAATGACGAAAGAAGAACGGGAAGAAAGCACAAGCTGGGAGAACACTGTCAATGAGACATTCCAAAGGAATAAAGGAAATATCATGCTGGAATATACGGCGACCATTGATTTGTCAGACAGGGCCATCCGTGAGAAATACGAGAATAAAATTATTTATCAATACACCTTGAAAGAATTTCGTGAAGATAAGTTTTCAAAAGACGTATATATCATGCAATCCGACCTCAATATTATGGAAAGGGCTTTGCAGGCGGTCATACTGAGTCAATATAGGCGAAAGGTTGCAGGGAAATATAAAATCCAGCTTAAGCCGGTCATTCTCATCAAATCCCAAAAGACAATCGCTCAGTCGCAGGAGGCCGAGCGAAAATTCAAAGAAATGATTAAAAAACTCAAGGTCAGCGCTGTTAAGCGGATTGAGGCAAGTAATAAGAACGGTATTATTAAAAAGGCATTTGAATTTTTCAAGAATGAAGGCGTGACTTATGAGATTTTGGTTCGTGAAATCAAAGGGGATTTTGCGGAAGAAAAATGTATTGCGGTCAATTCAAAAGAGGACAGCGAAGAAAAGCAGATCATCGTCAATACTCTTGAAGCTGAACATAACGAAATTCGGGTCATTTTTACCGTCAATATGCTCAATGAGGGGTGGGATGTTTTAAATTTGTATGACATTGTAAGGCTGTATGAAACCCGTGACGTAAGTTCCCGGAAGATCGGCAGAAAGGCCGGGGGCACTACCATCTCGGAAGCCCAGTTGATCGGGCGGGGAGCCAGATATTATCCATTCGCTCTCAATGGACAGGACAGGTTTAAGCGCAAATTTGACGAGGATATAAAAAGCGAATTACGGATATTGGAGGAGCTTCATTATCACAGCCGTAATGACTCCCGGTATATTGCGGAGATCAAAGCGGAGCTGGTGAAAACCGGGATCACTCCACCGGATGAACAAAGAAGGCAAATAACCATTTCGATCAAAGACAGCATTATAAAAACAAAGTTTTGGAAGAACGGCTTTCTTTTCCTTAATGAACAAAGAGAAAATAAACGTGAAAAGATTAAGCGAATGAAAGACCTTGTATCGGAAGCTATTTTTAAATATCGGTTTAGAATCGGCAGGACAACGGAGACTGGTGTCTTTGACGAGGCAACAGCAAACGGCGGACAGGAGCCGGACATAAAACAAGACACTATAAAGTTTAANNGAAGTTGCCCTTAATGTTTTTAAGGAATTGGCGGGCAAAATCGAAATCTGCACAACGGACTATATCGGGACAAAAGAATTTAAAGGGCATAGATTTGGTAAGGTTGTTGACCGGACTAAGACAAGCGAGGTTCTGATTGGTGGGGATGACAAGGAATATGGAATTGCTATGAGCCAGACGACCAGAGAGGACTTGCGGTTAGACCTTAAAGGACATGACTGGTATATGTATGACGAGAATTACGGCACCTCAGAGGAAAAATATTTTGTTCAATTTATCCGACACGCAATGGATGAATTAAAGAAAAAATACACAGACATTTATCTCTTGCGAAATGAACGAACATTCAAAATATATCGTTTCTCCGACGGCAAAGCCGTTGAACCGGATTTTGTATTATTTCTTACCGAAAAGGATACAAAGAAAGCATTGTCTTTTCAGCTATTCGTTGAGCCCAAAGGCCAGCACTTGTTAAAGACGGATCAATGGAAAGAAGATTTTCTCAAGGAAATTGAGAGCCATTTTGAGGTTGTTGATTTATTTGAAACGGATAAATATAAGTTAGTTGGATTACCGTTCTATAACGAGGCTTTGAGGAAGCAGGAGTTTAAAAAAATGTTCGAACGGATTGTAGGATCGAAAGAAGGCAAAAAGGAAAAATCTGATTTATTTTTCAGTGATGTTATCCCTGATGAAGAAATAGACAAGGATTTAAAGTTTGATGACCATTTGCCCATTTACACAGTTGAAGCAGTTGCTACATCATTTCGTGAACAAACAACGCCGAAAGTTCTCGGATGGAAGCCCATGAACAAAGGAAAGAAGTTTAATGACGCCTATTTCATTGCCAAAGTTGTCGGACGGTCAATGGAGCCGAAGATTTCCGATGGAAGTTGGTGTTTATTTCGTTTTGAGAAGGGTGGTTCGAGGCATGGAATTGTGCTTGTAGAATCCAAGAGGGTTTCTGATCCCGAGACACAACAAAGTTTCACTATTAAATCGTATAATAGCGAGAAGAAATATTTTAAAGACGGCACATGGGAACATAAAAAAATCGTTCTTTCGCCTGCAAATAAGGAGTTTAAGGACATTGTTTTGATAAAAGTACCGGGAGATGAATTTAAAGTGATTGCCGAATTTATTCAAGTATTGGGGAGAGGGAATCAGTAATGGTCAAAAAAGATTTTTATGATTCTCAAACGGATTTAACGGCATCAAAAATTCTGATTTATCGGAAATATCTGAGTAGCTTCTTGCCAAAAGTATTGATGCAATATGGTAAATGCTATGTGGCTGATTTCTTTTGCGGACGAGGTAAGAACGGGAATGCGAACGGAAGCCCGCTTGTCTTATTAGACGTAGCAAAACAGATTTTGGAAGACGCTGTTATCAAGGCTAATCAACCGAACGCGGAAATTGTCATTGTCTTTAGCGATGCTGATCAGAGATGTTGCGATGATCTCAAGGCACATTTAAAATCGATGTCTCTGCCTTCAGGAATAAAAGTTTTCGGGCCCTTTTGTGAGGATTTCAAATCTATCAAGATTAAGGCTATTAATACGTTTCAAACTAAAATGCCCCCGAAATTTTTCTTTTTAGATCCATTCACATACAGCGAGATCGGCATTGATGATGTTAAGGAGTTTATGAGCGTGCCGGCGGCTGAGGTGTTGTTATTTTTGCCGACATTCCATTCATATCGTTTTGTTAAATGCGCCAATGATGTAGGCGCGCTTAAAGTGTTCCTGGAGAATTTTACAGAGAAGGGTTGCGTTGATTATCTTGATATCAATGATTTCAATGAATCAATCAGGCAGAAATTGCTTAAACATATCGGGTTAAAATATGTTCGTGCGGTGGGTTTGGATGATGGGGCGCGAAAGAACGCGCTATTTTATCTGACGAAGCACAGGACAGGTATGTTGCTTATGAATAAGTTGGTATGGAAACACGCCTACGATGGTGTGACCGTAAAAGCAAAGAGAGATAATGAACTGACGTTATTTGATCTTTCAATGACCTCGGGTAATTTCATTAGAATTAAAGAGATTTTCCAGAATTTTATTAAAGCAAAAAAACAGTTAACCAATATTGAGATTATCGATTTTGTGGCCGAAAATTGTTTTGACACGAAGTATGCTAATGACATTCTTAAAGAGATGAAAGATCAGAACACGATCAGTATCGAGTATAAAAGAAACGATAAGACTCGAGGGTTTTATGTTGCGGATAGTAATTGGGATCAAGATTTAGCAACCATTATTTATAGGGGGTAGAACGATGGCTTCTAATTCTTCCATAGAGTGGACTGAGTCAACATGGAACCCAGTGACGGGGTGTACGAAAATCAGTCCAGGATGTAAGCATTGCTACGCCGAACGTATGGCAAAGCGTCTTTTAGCAATGGGGCATGCTAATTATGCGAATGGGTTTAATCTTACTATGCATGAGCATGTTCTGGAGTTGCCTTTAAAATGGAAGAAACCGCAGACTATTTTTGTCAATTCTATGAGCGATTTATTTCATAAGGACGTAACGGATGATTTTATAAAGAAGGTGTTTGATGTTATGAGGCGCGCGCCATGGCATACGTTTCAAATTTTAACTAAGCGGGCGGATCGCTTAGCGGAATTTCACAAAGAATTGCCTTGGAGTAAAAATGTTTGGATGGGGGTAAGTGTTGAGAATGATAATTATAAATATCGAATTGATTTATTGAGGGATACCGACGTTCAGGTGAAGTTTATTTCCTTTGAGCCTTTGATTGGAAGCATCGGGAAGGTAAATTTGAAAGATATTGATTGGGCAATCGTTGGCGGAGAATCAGGTCCCATGGCCAGATATATGTCGCCAGAATGGGTTGCGGATCTTCGTGATCAATGCTTAGCTCAAAACGCCCCATTCTTTTTTAAACAGTGGGGTGGTGTTAATAAAAAGAAAACGGGACGATTACTCGATGGTCGTACATGGGATGAGATGCCCCGCGTTAGTGATGAAATGGCACATGTTTTCCCGGATTATGGATGATGATATGGTGGATGAGGTGAAAAGGGAAGGCGCGTTTGAAGTTATCTTTAAGCCTTTTAACCCGGAAGAGATAAAGAAGGTTGTTGACTCGGCTGTGCAACTCCTTAGTTCTTCTTCGCCTGAAGACATGTGCGCTTTGGTCCAGGATTGCCTCGTTGTGGAGCGCGCGCCCGGTGTTCGTCCTGGATTTAGCCAAACTCCTGACCTTTACCATCATTCCGGTTTTTATATTCCATCCAAGATGTCTATTTTCATCCACCTTCACCGGATACCACGGGCATGCCTGTGGATGAAGGCGGATGAAAATCAAATCCCAGCTGTCATGCCCGTGAAGACGGGCATCCACATATCCTGTCGTCGTGGACTCCCGTCTGCTCGGGAAGGACGTTACTGGGGACGAGCTAATTAAGACAGCATTTCTTAAATGAAAATCTCAAAATTCCAACCTTGGGGTGGGGTAATTCTTTCCGCCATTCTTTTGACTCTGGCTTTTCCACGAACGGATATCTGGTTGCTGGGATGGGTGGGGTTGATCCCCTTGATGAGGGCGCTCGATACGCGAAGCCCAAGGGCGGCCTTTGGTCTCGCCTATGCGTGCGGAGTGCTGTTTTTTGGAGGCACGTTATACTGGTTTATTCATGTGACCATTGTGGGGGCGGTCCTCTTGAACGCCTATTTGGCGTTGTATTTTGGTCTCTTCGGACTGGCCTATAGTTTCTTCCGTCGCCATACACCGCTTCAAAAATTATTTTTGATTCCGAGCATCTGGGTTGTTTTAGAATTTGTTCGCGCGCATTTGTTCAGCGGTTTGGGATGGGCCGTCTTGGGGCAATCGCAATATAAGAATTTGGTGGTCATTCAAATTGCTGAGATGACCGGGGTGTGGGGCGTTTCCTTTCTCCTGGTGATGGTGAATTTTTTTCTTAAAGAGGTTATTAACGGGGTGTCCGCCGCCGGCCATCGCGGGGACAGGATTTCATTCCCCCAACTCGCGGCTTGCGGGCGGGTGACCATTGTTTGGACGATTCTAGTCTTAGGGTATGGGATGGTTTGTCTCCAGAGATCCGAAGAGCAACAGGGGCTTTCGGTGGCCGTGATCCAGGCCAATATCGCGCAGGACCTGAAATGGCAGGAATCGTCCTGGCCGATGATTATGAGGAAATATATGGCCCTTACCGCCCAAGCGGCCGAAGAGAACCCCCAGCTTATTGTCTGGCCCGAGACGTCATTCCCGGGATTTCTGTGGGAGGATCAAGAACTCTTCGAGGAGTTGAGAGGTTTTGTCAGGCGTCTTCACATCCCGCTTCTTTTCGGGTCCGTCGTCACGCGCCAGGGGGCTTATTATAATTCGGCGCTTCTTTTATCCGGAGAGGGAGATGTCATTGAGGAATATCATAAAATCCATCTGGTGCCGTTTGGGGAGTTTGTTCCGCTGAGGGCTTTTTTCCCTTTTTTATCCGACCTTGTCCCTATTGCCGATTTTACGGCCGGCAAGGAGTTTACGGTGTTCCCGTATCCTCCTGAGGAGGGGGGAAGAAAGATGTTTGCTGTGTTAATCTGTTTTGAAGATACGGTCGCGCGACTCGCCAGGGAATTCGTTCAAAGGGACGCGCAGCTCTTGGTCAATTTGACCAATGATGCCTGGTTCCACGACACTAAGGAGCCGTTTATGCATCTTTCGGCCTCTGTGTTTCGGACCATCGAAAATCGAAGAAGCCTTTTGAGAGCGGCCAATACAGGGGTCAGTTGTTTCATTGATCCCTACGGGCGCGTGCTGGATCAGGTTCAGGATCAGCGTTATAAAACGACTTACGTCGAAGGTTATGCCCGCACGACTGTTCCATTAAACACGGCCCGGACACTGTATACGCGATTTGGTGACGTTTTTGTGTTTTTGTGCATGGGATGCGCGGCGGCGGGGATCCTTCGATCCTGGAGGCGGAATTGGCAAGGGCGGGAGGAAAGAAAATAAACTTAACACTGTCATGTTGAAATATTTTATTTATAATAACGGACAATCGGGGTCCTTCCAGCGTATGTGATGCGCTGATTTTCGCGGCGGTTTTGTTCGATGTTGGAAGACAGCAAAGAATAACGTCTTGACGTTGTGACGTCATAGTGCTATCCTTTGAAATAGAGGAGGATCAATAAAATGATTAAACCTGCCAAGCGCTCCACGGTTTACCTTGACCCTGACCTGCACCGTGTTCTTAAATTAAAATCCGCCGAGACTTCACGTTCGGTTTCGGATCTGGTCAATGAAGCCGTCCGCCACGAACTGTTAGAGGATCAGGCTGATTTGCAAGCCTTTGATGACCGCCGCAATGAGCCGACGATATCCTACGAACAGCTTTTGAAGGAATTGAAGAAGGATGGAAAAATATAAAGTTGAGATTAAAAAGTCGGCTGTCAAAGAAATCAAAGCGCTCCCCTCCCAAGTCATCAGGAAAATATTGGCTCAAATAGCGTCTTTGTCGGATAATCCGCGCCCGTCACAGAGCCTGAAAATGTCAGGAGAGGAAAAATACCGTATGCGGTGCGGTGACTATCGGATTTTGTACACCATTGAGGACAATGTCCTGACCGTTTATGTCGTCAAGGTCGGCCACCGGCGTGAGGTATACCGTTGAGTTCATAAAAATAAGACAAGAAAAAAATCTTGGGATACAGCACGCAATTGTTTGGAATGAAGTGAGGTGTAAAACGCGGGACCGGGTTCCGGGGACATCGGCAGAAACTTTAAAAAGGATAAAAAGAGACAGTGCGGACTGTTTTTTAAAAGGGGGTGGAGACAATGAAAAATGAACGAACGGATGTGAAAGTGATTGGGGTCGGGTTATTGGTGCTTTACGCGGTTTCGATATTTTTTTACGCGCAAATGTTTCGTCACAGCGGCGGCAACGAAACGCGCGCTCTCGTTTTGGCGGTTTTGTTCGCGGTGTGCTTCGCCGCCGCGCTCGTAGTCATTAACTTTAAGGAATGGGGGAGAAGTCTGCTGGTCGGCGCGAACGGCGTCCTGGGGCTCTATTTGCTCTGGCCGTATCTGGTGTCGGTCGAAGATTTTATTTCGGCGAGCAATATCCTGATCACGATTATCGTTGTCCTGTTTTTCGGCCGGTCGTCTATCTCGGCTCTTTTTCAGCCCGGAAGCGTCTCCGTGAACAAAGATCATGGTCACGATCCCGCAGCGGCGCCAACGCCGGGAGCCGGTGCGACGTATTCCCGGAGCATCCTGGTGGTGGATGATGATGAAGCGGTATTAAAGACGGTCCGGCCGATTCTCATGAAGCAAGGTTATGGGGTGCTGACGGCGACTTCAGGAGAAGACGGATTTAGGATCGCGAAAAATCAAACCCCCGCTTTGATTATTTTAGATGTGATTCTCCCCGGGATCAAAGGGAGGGATCTGTGCCGGAAATTGAAAGAAGAGCCGGCGACGAAAGATATCCCGGTTATTTTTTTAACCGCCAAGTATTCTCAGGACGATATCCGGGCGGAGTTGGAGGCCGGCGCTCAGGCCCATTTGACAAAACCGGTGAACCCGAAATCCTTGACGGCTGTTGTTCGTGATATCCTGGAGGCCAGGAAAGAAAAGAATAATGTTTAATTCTTGAGTGGGGATATGAATGTGCGAGAGCGGATAAAACATTTTAAAAGGGCGGCCGCGCGTAACGGCCTTTTCGCGACGTCCTGGCTTTTTCGACGGCTGCCTTATGCCACCGTCTGTCTGTTATCGGACATCCTGATCAAAACGGGATACGCGTTGACTGTTCAGCAAAAAAGGATCGCCCGGGAAAGCCTTCAGATTGCCTTCGGGAAGGAGAAGGACGAAACGCAGATCCAGGAGATCGTCCGAAAGTGTTTCAAGAATCTCGGACAGGGGATGATTGAGTTGATCTATTTTATGGAACATCCCCGGATGATTAAAGAACGCGTCGAATTTGAGGGCAAAGAACATCTCGATCGCGCTTTTGAGCAGGGAAGAGGCGTCATCGCGGTCAGCGCCCATTTTGGGAGTTTTCCCCTGATGCTTTTAAGATGCGCCCAGGAAGGCTACAAAACCAATGCCATCATCCGTCCGGCCCGGGATGAAGTTGTGGAAAAATATTTCTTAGAGATGCGCACGAAGCTGGGATTAAATACGGTGTACAGTCATCAACCCAAGCAATGTGTGGATACCTCGATCCGGGTTTTGCGGGATAACGAATTGTTGTTTATTCCGTTGGATCAGAATTTCGGCCGCGGCGGCGGGGTGTTCGTTGATTTCTTCGGACAGAAAGCCGCGACAGCGACCGGTCCCGTGATCTTTGCCCGGCGCACCAAGGCCCCGCTCATACCGATGTTTATCGTGCGGCAGAAGAATGATCGTCACAAAATCATCGTCGAACCCCCCATTGAGCTGGAAGAGCGGGGGAATGACAAAGAGACGATTCTGGTGAATACCGAAAAAATCACGCGGATCATTGAACGGTACGTCCGGACGTATCCCGAGGAGTGGGGCTGGATGCATCGCCGTTGGAAAAGCCGTCCCATGGAGGCGGGGCCGCGCGTTAAGAGAGAATNNGTGGTGGGTCTCGGGGGAATTTTTATTCTGATCGCGGGTCTGACCCTGATCCTCCTCTTCTGGAAAGACGTCGTCATCATTTTTAAGGGGACGATAGGAATGATTCTGGCCCTGGCGGGACTGTTGATGCTGTACGCGTTGAACCAATGAAGAATAAGATTAAGTTAGTCGCCTTTGATTTGGATGGGACCCTGGTCGACGCTTATAAGGCGGTCACAAACAGTTTAAACTTTGTCTTAAAGCAAATGCGCCTTCCCGGGGTGGAGGAGGCCGTCATCCGGCGAAAAGTGGGCTGGGGGGATAAAAATCTTCTGGAGGCATTCTTCCCGCAGGACAAGGTTGAGAAGGCGCTGTCGTTATACCGTCGGCATCATCGGGAGGCCTTAAAGAGCGGGACGCGTTTTTTACCGGGGGTTGAAAAGCTCCTGGAGACATTGCAGACGAGACGATTGAAATTGGCCATCGCCACGAACCGGCCGACCCGTTTCACGCACATTATCCTGAAACACCTGGAGATCCGGGGGTTTTTTGATTATGTGTTGTGCGCCGACAAAGTGCCGAATCCGAAACCGGCGCCGGATGTGTTAAACCGGATCCTGGAAAGATTTTCATTGAAGCCGAGCGAGGCCGTGTACGTCGGAGACATGGTGATTGATGTGCAGACAGGACGCCGGGCGAAGGTGAAGACCATCGCGGTTGTCACGGGTTCCAATACCCGGAAAGAAATCGCCCTGGCGGGACCTTTTAAGATCGTGCCGGAGATTTCTGAAGTGGCGGGTGTTTTAGAGAGGATGACGTAACCGCCGTAACGGTATTTCATATTGCTTTTCATGGGAATGTCGTGTATAAATCCTTCTGTGAATTTAAGTAAAAGCATATTAATACTTGTCAAACGAGGATATCTCCATGAGTAAAAAAAGAAAAAGAAGAGGCAAATTAAACTGGCGTTCCAAAAAGGCCAACCATGGGACCAAACCGAACAAAGGATAGGGCTTTTCCGTCGGTAATTTCCATCCCTGAAATAAAGCGATTTTATGGACCTGCGTAGAACCAATAGGATTTGATCCCAACTCCCCCGTCAATCCGCGGGGTATCCGAAGAGCAATGAAGGAAGAAGAGACGCGACATGGTTGATTTTCTTGTCTTTGTTCCGTTTTTTTCAATGACGGCCCTTGTTTTCGCCGGGGTTCTCGCTTTCTGGATTATCCGGCAGGACGAAGGTAATGAAAGAATGCGGGAGATCGCCGGGGCCGTGCGGGAAGGGGCCTGGGCGTATTTAAGACGGCAGTATAAAGTCTCCGGGGTTTTCTTTATTGGCGTTTTTTGTTTGCTTTTATTTCTGGCCTTTCAGGGGTATCTGGAGATCTTTGTCCCATTCGCCTTCTTGACCGGCGTTTTTTTTTCGGCACTGGCGGGTTTTTGCGGAATGAAGATCTCGACGCATTCCGGCGCGCGGACGGCCCAGGCCTGCCGTTCGAGTTTGAACGCCGGGTTGCGTCTGGCGTTTTCCTCCGGCGCGGTTATGGGTTTTACCGTGGTGGGATTCGGATTGCTGTATTTAAGTCTTTGGTATTACGGCCTGGATTGGTATTACGCCAGGTATCCGTTGCCCGCGGGGATGGATAAAATCACGGCGATTACCGGGACGATGCTTTGCTTTGGGATGGGGGCCAGTTTTCAGGCCCTGTTCGCGAGAGTGGGGGGCGGAATTTTCACCAAGGCGGCGGATTTAGGGGCGGACTTGGTGGGAAAAGTTGAAGCGGGGATCCCTGAGGATGACCCGAGGAATCCCGCGGTCATTGCCGATAACGTCGGCGATAATGTCGGTGATGTGGCGGGCATGGGAGCGGATCTTTATGAGTCGTATGTCGGGTCCATCATTGCCTCGAGCACCTTGGGGGTGGCTGCGGGATTAGGAGTTCAGGGAGTCACGGTTCCTATGGTCATGGCCGCCCTGGGAATTGTGGCTTCGATGATCGGGGTCGCCTTTGTCAGGACAGGGGAGGAGGCTTCGCAAAAAGCGCTTTTATGGGCCTTGCGCAAAGGGATTTTTGCGGCGTCCTTGATCATTGTCATTGGGACGTATTTCCTCATTCGTTATCTCCTGGGGGTCGAGCATATCGGGATCGCGTGGGCCGTGATTGCCGGGCTTGTGGCCGGGATATTGATCGGGTTGTGCGCGGATTATTTTACATCGTCGAGCTATAAACCGACCCGGGGCATCGCGGCGGCTTCGTTGACCGGCCCGGCGACGTTGATCATTGAAGGGCTGGCCGTGGGGATGATATCGACGGTTTTTCCGATACTTATTATTGCCGCCGCCATCATCGCCAGTTTCGGTCTTTCCGGAGGGTTTCATCATTTTACCCTGGGACTTTACGGGGTAGGGATCGCGGCCGTCGGGATGCTCAGCACGTTGGGGATCACCCTGGCGACGGACGCGTATGGTCCGGTCGCGGATAATGCCGGCGGGTGCGCGCAGATGGCGGGTTTGGAACCCGAGGTCAGAAAACGCACAGACGCGCTGGACGCGTTAGGGAATACCACCGCGGCGACGGGAAAGGGATTCGCGATCGGCTCAGCGGCTTTAACCGCCCTGGCCCTGGTGGCGGCTTATCGAGAACGCGTCGTGGCCGAAGGCGGAGAGATGGATTTTAGTTTGATGAATCCCGTTGTCCTGGCCGGCGTATTCATCGGCGCCATGTTCCCGTTTTTGTTTTCCGCGTTGACGATGAGTGCCGTCGGGCGTGCCGGGGGGATGGTGGTGGTGGAGGTCAGAAGGCAATTTAAAGAAATCGCGGGATTACTGGAAGGGAAGGCAAAACCGGATTATGCCCGGTGCGTGGATATTGTGACGGCGGTTGCCCTCAAAGAGATGCGGCTTCCGGCGATCTTGGCCGTGGTGAGCCCGCTGGCTGTCGGTTTATTGTTGGGGGTGGATGCCGTGGGAGGTTTTCTCATCGGATCCACGGCCTCGGGGTTTATTTTAGCGGTGATGATGGCCAACGCCGGCGGGGCCTGGGATAATGCCAAGAAATATATCGAAGAAGGCCATTACGAAGGGAAAGGCTCTCCGGCGCATAAAGCCAGCGTGGTGGGCGATACCGTCGGAGATCCTTTTAAAGACACCTCCGGCCCGAGTATCAATATTCTGATCAAACTGATGTCCATGGTTTCGATTGTCTTCGCGGTTTTTGTTCTTCGGCATGGCGGTATTTTGTTTCATTGAAACCGGGAGGTCAATTCTCTGAAGGATAAGATTTCATTCATTGGGCGCAGGTCAATCATCATTCAGTTGATACGGTACGCTGTTAGTGAGGATCGCAGACATTATGTCTATTGTTCAGAAATTCTTTAAAAGTATCATCCTGTTTTCTCTCGTGTTCTCCCTCACAGGGTGCATTTACCTGATGGTCGGCACGGTCGGGGTCGTGGGCGGTTACGTGGTCAGTCCGGACACGGTGGAAGGGATGACGGAACACGCGGAGCAAGATGTGTGGGACGCCGCTTACGAAGTCGTTTCCGTCATGGGAACGATCACGGAAGAGCATCAAGACGGCGGGATGATGATCGCCCGGATTAACGCCGCCAAGGTGATTATCAGCATGGTCTTAGTCAATCAGGGCACGACCAAGATCAGTGTGAAAGCCAGAAAGACGTTCTTTCCCAAAATCAGCGTGGCCCAAGAGGTTTTTGTCAAGATTATGAGCCGCCTCAATGAATGACCTCGGCCGTTGGGGAACGTCCCGTCATTTCGCTCGTTTCTCCCTTCTCGGGGTGTTCCTCGAGGGGGAGGGGTCGGGAATGAAGGGAATGAACAGTTGACAAACACGGGGTGGTTATATAAAATGTGGGCCTTGCGCGGGTCCCGGCGATCCGCAAGGTGTTCGCGTGAAGATCAACACGTGCCGAGATAGCTCAGTTGGTAGAGCGAAGGCCTGAAAAGCCTTGCGTCCCCAGTTCAACTCTGGGTCTCGGCACCATTTTTTTTAAGATTCGTTGCCCTCCGGGTTTTCCAAGGAGGCACCCCGAGGGAAGCCCGTTCCAACGGTCCTGAGGGTGCAACGCGCCTATTTTGCTGGCGTAGCTCAGTTGGTAGAGCAGCGCATTCGTAATGCGCGGGTCGGGGGTTCGATCCCTCTCGCCAGCTTCACGCCTTCGGGAGATGCCCCGCACCCAGGGCGCGGGGCATCTTCTAAAGATGCCTTGACCTTTCCCGGCAACCTCTTTTTATTTCTGCGAAAGTCCGTCGTGGGCCTGCGAAAACAGTTAAAGTTGGATCGGGAAACTCCCCCAAGGTCGCTGTGGCCTCAGACGTTGTTAATCCTGTGCGCTGTTTTCCTCGCGTTCTCCCCTGTTCTCCGGGCCGGATTCCTCCAGTGGGACGACACCACCCACCTCCTTTACAATCCGTTTGTCTACAGCCTGTCCTGGGATCACGTCGGTCAGATTTTTCAACAGACGATCAACAACACCTACGTTCCATTAACCGTCCTGTCGTTTACCGTTGAGCACCATTTTTTCGGAATGAACCCGGGGATCTTCCATTGGACGAACCTTCTGCTGCATCTGTTCAATACCGCGCTGGTGACGCGAATAGGCCTGAAGCTGGGCCTGAGTCCAAGGGCGGCGGTGTTGGCCGCTTTTCTGTTTGCCGCGCATCCTCTGCGGGTGGAATCGGTGGCGTGGATTACGGAGCGCAAAGATGTCTTGTACGCCGCGTTTTATCTGTCTTCCGTCAGTCTTTATTTGAATTACCTGAAGAAAAACGCGTGGGGACATTACGCGGGAAGTTTGGCCTGCGGCGTGGCCGCGGTCTTGAGTAAACCCATGGCCATGAGCCTGCCCTGGATTCTCTTGCTGTTCGACGGTGTTTCGGGGCGGAAGTTCAGCCGGCGGATGGTCCTGGACAAGATTCCGTTTTTTGTGATGATCGAGCCGCTGGCCTGGATCACGGCGCATTCCCTGGGAAAGAATATTCAGTTCATTTTTCCCGATTCTTTCGGATATTTTATCTGGAGCTTTTCTTTTTACATCCCAAAGCACTTCTTCCCGTTGCAGGTCTTCCCTTTATATGTCCCGCCGCCGCCGTTGACGTCGGGGATTCTTTCTTATTTACCGGCCGCGGGGGTGTTCGCGGCGTTCTGGACGGCGTTGTTGGTATTGCGGAAAAACCGGTGGTTCGCGTTTGCCTGCTGGTTTTACGCGGGGTCGATGTTTTTCCTCTGGCGGTGGGATGTCGCGGACATGAACTTTGTGGCGGACCGGTTTATCTATTTGCCGGGTCTGGGATGGACGGTGTGGTTGGGATACTTGATCGACAAGGGGTTAACGCGCGCGCGAGGGCACCGTTTTTATCATGGACTCGCGCTGGGGTGTCTGGCCGTCGTCTTGGGCGGGATGATGATCAAAACCTTTCTTCAGGCGCGTCTGTGGCGCAGCGACAAGGATTTATGGGCCTACACCTTAAAGTACCGGCCCGACAATGCCGTGGCGCAGAAGAAGTTTTTGGAGACGCGGGCCCCCGTTGTCCGTTCAGGGTTCGATTTTTCCCGGTACGAGGAGGCGGCCGCGCGGGATCCCAATAACCCCGAGGTGTATTACCGCCGGGGCCTGGAATTGTTTAATCACAGACATCTGGCCTTGGCCTTCGCGGATTTTAACCGGTGCCTCGCGTTAAACCCCCGTCATGCCGGCGCCCACATCAAACGCGGCCAGTTATCCGCGATGCGTCAAGACGTGAACGCGGCCTTGCGGGATTACGATCAAGCGCTAGTCCTTAATCCGCGAGACGCCGCGCCGTATTTAAACAAAGGCATTTTATTTTTTGAGCAAGGGGAGGTTTCCCTGGCCCGGGATTTGATCGAACAGGCCATCTCCCTTGAGGCAACGTCTTCCCCGGCGTATTTTTATCGGGGACGGCTGTATGCCCAGGAATCGAAATTTGAATCCGCCGCGGCCGCGTACGATCAGTCGATCAAGCTTTCCAAAAGTTTTATCGACGCCTACCGATACCGCGCGGCCGCCCTGGTCTCACTGGCCAAACACGCTGCGGCGATCGAAGACTACCGGACGATTCTTGAACTCAACCCCGGGGACGATTCCGCCGCCAATGAGCTCGGTGTTCTTTATTTAGGTCAAAAAGAGGAGGCCCGGGCCATGGATTATTTTTCCCGGGCCATCGGCATCAATCCCTATTATAAAAGGGCCTACAATAACCGAGGGGTTGCCCAAATCCGGCTGGGGCACTATGAATCGGCATTGAAAGATTTTTCTCAGGCGATTAGGCTGGAACCGACGGATTTCCGGATGTATATTACGCGCGGGGATGTCTATTACGTGATGGGCCGGGAGGCCGCGGCGTTCCGTGATTATCAAAGCGCCATCCATCTGGCCCCCCAACAAGCAGTCGGTTATTATAAGAGAAGCCAGGTCTACCAACGCCGAGGGCGATTGTCCCAGGCTAATCGGGACCTGGAGACGGCCCGGGCGTTGGGGATGTAAGGCCCCGCGCGGACCTCGAGAAAAAAAACGCATGAAAACAGTCTTTAAAAAATTTTTTAACGAGCACATCAAATTTTTGAGCGCGGTCATTCTCGCGGGCGCGCTCGTCCATAGTTTTATGCTGGGCGGGACGTTCAAGACCATGGATGACGAGGTCTCAATCGTCGAGAATCCGCATATCAAAGATAGCGCGCACATCAAGGACATCTTCAAGAGTTCGTTCTTTGGGGAGGGGACGTATTACCGGCCGCTGGTTTCCTTGAGTTTCATGGCGGAATACCACTTCTTCGGACTTAATCCTTTTTATTATAATTTCACGAATCTCTGCCTGCATCTTCTCAACGCGGTGATGGTCTGGTTGATCCTCCGGTCAATAGCGCTGGACAAAAAAGCCGCTTTCTTATCCGCCCTGCTTTTTGCCGTCCATCCTGTTCATTGGGAGGCGGTTTCCAACATCGCCGGACGGTCGGTTCTTCTGTGCGGTTTTTGGTACGCGACGGCCTTGTATTGTTTCACCCGTGCCGTCCGGGACAAGAACGCGCCGTGGTTCACCGGGATGTCCCTGGCGTCCTTTGTCCTGAGCCTGCTCAGTAAAGAATCGGCCGTGACCTTTCCCTTGACCCTGATGAGCTATGAGGTGTTTTTCCGCCGCAAGATCAATGGGAGAGAACAGATGAAATCCTCCGCCGTCACGCTGGCTCCGTTTTTCCTCCTCCTGGCGGGATACATGTTTTTAAGAAAGGTCCTGGGGATCACGCGCGTCGCGCTGTGGCCTTCTTTGAGCGACGGGGTCTTGGGCGTAATGACGTTCTTAAGGGCGAGCTTGACGCACGCGCGGGTCGTGTTCTTTCCGTTCGATCTTCATTTTGACCGGGCCCGGGCGTATTACACGGAATTCTTGGATCTCTCGATTCTGGTCATGGCCGCTGTTTTTATTTGTGCCGGTTGGTTCTTCCTTAAATTTCACAAGAGATGGTCTGCGACGACAAAATTTTTTCTTTTTTGGCCCGTGTTGACGTCTCTCCCGGTGAGTCAAATGGTCCCTGTCCGGGCGCACGGGGCGTACGCCTCGACGGCGGAACATTTTCTTTACATCCCTTCGCTGGGCGTGTTTGCCGTCATGATCTTGGCGGGTCTGTCCGTCGGCCGGAAGGCGGCGACCTTTAAAATGCTTTCCGGCACCGCGTCGCGGTGGGTCACGACAGGCTTTTTCCTTTTTTTGATGTTAACAACGATCCAAATGAATCTTCTTTCAACCAATGAGTTGGGGATGTTTGAAAGGACCCTGCGGTATGATCCCCGCAACACGCGGGCGCGCGTCTCCTACGCCCTGGCCTTGGCCAAGAGAGGCCGGTTTCCCGGCGCTGAGGAACAATTCCGCCGTGTTCTTGTCGAAGAACCCTGGGACATCCGGTCCCGGATCGGTCTGGGCAAGGCGTTGTGTGATCAGGGCAGATATTGGGAAGGTATTGAGGAATATGAGAAAGTGCCAAGGTTAAGCCGCGTGGAAGGAGCCAGCGAGGCCGCCCGAAATTTGAACGATCTTGTTGAAAAGAATTTGAAATTAAGTTATTTATTTCTTATTCAACATTACAAAGACCTTCTTGCCCTGGACCCGGTTAATCCCCAGGTGCATTACACCCTCGGCGTGGTTTATGCCAAGATGGGCAAGATGGAGGCGGCGGTGGATCAATTTAAAAGGACCGTGATCCGGGATCCGGAAAATAAGAACGCCTTGTTTAATCTGGCTTCCAGCCTGGATCCGTTAGGTCGTAAAAAACAGGCGGTCCGCTATTTTAAGCGCATGACTGCCCTCGAAGGCGAGGATGAGATGGATGGGTACGCCTACATCTATCTAAGTGAGTTTTACCGGCAGCGGGGGGATGAGGAAAAAATGAAGTTGTATTCGGCCAAGGCATTGGCTATAAAAGAAGAGGCCCGGAGACAGGAATCGGGCGGGAGAAAGAGGATAAATGGGCTTGATTAAATTACTGATGCAGGCTAAGAACAGGAATTTTCAGCGGCTGTGGCTGGGGCAGTTGATCTCGCAGTTTGGCGACCGGATTAACCAATTGGCGCTGGTCGGCTTGATCGCGGAGCGCGCGCCGGGGTCGGCCGTGGATTTAGCCAAACTGTTGGCCTTTACCATCATTCCCGTTTTTATTGTCCAGCCTTTTGCCGGAGTGTTTGTCGACCGCTGGGACCGCCGGACCACCCTCTTTGTTTGTGATCTGATCCGCGGGCTCCTGGTGCTGACCATCCCGATGTGTTTTTTCTTCAGCCGCTCCATGATCCCGATTTACTTTATCGTGTTTCTCGTCTTTTGTTTCAGCCGGTTTTATATCCCGGCGAAGATGTCGATCCTCCCGGATATTGTGGAGAAAGAAAACCTTTTAATGGCCAATTCCCTTGTCTCAACGACGGGGATGATCGCCTTTGTGCTGGGATGCGCTTTAGGCGGTTTTTTGATTGACTGGTTCGGCGCGCGCAACGGGTTCTTGATCGACGCCGTCACCTTTTTTGTCTCGGGGGTATTTGTCTTTTCCATCGACATGTCCCAACGGTTGAAAATTACCAAAGGTAAACTTCTTAAGACGGGAAAAGAATGGATGGGTCCGATCAAGTCCTCGGTCTGGCAGGAAATCCGGGAAGGCTTTGTGTATCTTGTTCAGCACAGGGAAATCCGTTTTGTGATCGCCATGCTTTTTATCCTGCTCTCCGCCGCCGGGGCTGTCTATGTCGTCATCATTGTCTTTATCCAGCAGTCCTTTCACAGTGTCACGAAGCATCTGGGGATGCAGGCCGTGTGTCTGGGCGCGGGTTTATTCTTAGGAGCCCTGGCCTACGGCCGGTGGGGAAAACGCCTGCACTGGCACGAGACGATCTTTTCGTGTCTGACGGCCGGAGGCCTCATGCTCACCGCCTTTGCCTGGATGGTGCATCATTACCCTAATGTCTGGATGGCCGGCGCGCTCGCCGCGGTCATGGGATTTGTCATCGGCCCTATCTTTATCGCCTCCAACACCATGGTCCAGCTCGTCAGCAACGACGCCATGCGCGGCAAGGTCTTTAGCGCGCTCGAGATCGTGATTCACTTTGCCTTCCTTATCTCCATGCTCATCAGCTCCTGGCTCTCCGAACATGTCGGCAGGGTGTGGATCCTGACCACGGTCGGCGGGGTTCTCGCGGTTGTCGGGATGGTGGGTATGTTCAAGAAACCGTTAAAAGATCATCGTTAGACAAATTCCTCCCCAGCCTGCGATGGGGGAGGATAGGTGGGGATGAATCACCCGCCCCGCACCCCCAAACAATAACAGCTCTTGACGTTTTATGAAATAATGTTATCCTTACACATGTAAGGTTAACCATACATATGTTAGGTATACCTATGATTTCTCCCCTTTTTCAGGTGCAGGATGTTATTGATTCCCCCTCAAAGATCGCTATTTTGCGAGTTCTGGCTTCCCGTAAAGGATTTAAGGCCACGGGCCGCGAGATAGCAAGGCTGTCAGGCTTTTCTGTGCCTGCGACACACGAGTCTTTAAAAAATCTTCATGCCCGTAATATTCTTGATCTTGAGATAATCGGCAAACAGCATATTTATTCTTTGAATGAAGATGATCGTATCGTTCAAAAGATCATCCGTCCGATGTTTGTTGCGGAAAGTGGAGTTAAGGAAGAAGTTCGGGATTTTCTTTTAAGAGAGATAAAGACATCCGGTATTCAACAGGATATTGTTTCCTTAATTCTTTACGGGAGCGCGCAAAAAGATTCGGCAAGAGAAAACAGTGATGTGGACATCGCCGTTGTTGTCCATAAGGCGGTAAACATAGAACCGGTTAAAAATGTTTTTATTTCAACTGTCATGTCAAAGTTTAAAGCATATTTTGGTGCGCAACTGGACATTTATGTGAAGTCAGCCGTAGAATTTCGCAGCCTTTTGAAAAGAAACTCGCCGCCGGTTTCGACCCTGATTAAATCCTATTCGGTTTTGTATGGGAAAGAGCCCCTGGAGGTTTAAATTTGACTGCGCGTGATGGGAAAATAAAGGAAGAGAGTAAGTCTGCCGCCGGAGATTATTTGAAGAAAGCATCAGACAATTACGACCAGATGCTGGCGGCCTTTCATGTTTCCAACTGGAATGCAGCGGCAACGCTGGCTGTTCAATGTGCCATATCCTCCGCGGACGCCATTTGTGTTTTTGAAAAGGGCGTCCGTTCGATATCTCAGGATCACCTGGATGTTTGTGATCTGTTCGTGAAACTGCCGCTTGAAGGCGCTGATGAAAAGGCAAGGCAACTTCGGAAGATTATTGCTCGAAAGAACATGGTTCAATATGAATGCCGCAGCGTTCATAAGGGTGACGCGGATGAAATGGTAAAGATCACGGTCAGAGTTTACCAATGGGTGAGAGAAAAGCTAGGAAAGTGATGGGTTGAATTAAATTAAAGTTGACAAAAAGCATCGGTACTAACGCTCTGTTGACAGGAGACAGAAAGATTTATGTAATGTTCCCCATTTTAGACGGTTGTAAGAGGGTGCAATCTTTATTAATAAGTTTTTTGTCAGGGCAAAGTAAAGAGAGGTGAATAAGATGGCTATGATTCGTATTGAAATTGATCGCGCGGGGTTGAGGAATTATTGTCAAAAATGGAAAATTAAACGCATGGCTCTTTTTGGTTCCGTCCTGAGGGATGATTTCAGACCCGACAGTGACGTGGACGTCATGGTTTCCTTTCATGAGGGTTCCCAATGGAGTTTATTGGATGTTGTTGATATGAAGATGGAATTGGAAGAAATGCTGAAGCGTGACGTGGATATAGTAGAAGACGGGACAATCAGAAATCCTATCAAGCGCAGATGTATTTATGAGAATTTGGAGGTGGTGTATGAGTCCGGAGGATAAAGATTTGGGATATGTCTGGGATATGCATGACGCGGCTTCCCAGGCTTTTATTTTTTCTCAAGGCAAATTATTTGAGGACTATCAACGCGATAAAATGTTGCGTCTGGCAACGGAGCGCCTGATTGAAATTATTGGTCAAGCCGCTAAAGAAATATCTCCAGAATTTAGAGAAAAATATCCGCATGTGCCATGGATAAAAATTATCGGGTTGCGCAATATTTTGGCGCATGAATATGGCGAGGTCAAAGATGAGAAAATTTATCTTGTCGCAGTAAGGGATATCCCGTTTTTGGTAGAACAGTTAAAGAAAATTCTCGAAGAGAATAATGTGTAGCATGGAAGATGAACACCCGAGTGTATGAGCTGACTCCCGAGGGCGAAAGTGTGGCTATAGAGTTGAAAAATTAAGCAGGAGGGGAAAAATGGCAAAGTGTCCAGAGTGTGGTGGAGAATTAGAAGCGCGGTTTTCAGACCCTATTCGCTGGGTTGAAGGTGTGGACATAATTAAAGTAATTTCTTCAAGATGGCAATGTAAAGAGTGTAAGAAATTCTACGAAGAAGATCCGCAAGGAAATCTCACGGAAACTGAAACTGAAGAAGACTAAAAATGTGGATTGTATCTTTGATTAAATTTGGCAAGCAGGAGCACATAGAACAGCTTTATAACAAAGGGATTATTTATATGAATCCCCTTAAGTTCTTCCGGGAATTAGAAGAGGACCAGGTTCGGGGTGATCCGAATGAAGGGACTACTAGAATTTCTCAGCCTGAAATAATTCGTCAGGTTAAATTGATAAGTGGGGGCAAAGAAATTGTTTTAGAAAATAAAGGCCTCATAAAAGAGGCGAATGTAAGTGGTAATATTTTTTGCGCATTGGCAATTTTCCGGAAAGAAGATCAAAGTGTAATTAAACCGGATATAAGGGGAGATGTTTTCAAATTCGGTGATGCGATTTTGTTGATTAACAATGTTCCAGAATTTATTGATCGAGTCACCAAAGCTGCGCAGAAGGTAAGGCAAAATATGGAATCTCGAGCCGTAAAATATATAGATTTTGACAAGCATCACGGTCAGGTTGAATGGTTTGAAAAGGATAAGAAATATTCTTATCAAAATGAATTTCGATTTTTTGTTTTTCCAGGAGTTGATCAAACTTTGCAATTAAGAATTGGTCCTTTAAAAAATTTAGCTGTTCGTATAAATAAGAGGGATTTAGTTTCATTAAAGTTTGATTTCTCAGGGTAATTCCAGAGGCTCTGTGCCCTGGATTACCTTCTAATGGGGGTTGAAGCCATGGCAAATGAAAAACCACAAACTATAATTGTTATGCTATCCAAGAGAGGAGGGCACTTTTATGGACGATCTTAAAAAGTTCACGCGTTATATCAAAGAGAGAAACTTGCTCGAGCGCAAAATTACTGCTTTGATTCATCGACCCGCTTCATTGGGGCATATGGGTGAATATATCGCATCAAAAATATTTGACATTAAACTTAACGCATCGGCTGTTGAAAAAGGCTTTGATGGGATTTTCATGGGCGGAAATCTGAAGGGGAAAACCGTCAATATCAAATGGTATGCGAAAAATGAGGGCTTGCTTGATATTGGTTCCGATTGTAATAACCGTCCGGCTTATTATCTTGTTTTAACTGGGGCGAAATTAAATGCCACATCATCACGAGGTCGAACTCGTCCTTGGGTTATTGAGGCGGTGTATCTCTTTGATGCGGATGATTTGGTTAGCCGATTGGAGGGGAGGGTAAAAATTGGCATCGCCAGGAGTGTTAAACGAGAGTTCTGGGAGGAAGCAGAAATATATCCTAACCAGAAAAATACGAGACTGCCTCTCTCAGACGAGCAGCGTTGTCTGCTTGCGCTGTTTAAGGATAGTGGGGCAGAGTAAGAAAGTAACTATTCAATCCGGAGATTTCCATGCCTACCATAACCCGCCGCGCCTGGGCCGGGGCTGGTCCGCTCTACAGGGATGATCATGATTGTGAAATAGGAGACATGAAGATTTATCCTCCTTCCCATTTAATCAGATGTGGGAACGGCAAGCTTCTCTATTAGAAAATTCTGATAAACAAAAAGATATAAAAAATAAGAGTAAATAATTTTGACAGAACCTGGTGAAGTTTAAGGATATCTAAAAGCTTGACGCGTTTTTCAATTTGGAATATACTTCCATCAGGTTCAGGATTGTGAAGTTAAATTCATTATAATGAATGTGAGTTTCCTGCGATGAACAACATTCTTCTTTCCACTGCGGCCCAGAAAGTGTGGGATTTTCTTTGCTGCAATCCTCAAGAAGCTTTTTTTAGCGCTGAGGTGGCAGACCGGACCCTTTTAAGTAAGGGGGGCGTTAATCAGATCCTGCGCGCGATGGCGCGTCAGGGACTCTTACAGACCGAAAAAAAAGGCCGCATGATCTTCTACAGGGTTGATTCCAAATCGCCTTTGATCAAACAATTCAAGGTCTTTCGCAACGTTACCTTGGCCGAAGAGTTAACTAGGAAGATAAAGACTTTCTCGGAAAAAATTATTTTGTTTGGCAGTTGCGCGCGGGGTGAGGATACTCCGGAAAGCGATCTGGATATATTTGTGGTGAGCCGGGAAAAGGATAAGGTGCGTGGACTCATTGCGCCGGTGAAAGAGAAGCGCAAGGTTCAACTGGTTATTAAAACGCCGCAGGAGTTTATTATCCTGGATCAAAAAGAGCCGGTCTTTTATGAAGAGATACATCGGGGGATAGTTTTGTGGGAAAAGGAATAAAGAATAAAGACTTCGAAGATTGCTTAAAGCGTCAAAAACTTGTCAAGTTTACCACCGCGAAGAAGTTGACTCAGAAAGAACTTAAAACGGCCAAAGAAGATTTAAAGACAGCGCGAGAAAGTTTAAGACGCGGCCAGGATAAATGGGCGACGATCCAGGCCTATTATGCGATGTTTCATACGGCCCGAGCGCTTTTATATTCTGAAGGTTATCGGGAAAAGAGCCATTATTGTTTGATCGTCGCGATGAGAGCCGTTTTTGTTGAGCAGGGTATGCTGGATGTCCAGTTGGTGGAAGCTTTTCAAACTGCAAAAGTTTTACGTGAAAATGCTGATTATGAAAATGAATTTTCAAGAGCAAGCGCGAGAGAGTTGGTTGATAAGGCCGGAAAGTTTCTTGCCAGTGCTCAGGAAATCTTGGGGAATCTTCATGAATGGTCCGAATAGGGTCACCGCCCAAGACAATCAACGGAAAAACGCCGTCAGCAGGCTGGAAGAGTTGTCCAGGAATAAACGTAAGCTCAAGCGGCCGGTATTTTTTATCCCCGGCTGGATGTATGAAACTTGTGTCTACTGGAGGCTGCCATGCCTACCATAACCCGCTGCGCCTGGGCCGGGGCTGATCCGCTCTACAGGGATTATTATGATCAGGAATGGGGGCGGCCGGTGCATGAAGACCGGATTTTATTTGAGTTTCTTATTCTTGAGGGCGCGCAGGCCGGACTAAGCTGGATTACCATTTTGCGCAAGCGTGAAAATTACCGCCGGGCGTTTGATGGATTTAACCCGGAAAAGATAGCGGTGTATACACAAAAGAAAATAGACGCTTTGTTACAGGACGTGGGGATTGTCCGTAACCGGTTGAAGGTACAAGGGGCGGTCAAGAATGCNNTTTCTTAAGGTGCAGGAGGAGTTCGGCAGTTTTGATCGCTATATCTGGTCTTTTGTAAACGGCAAGCCGCTGGTTAACAAATTTAAAGCGCATCAGGATCTTCCAGCCCGGACGGAGATATCCGATCAGATCAGCAAAGACTTGAAAAAAAGGGGCTTCACTTTTGTCGGTTCAACGATTATGTACGCCTTTATGCAGGCCGTCGGCATGGTCAATGATCATGTGACCGAGTGTTTTTGTTATTGTCGGTGTCCAGAAAGGAGTTTTGTATGAATTTATTTATTGTTGTTTTGGAATTTATACTGGTGTTTCAGATGGTGTGTGCTGTGGATGCGAAAACGGTTGAAGAATATTTCGATGATTCTGAAAAACTACTGGAAATGGGAAATTATTCTGAAGCGTATGAGCTGCTTGAAAAAGGTTATGAAGAGCATGGCGGGAATGTTGGGATCATTTTCGCTTTGGCTCGAACCAAACATTTAATGGGCGATTATGAATATGCTGTTGCGAATTATTTGAATTTATTAAAAAGTATTGAGGTGGAAGGTTATGAAGCACCGGTGGATATTCATGATGGTTTAGTTGATGCTTATAATGAAATTGGCCAAAAGCATTATTTTTCGAAAGAATTGTGTTTACGTATTATTTACCACCTTGAACGAGTTCTTACTTTACGGTCTGAATCTATTGGGAGCGAGCCGCATTTGGAATTTCTGAGAAAGACCTTGGGGCATTATGATGTTGCGGAAAGCGATATAATAATGTTGGAAACGGGTGGGGATGGATTAGAGTTTAATTTACCTGATGACAGTATTAGTCAAGAAAAAAAGATCGAATATCTTGATAGGGCAAGAAAACGAATCTCCGAATTTGAAATTAATCAAGAAGCGAAAAAGTATGCGATTATGGAGAGTGACCGTACAGTTGAGGATATTGTAAGTGCGTTCGAAGATAAGATGCAAGCGATGAAGTCTATTCGTTTCAGGTTAAAGCATGAAAGCGGATTGCTTAATTACATAATTTCCTATGATCATCCAGATAAGCTCAAGATTGAAACTCCTGATTCAGATGAGGTTTCTATTTTTATCGAACAACAGGGATTTCTAATTGATAAGAAAAAAGGGATAATCTTGGACCACAAGATACTGGAGAATAAATTGGATTTAGTTAAAACACAATTTATTGAAGGCAGTCTGTTTTTGCCTAATTGGAATTGGTTGCTTCAAGTTTACAGTTTTAAAATTGATCGACTTAAAGACATTCCGGTATTCCTAAAAGATTTTTATGGCCCAAATATTTCTCGGAATCTTTATCTTTTAACAGGAACAATAAAGGGAGAACCTCCGGTATCTCCACCTATTGCGAAGGTTGAATTTGTTGTTGATCTTGATTTGCGGCTGGCTGTTGGCAGCCGTGTTTACTGGCGAGGCGTATTGGGTAGTGGTAAGAAAGAAGATTTGGCCTCAGAGGGTGTTGTCACAGAAATTCAACAAGTCGACAAAGGTAAGGTGTATCTTCCTCAAAAAGGGGCAACGATTGGATACGTTGATGAATTAAAAGTTTCAGGCGGCAATTGGAATGTTGAAGTTATCTCGGTTCAAGATGCGTTTCCAGAAGATGAATTCAATGTAAACCATCTTACGCAAACGCGCGAATTACCGTTGGGCTTTTGACGGATTTCATCCGGAGAAATAGCGGCCTTGTTACAGGACGTGGGGATTGTCCGTAACCGGTTGAAGGTACAAGGGGCGGTCAAGAATGCGAGGGCATTTCTTAAGGTGCAGGAGGAGTTCGGCAGTTTTGATCGCTATATCTGGTCTTTTGTAAACGGCAAGCCGCTGGTTAACAAATTTAAAGCGCATCAGGATCTTCCAGCCCGGACGGAGATATCCGATCAGATCAGCAAAGACTTGAAAAAAAGGGGCTTCACTTTTGTCGGTTCAACGATTATGTACGCCTTTATGCAGGCCGTCGGCATGGTCAATGATCATGTGACCGAGTGTTTTTGTTATCGTCGGTGTCAAAAAGAGAGGAGAGATCAATGAAAAGAATACTATTGTCCATTTGTCTGGTTTTACTGGCCGCGGTCAGCGCGTCGGCCGAGATCGTCACGCAGGAAATCAGGTACAACGCAGGGGAAGATCAGTTGATTGGATTTCTGGCGTACGATGACGGTGTTCAGGAGAAGAGGCCGGGGATTTTGGTTGTCCATGAATGGTGGGGGCAGAATGAGTATGTGCGCAAGCGCGCGGTGATGCTGGCGGAATTGGGATTTACGGCGTTGGCGGTGGATATGTATGGCGACGGAAAAGTTGCTCTTCATCCGGATGATGCTAAAAAGTTTTCTTCAGAGGTGGGGAGTAATTTACCTCTGGCCAGGGAAAGGTTTACGGCCGGTCTAAAGGTGCTGCAAGAGCACACGACGGTGCAAGCGGATAAGATCGCGGCCATCGGCTACTGCTTCGGCGGCAGCACAGTCCTCAATATGGCCCGCGCGGGTGTGGACATGAGGGGTGTCGTCACTTTTCACGGGAATCTGGCAACGGATGCGCCGGCGCAAAAAGATACCATGAAGGCCAAAGTCCTGGTGTGCCACGGCGGGGACGATAATTTCATTACACCGGAACAGATTGAGGCGTTTAAAACTGAGATGACGAATACCGGGGTGGATTACACGTTTAAAACCTACGCGGGCGCCCGGCACAGTTTCACCAACCCCCAGGCCGACACCTACGCCGCCCAATTCGATCTCCCCATTGCGTACAATGAACAGGCCGACCATCAATCCTGGAGCGATATGCGGGAGTTCTTTAAGAATATATTTGCCGATAAGGGACAAGATCAATAATCAAGAATTTATTATTGGAAAAATGAATTTAAGGCTTATAAAGCAAAATTTTCTTCTATTCCTGAGCAGTTTTCTTATTCTGTTTATTGAACTCGCGCTCATCCGGTGGGTGTCGACGGAAGTCAGAATTTTCGCCTATCTGTCCAACCTAGTCCTTCTTTCGTGTTTTATAGGAAGCGGACTTGGGTGTTATCTCTCGGGCCAAAAACCCCGCCTTTATGTCTCGCTGGGAATGTTAGCCTTATTAATTGCGTTCATCAAATTGCCGCTGGTGATTCATTTTCAGGGTCAAGCGCTGCATCTTTTTAAAGGAATTCCTGTTTTTCTCGCTGCTTTTGAAGATTCGGTCATTCATTACCAGTTGACGATCGCGCGTCTGCGTCTGTTTCAGGCGATGGGTATCGCGTCTTCCTGTGTGTTGTTTTTTACGATCCTTACCATCTTTATCCCGCTGGGGCAGGTGATGGGGAGGATTTGGAACGAACATCCCCATACTTTGCAGGCCTATTGCGTCAATATCTTCGCCAGCCTTCTGGGGGTCTGGGCCGTGAGCCTTTGTTCGTTTTTATTCACACCGCCATGGCTGTGGTTTTTATCCGGAATCGTCGGACTTGTCCTGGTCATAAGCGTTATGGGGGAGTGGTCATGGAAAAATATTCTGGCCGTCGTGCTGGCGGGCGCGGCTGTTCTGCTTATGTTCCGTGACGACACGGATCGCGCTAAACATGGTCTGGTCGTCTGGACGCCGTATCAGAAATTGAACCTCTATCCCTTGCGTCCGGTGCCGGGGCCATTTGATCCCTATGAAACCAGAAGCCCGGTCGGTTATGAGATGAATGTCAATAATGTCGGATTTATGAATTTACTGAATCTTTCCGACGTTTTCAGGGACCTGTTTGCCGTATATTTTGAGAAGCAACCGATTTACCGGGGAGAGGCGACGGGGTTTAAAAACCGTTTTAATTTTCCGTACGCGATCAAGAAAGACGCCCGCAGCGCGCTTATTTTAGGCGCCGGCGCCGGCAATGACGCGGCCGCCGCTCTGAGAAATCATCTTGTAGAGATTGATGCAGTGGAGATTGATCCCGGGATCCATCAATTGGGATTGCGGTATCATCCCGAGGAGCCGTATCAAAATCCAAACGTCCGGGTCTTTGTCGATGACGCGCGCTCCTATGTCAAGCGGTGCAAGAAAAAATACGACTTGATAACTTTCGGAATGCTGGACGCGCACGCCCTTTCCTCGTCGATGAATAATATGCGCATGGATCATTACGTTTATACGCGGGAAAGCTTCGAAGATGTCCGGCGGTTATTGAACGACGAGGGGGTGATGGTCGTCACGTTCTGGGTGCAGAGGGTGTGGACCGGTCAGCGGATCGCGAAGATGATCGAAGAGGCCTTTGGCTGGCCGCCGGTTGTCTTGTCTCTGAGCGGTTCCAGGAACGGTCTTGGGCCGGTCGCCTTTATTACGGCGCAAAATAAAGAGGTTCTCGCGAGCGCGCTTAATCAGGACAAGGAGCTTAGCCTGTTTATTTTAAATCAATATCTTCCCTATAAGGGAGACGTTTCCATCACGACGGATGATTGGCCGTATTTGTATCTGCGTAAGGCGCGGATCCCCAAGATGCATCTGTGCGTGATGGCGGTCATCATCCTCGTCTTTGTTTTCGGGAAAAGATTGTTTGCCCCGAAAGGCAAACCCTTAAACGCGCATTTCTTTTTTCTGGGGTCTGGGTTTTTGTTGTTGGAATTTCAGAATATCAATAAGACCGCGCTGCTGTTCGGTTCGACCTGGATGGTGAACGCGGTGAATATTTCCGCGATTCTGTTTCTGATTCTGTTGGCCAATCTGGTTGTCTTAAGGGCGAGGCTTTCGGATATCCGTTATCCTTACGCGTTTTTAATCGGCTGGTTGCTTTTGCTATGGGTTGTTCCTTTGGATATTTTCAATGCCTTGGGGTTTTGGCCCAGGATCCTCGCGTCGAGCATTGCCTTGAATCTGCCGATATTTTTCGCGGGGATGATCTTTATGATTTCCTTTCAAAAGACCCCGGACAGAGACGCGGCCTTTGGGTCTAATCTGATGGGGGCCGTGGCCGGGGGACTCCTGGAGCATATTTCTTTTCTGACGGGGATCCGGTCGTTGATTTTGGTTACTTTGGTTTTATATGCCGTTTCCCTGGCCGTTGTCCCGCGGCCTTCAAGGTAACGGCAGAGGATGGAAAGGAAGAGGCTATGACGAAACAGCAGGTTAGTCGCACGGATTACAAAAAGCTGGTCGGACAAATACAGCGTGAAATGAAAACGGGATTGCGGGAGCTCGAACGGCTGTGGGAACGCCAGAAGATCACGACTTGCTGGACGATCGGCCGGCATATCCACCGGTACCTCGCGGATCACGGCGTCATCCGCGGAGCCACCGGCGCGTTTTATGAGCGGCTCTCCGGAGATCTGAAGGTGAACAGCCGGACACTCCAGCACTATGAACAGTTTTTTCGTTATTTCCCCAAGCTTACGATCGACGAGGGCATGACGTGGTCGCATTACCGTTTCTTACTGAGTGAGCCTGATGAAAAGAAACGTCAAAGGTGGATCAAGCGCGTCCTGAGGGAACATCTCAGTTCAACGGATCTTCGCTTGATGGTGGCTTCTCCGACGGGCTCCGGTGAGAAATCGGAAGGCGTTTTAAGGAAGGAGCCCCGGCGCGGCAAGCTGTATGTGTATCGACTGGTCAGCGGGGCCGGGCTGATGGAATCCGGCACGCCGTGGTTCGTGGATTGCGGGTTTGCCAATAGGATCGAGGCCCCGCATGGCGATGGTGTCCTTGAGGCCAAGCGGCTGGTGGAGTCCGTTAAGATCGAACAAGGGTATCGCTTGAAGATCGCCGGGGATGCCCGCGTGGATGACCTGTTTACGTTCAAGGCGCGGCTGGTTCGAGTGATTGACGCCGATACGCTTCTCGCGCATGTGGACGAAGGGTTCGGCATTTGGACAGAACAGCGTTTGCGGTTAAGCGCGATCGATGCCGCCGAGCTCAATACCCTGGACGGCCAGAGGGCGCGGCAACGCGTGATCCATGAACTGGAAGGTTTGCCGTTTATTATTGTCAAGACCTACAAGAGTGACAAGTATGACCGCTATCTGGCCGACGTCTTTTATCTCCCCGGAGAATCCGATCCTCACAAGGTAGCCGCGTCCGGCGTGTGGCTCAACGGACGCCTGTTGGAAAAAGGCTGGGCCAGGCGGGTGTGAGCTTCTTGAACCGCGGATAGCATTGACTTAAATGGAAGGGGACAATAATAATCGCGCGACCCCTTGCAATTCCTGTTCTTTAAATGGCATAATTGTAGCAAGTGTCGTGCCGCAAAATTCATGAACGTTTTGGGTTGAGTCATCCGTCGACCAATCAAAAGAGGAGCAGAAATGAAATTCGCAGTATTTGCCTCGGGCCAGGGTTCCAATTTACAGGCGATTATTGAGGCGGTCCAACGGGGAGAGATCAAGGCGGAGCTGGCCGTGGTCTTCTCGGATAACCGCAAGGCGCATGCTTTAAAGAGGGCGCAAGAGGCCGGAATTAAAACGCTGTGTCTCTGCCGCAAGGATTATGCCACCAAACAAAGTTATGACAGATCGATTGTGATTCATTTGAAAGAAGAGGGGATCGATTTTATCGCCCTGGCCGGGTACATGCGGATCCTGACGCCGTTTTTTGTTAAAGAGTTTCCTAAAAGGATTCTCAACGTTCACCCGTCGCTCTTGCCTTCCTTTAAGGGTGCGGAGGGGATTAAGGATTCGTTTACGTACGGGGTGAAGGTGACGGGGGTCACGATTCATTTTGTGGATGAAAAGATGGATCACGGCCCGATCATTCTGCAGGAAGCCGTCAAGGTGAGTGAGGAGGAGACGCTGGAAAGTCTTACGGAGAAGATTCACAAAGTGGAGCACCGCCTTTACCCCAAAGCCATAGCCCTGTTTGCCGACGGCCGATTAAAGATTAAAGGCCGGAAGGTGGAGATCCTTAACGGTTGATGAGGTTTGATTTTCAGAAAGCCGTCTTTCTAAACGTATATTCCCAGGCCTTTTTCAAATCCTTTATCTGAATTCCAGAATATGATACCTGCCTTCAGGTTCCTGAGGAATCGAGCGTTTCTCCAATTCGGATTTCTCGATGGTGTAGAGGGAATCCGTGCTTAAATCATGCAGCCGGAGAGACTGAAAATCCGCAAAAGAATAAATTTTTACCGTTTGCGCCGCGATGTCCAGGATTTCTTCCTTGGCTTCTTGGGTGGGGGGGAAGGCGCTGCGTTCATATTTAAATTTGACGCGGTAGAGCATTTGTTTGACTAAAAATTCCGGCCACGTCATTTCGTGATAATCTAAATAATCCCCTTTACGGTCACCGATGATTTTTTTGGATCCTGTCGGATATTCGATGATCGCGCGTCGGATAAATTCCTCTTGGAACGAATGGTCTGTCATGACACGGAGAAGATCTTGAAAGTTTAGGAGCATCCGTGACTCTAGTCCGTTTTCGATGTCGGCAATAATGACGATAAAGAACATGGGGGCCGCATCGGTTTTTTTGTCCGGATTTTTGATGACCTCGGCATAGGCGCGCGAAAGGGCGGCCAAGATGTTTTGCTGAATTACTTGATATCGTTCAGAAAAAGTAGATGTGTAGCCAAAACTTTTTTTATAGCGGCGTGAGGAAGAGATGTCAAATTCGATGAGGAATGTTCCATCACTAAAATGCCCGTCAAGAAAATTGATGGTGGGGACTTCCTTGGATTCACGGGAGTTTTCAATTTCTTCTTCGGAAGGCTCGATTGAAAAAAAGCTTTCCTTCAAAGGCAGATAGATCCAGAGGGTGTGGGGGAAGGCGGTGGGGTGGACTTCAAGTCCGTAATCCTCTTGACAGATCTTAATGAGTTTTTCTTGAGCCTGCGAGGGAGAAACAGGTGGCAACGGGGATAGCTTAAAACACCCCACCCCGGCGATGCAAGAAAACAAGAGGCTAAGATAAACGATTGACCTACGCACACGTAACAGCACTGTATTCCTTTGTATCTTGATATTTTTTTACCCTTTGGATTCCGCTCTAAGGACCGGTTTAAGGCCGAATTGATTAAAGATGGCCTCAATCTCATCGTACTCGAGTTCTTCTTTTTTGTAGAGTTCTTGGGCGAATTGCTCCACGGCCGCCCAATTTTCGGAAATGATCTTATCGACATCTTTGAGGCAGGTTTGCAGGATGTCCTGGGTGTCATTGTCGAGAATTTCTTTGGTCTTTTCCGAGAGAAAATGAGCGCCGAATTTATTGGATGTTAACGCGTAGAAATCGCCGATGAGGCCGGATTTTCCCATGCCGTAATTCCACACCATGGCGTGGGCGTATCTTAAGGCGGCATGAAAATCCGATCGGGCGCTTCCCCCCACACCGCTGGTGGTTGTCCCGAATTTCCTTTTTTCCACGGCATAACTGGCAATGCTGACTTTGATTTCCGCCAGGATGTGTTCTCTGTCTTTGCAGTGCAGCTCTTCGGCCGGCCGGGCAAAGACATAACCCAGGGCTCCGGCGCGCGGGATAATGGTGGCTTTCATGACATCATCGGTCGGGTGAACCAGATAATAGATAATGGCGTGGCCGGTTTCATGATACGCCGTGGATAATTTTTCTTTATCCGTCAAGACAATATTGGATTTCTGCCCGAAGGAGACGCGTTCATAAGCCGCGGAGAGGTCTTTCATGTTGATGGTGTCCCGGCTGTCCCGTAAGGCGATGAGGCTGGCTTCTCTGACGAGATTATCGATATCCGCGGGAGAAAACCAGACAGTCTTGCGGGCTAAGATGTTGGAATCGACCGCGGGTTCGATCTTGATTTTTGATAAATAAAATTTGAATAAATCCTGGCGTTCCTTCAGGTTGGGACGCGTGAAATGAATTTTCCGGTCAAACCGGCCGGCGCGCATAATCGCGGAGTCAAGCTCATCTTCCGGAACGTTGGTGGCCGCGATGATCACGATGTTGTTCTCCGTGTTGCGCAGGCCGTCCATTTCCGTCAAGAATTGATTGATGGTGGCGTTCTGATCCAGCCTTCCTCCGCCGAAGCCCATGTCGGCCCCCCGGGGACGGGCGAACGAATCGATCTCGTCGATAAATATGATGCACCCGCCGTGCAGTTTGGCCATGGCCCGGGCCTGGGCAAACAAGGATTTCATCCGGGCGGTCCCTTGGCCGACAAACATCCCGACAAACTCACTTCCTACCGTCGGAATAAGCGGGAGACCGCTTTCGCGGGCGATGGCTTTGGCCAGATAGGTTTTTCCGCATCCGGGCGGGCCGATCATCATGGTTCCTTTAATGATTTTACCGCCGATCGTTTTAAGGAGCGCCCGGTCTTTGAGGAGTTTAACCAGTTCCCAGGCTTCTTTTTTGGCGGTTTCCAGGCCGATGACATCGTCCCATTTCACGTTGGTGTGGGCCTTGCCGATTTTGATCTTTCCAATGTTGCCCCCCTGAAGGAAATAATATTGCATTCCATACATGATCGGCAGGGAGACGAGGTGGACAATGATGAACATCGGGAGGAGTAAAGCCATTTGGGCCGAGATCTGCCTTCGGCTGAAGTTTTCTAAGGCGGCAAAGTTAACGAAACAATAGTAAAGGAAAAAGGCTGAACCGATGACCGCCGCAATGATAAACGATATGATCAGCATGCGGAGCCAGTAGATTTTTAGAAAGACAATAAACTTTTTCATGACGGCTGTCCTTTGGTAAAAGGGATTAACGGCTGGTAAAATAAAACTAAATTATCATAACTTTAATCGTAAGTATACCATAAAGTTTGCCTATACGTTGAGACGGCGATTTCACAGCCCCTAGAGCAGAGTCGGCGGCGGGACAGCGGGATAAATGCTTGACTTTAAAAGTAAACTATGTTAATTTGGCGATGCTTTTTTAAGGGAAATTTATTCAATAGTGAAGGTAATCGGCATGTCAAAAATCAAGCAGATTAAAGGGCGTCAAATTATAGATTCCCGGGGAAATCCCACGGTTGAGGTGGATGTGATTTTGGAGTCCGGTGTTTGGGGACGGGCGGCGGTGCCCTCAGGGGCTTCCACCGGGGAACACGAGGCCATTGAATTAAGAGACGGCGATAAGACGCGTTTTCTAGGTAAAGGGGTGTCTAAGGCCGTGACCCATGTGAATACCATCATTAAAAAAGCTTTGACGGGAAAAGACGCGAATTTCAAGGCCGCGGACAAGATCATGATTGATCTCGACGGCACAGAGAATAAGAGCAAACTCGGGGCCAACGCGATCCTCGGCGTTTCTTTAGCCATTGCCAAGGCGGCCGCCCAGGAAGAAGGCAAACCGTTATATCGTTATCTCGGCGGAACGAAAGCCAAAATCCTCCCGGTCCCTTTAATGAATATCCTCAACGGCGGGGTCCACGCGGATAATAATCTGGATATCCAGGAATTCATGATCATGCCCATCGGCGCGCCGACCTTTTCGGAGGCCATGCGGATGGCCACAGAGATCTTTCATCATCTTAAGAAAATCCTTCATGATAAACAATTGGCCACATCCGTCGGAGATGAGGGCGGTTTCGCGCCCAACTTGCGCAGCAACGAAGAGGCGCTCACCTTGATTATGGAGGCGGTTGCCAAAGCGGGGTATAAACCCGGCAAAGATATTTTTATCGCGCTTGACGCGGCCTCATCTTCATTTTATGAAAATGGAAAATATAATTACAATGGTCAATGGATCTCCGCCCAGGAGCTGATCAATGCCTATGTCCATATGGTCAAGAACTTCCCGATTGTCTCCATCGAAGACGGGCTTTATGAAAATGATTGGGACGGTTGGAAAGCCTTGACGAATAAACTCGGCGCCAAGGTTCAACTTGTCGGGGATGATTTATTTGTCACCAATGTGAAACGTCTTAAAATAGGCATTGAAAAGAAGGTCGCCAATTCCATATTGGTTAAAGTTAATCAGATCGGCAGTTTATCGGAGACGCTTGAGACGATCAATCTAGCCAAAAAAAATAAATATACGTCGATTATTTCTCATCGTTCCGGGGAGACGGAAGACACCACCATCAGTCATTTAGCCGTGGCAACGGGGGTCGGCCAAATCAAAACAGGTTCTCTGTCACGGACGGATCGGCTGGCCAAATACAACGAGCTCTTAAGGATTGAAGAAGAGCTTGGTAAGAAGGCCGTATACGCCGGGACCATGTGGGGAAAGATCTATTGACCTCCTCACAAGTAATAGAAATGAACCATCGAGCGGACGGAGGTCGAGATATCCCTGCTTTCCTTAACAAATATTCAGACGGAGCAGGGACATCCCAACATCCTCTAAATAATTATTAGAGGAAAGTTGGGGCTGACTACCGTAGTGTTTCATTACTTTTGTGGAAGTCAGTATTAAGCGATTACGGATCGTTTTAAGCTAATGCTTAAGAGCGCTATTGGGATATTCGTTGTAACGGTTCTGGTTTTTATACTCTTTCTGCCGTCGTTTTCAAAGATGCAGGACATCCGGCAGAAGAATATTGAGTATGAAAAAGAGATCCGGCAGTTAAAAATCCGGAACGTCAGACTTTTAGAAGAGAAGCGGCTACTCGAAGAAGACCCTGTTTATTTAGAAAAAGTAGCGCGAGAAAAGATGGGTGTGATGAGGGAAGGCGAAGTCCTGTTTCGTCTGACGCCGGCTGGTGAAGATCAAAAGAAGTGAAGACATAAAGATTTATTCAGAGAGATCGCGGGGTGGAGCAGCCCGGTAGCTCGTCAGGCTCATAACCTGAAGGTCGTCAGTTCAAATCTGGCCCCCGCAACCAAATAAAAAAGGCCCAGCCAAAAGCTGGGCTTTTTTAATTGGTTGCAGTACTTGAGCTTCCCTCATTCCAGAAAAGCACAAGTGCCGCAACAGCCCCGAGCCGGAGCAAGGGGCGTTCCCGCCCAATTCCGCCATGCTAGCACTGTGCTAGCAAAATAAAATTCCCTTCGGAGTCAGTGGAGCCAATTACCCATTGTTTGATAATGGTTTATTATGTTTGAGGATTTTGGTATCATTGAATAAACCGCATTAACGAAAACGTGAGGACGATTTGATCAGGGCAGGAGTTTTAACCAATAGAGAGAAGCTTTGCTTAAAGTATCGCTGGGAGTTCTTAAGAAGAAACAGGGAATACCAGAAAGACTACCGCTACATCACAATCAATCTCAAAGTCACCGATATTATCCGCAATCAATATCCGAAACACCTTGTTAATGAGGCTTTGAGTATCCTTTCAAAATGGGATTTATTAAATCCTATTCCTCCCGGGTTGTCATTCAATGCCCTTCTGGAAAGTGACAAAAAGCTAAAAAGTTTTCACATGGATTCCTTGTCTGTGAATGATTTTGCCATTGATATGTATGACTCTCCGGATTCTTTGAGCCCGAAGGATCTCTACATTAAAGGTTCGCTGGTCAGGATATACGTTAATATGAGATTCCCTAAAGAGAAAATTCTTGATGAGTTTGAGTTGTTGGTCGATAGGTGGCAGAAGCCATTGAAAAAGATGATCAAAAAACTTCCACGCGCTAAGCCAGAGAAAAGATTGCAGCTTAATCAGTACGAAAAATATTTGAAAGTGTACGATCATTATAAAAAAGGAATATCGATGGCCAAATTGGCTAAGAAATTTTATCCCGGCTATGTCGAATCATCGGGCAAGGACTATGCTGAACGTAAAGTCTTAAGAGATCTGAATGGTTGTCTAAGGCTGATTCACGGAGGATACAAACAAATAAGGTAACCACCTTGTTTGTCAATGACAGACGTTGTTTGGTCAAGTAAATTGATCCTGTAACCACAAGTTGCAGGATTTTTTTATTTTACAGAGAGGAAAAAGTGATGACGATCAAACTGACGGAAATTGAAATTGTACCGGTGCGGCCTAATAAGGGATTGGTGGCGTTTGCGTCGTTTATTCTCAATGATTCATTCTTCATCGGCGATGTGGCCATTTACACGCGCATCGATCAGCCCGGATACAGACTGGTTTATCCGGTGAGATATTTAGTCACCGGATTAAGAGTCCATTGTTTTAAACCAATTCACAAGCCGGTGGCGGATGAGATCGAAAATCAAGTCAGCGGTTATTATGAAAAATTGATTGAGAAGGCGAAGAAGACGGAAGGAACAATTCAAGATGATAGATTATCAGAAACTGATTAACAATGTGCCCGACGAATTAAAGAAACTTCCTAACTGGGTCGGGTGCAAGATTGTCCCCAGCAAAGACCGCCCGGGCAAGACTGATAAAATCCCTATGAACGCCTTGACCGGCGAGTGTGCCAAATCCAACGACCCTGCCACGTGGACTGATTTTGAAACCACATTAGATTTATCTATTCAGCGTAATTACGATGCTATCGGCTTTATGTTTCAACCGCCGTATGTCGGCGTTGATTGTGATGAATGCCGCAATGATGGAAAAATATCTGATAAAGCGCACGGCATTTTAAAGCGGATTAATTGCTATACGGAAGTTTCTCCGAGCGGCACAGGCACTCATTCAATATGTAAAGGAGAAATCAGCCGCGCTCTTAAGCAATCCAAGAAGGGCTTAGAAATTTATGCCACTGGCCGTTTTTTTACTTTTACCGGTGATCGTCTGGAAGAATACCCTGCAGTGATTGAAGAACGCTCTGAAGTATTAAATCAACTGATCGAAGAATATTCGCCGCCTAAATCAAAGACAAAGAAATCATCTAAGAAAGGTAGTCGAAATGCCGAAGAGATTTTAGAAACGATTGCGCACAGTAAAGACGCGGATAAGTTTAATCAGCTTTTTAACGGAGAGTGGGAAGGTCATTACGATTCACAGAGCGAAGCGGATTTGGCATTGTGCGGCAAGTTGGCATTCTGGACAGCGCGGGATCCGGCGCCCATGGATTCCATATTCCGGCAATCCAAATTATTCAGAGAGAAATGGGACACAAAACATTACGCCGATGGCCGGACCTATGGTCAAGGTGTGATTGATGAGGCGATTAATGGTTGTGACGAAGTTTTTACCTCAACGAGACAAAAGATTTCTCAAGGCGAGATCATTACGAAAGAATGTGAAGAGCTCATTAAAGATTGCTTTCGCGATCAGCAGGGGATTTTTTATGTGGTCTTGCCGATTGATAAGCATTTGGAAGTTTGCCAGACCAAAAGCACAAGGTTTCGTAACTGGATAGCCAAAGGCTATCGCGCCAGACACAAAACCCCGCCCAATAGCGAATCCATTAATCAGGCCATTATTCAGATCGAAGCCAAATGCGAAGACTCACGTCAGGTTGAGCTTTTTAACCGCGTGGGGCATTATGGCGGAGCGTTTTATTACGACTTAACGACACCGGATTGGAGAGGTGTACGCATAACGCCAAGCGGGTGGGAGATCATTTATCTGCCGCCTATTTTCCGTCGCTATAGTCATCAAAATGAACAAGTCATTCCTGCTTTAGGTGGCGATCCGAAAGACATCCTCCGGTTTTGTAATCTCAACGAGGATGACCAATGTCTTTTTATTGTGACTACGGCCACCTATTTTATTCCCAATATTCCTCACGTGATCATCAGCCAAAACGGTGAACAGGGAAGTGGAAAATCCTACAACAGCCGCGCGATCAAAAGGCTGGTTGATCCTTCCAAAGTTGAATTAATCTCATCGCCCAAGGACCTCGAACAAGCACAAATGACCGCGGATAAACATTGGGTCAGTGCGTTTGACAATCTTTCTAAAATTATCGAGTGGTTCAGCGATTTTCTCTGCCGTGGTGTTACCGGCGAGGGCGACATGAAACGCAGCCTTTATACCAATGATGATGAATTTATCCGGTCCTACCGCCGTTGTTTTGTCATCAATGGCATCGGCAGTTTGATGTGGCGGCCGGATTTGCTGGATCGTTCCATCCTCTTTGATATTCCGATTTTAAAAGATGGACGTTCCGAGGGGCAGATTAACGAGGAATGGAAAAATGTTCTGCCGGGCATCTTGGGCGGTTTCTTTACTGCTATTTCTAAAGCCATGAGTCATGTGGGGAATGTCAGCGGCCATGAAAAATTTCGAATGGCTGATTATGTGCGGTGGGGCATGGCGCTTGCGGATGAACTTGGATTTTCTCGTCAGGAATTTTTGAGTAATTACAAAGAGTCGGTTGACCATAAATGGGAAAACACGGCTGAGGAGAGTTCATTGGTCAAGAGGTTGACGACTTTGGTTATGGGCAATAACGGCGAGTGGTCAGGATCAACGGCAGAGTTGTTGGAGAGGATCACCCCTGAGGGAATAAAGGATAAAACCCTTCCTAGCACGGCCCGCTGGTTATCGAGTGAACTCATGCGCATTGCCCCGGTTTTGCGTAGCACGGGGATTGATGTTACCCGGTTGCCTAAACGTGAGCCCGGTACAGGGCGGCGCCTTTTTGTTTTACGTAAAATTGACAAAAAAGTCTGTGAGATGGCCTGTGAGCAGGGTGTGAGTAGCGAGGCCCAAGATGAGTCAGCTCACACCCTTTTTGATAAAAGACCGTTTTAAGGTGTGAGTTGAAAACTTTACTCACACTTCACTCACAGTATTGTTCACAGGGTTAAATGTTTAAAACACAATTGGTTAAAGCAAAGTGTGAGCTGTGTGAGGCTAATTTTCTTAAGGAATAAAAAAATAAGAGAAAGAGGCTCACACGACGGGTAAAAGGGGTTAGGAAGGGTGCGGTGTAAGGATGGGGTTTTTAGCTTCACAACACTCACAAATAAAAATGATCTGCTTCGCTCGAATACTTTCGTGTTCGAGCTACGCAGGATCATTCCTTCGAAGCCAAAGGCGAAAGCACTTTGGCGAAGTAGAATGGGTCCTTCCGAGGGGGGTGTGGGGATGCGGGTCGGGCGAGGCGCATGTTGTCAGTGATACAAATTTTTAAAAAAGTGATGTCATGTCCATTGAATTGGCAAAATCGTTGTTGATGGTTGTTATTCGTCGCTGTTGGTGCTTTTTGTTTCATATTGTTGGCAACACATTCGGACATTGAGTGACATAAAAAATGTCCGAATGTCCGCCTTCGCTGAAATGGCTTTCGCGTTCAGCTTCGGCGGATAAATCCTGCGAAGCTCCCAAATGAAAATTTTGGAGCGAAGCAGGATCCTATAAAAAGAAAGGAGATGTCACAATGCAGGCAGATGAGTTGATTACAGTTCAAGACTTGGCCAAACGGTTAAACGTTCCGGTCAGCTGGATTTACCAGCGGACAAGGCGCGGACAGCACAGCATTCCGCATATCAAGCTGGGCAAATATGTGCGCTTTAACTGGCTTCAGGTTATTCAATTTTTGCAGGAAAATAATCAGCGCTAAAGTCTCAAGAACTCCTTGAAAAGGGTGCAACCTATGGCACAATACGCCCCCTTATTGGATGTTGTTTAATTTTGGTTAAGGATGCTCGATTATGGCTCAAGGTAGTATTGTAAAACGATGTAAGGTTTGCCGACGGGAAGGCAGGAATCAATTTGAGGCCTGCGCTCACGCTGAGCGGGTCTATGCCATTTCTTATCGTGTCGGCAGTAAATCGATTTTCAAGACCATCGGCCCCAACAAAAAAGAAGCTGAAGCGGTCATTGCCAAGACGCTCTCCGAGGTCAATAACGGAACGTTTTATCAAGCCGAAGAAATTTCACTCAATGATTTCATCGATAAGTGGCTGGATGAATACGCCGCGCCCCGGATAAAAGCAAATACTCTCTATAAATATAAAAATGCTCTTCAAACGCACGTGCGGTCAACAATAGGTCATCAGTATCTTTCCAAAATAACGCAGAACGAAATCCGGATGCTCATGTCGAAGCTGATCAAAATCAAATCGGCCAAGACGTGCAATAATCTTTTGACGATGCTGAAGACTATTTTTAAATATGCCCGGCGCTGGGGTTATATCCGTATTAGCCCGACCGAGGACGTTGATAAATATCGCGTTGAGCGCGAGGAAATGGATTTCCTGCGGCCGGAGGAGATTAACTTGTTGCTCAAGCACTGCCGGGAATCGTTCAAAACATTTGTTCTTACGGCGGTGCTGACTGGAATGAGAAAAGGAGAACTGTTGGGATTGCAGTGGGGTGATATCGACTGGAACAGCAACACGATCTTTGTGAAACGAAGCCTTAAATACCGGTATAAAAGCAAATTGAATGGCGAGAAAAGCTGGTATTTTGACACACCGAAAACAAAATATTCCGTCCGGGCGATCACCATGTCACCGCGATTAAAGGAGGCGCTCGAAATCCACCGGATAACATCTCCCATCACTGAAGCTGATTTGATTTTTGTAAATAGCGCAGGCAGTCCGCTCGATCCGGATAATACAATCAAGCGAGAATTCCAGCCCGCCCTTCGCATCGTCCGTTTCCACGATTTACGCCACACCTACACGTCCCTTCTCATCGCCCAAGGGGAGAACATCAAATTCATCCAGTCTCAGTTGGGTCATGCCTCTATCCAAACCACCATGGATCGATACGGTCATATCCTCCCCAATACCAATCGTGGAGTCGGGGAGAGGTTGGATAAATTGGTATTTGGGGAAGAAAAACAAATAGCCAATTCAGTTGTGTAAATCATATTTTATTTTTAGCATAAAATTGTTCGACAAAAGTCGTATAATGTAAGCAATGCTTGGAAAAATAATTAATCAAGGGATGATTCTATGATAAAAAATGATCAAGACATGACAATTGGAGAGCTTAAACAGCTTTTAATGAAATTTCGCAACGAGCGCCGGTGGGGGAAATTTCACACACCAAAGAATTTAGCGCAAGCCCTGAGCATTGAGTCTAGCGAGTTGATGGAATTATTTTTGTGGAAAAAAGATTCCCAAATTGCCGCATATTTGAAAAAGGATGACTTTAGAGAGAAGGTGGAGGATGAGATCGCGGACATTTTTTGTTATTGTTTGAATTTCGCGAACAGCGCGGGCATTGATGTCGCCCGGGCAATAACGCGAAAGGTTAAGAAAAACGCCAAAAAATATCCGACCCGAAAATCTCATCTCGGCGGATAAAGGCGTGACGGCTGGGATGAAAAGATTTTAAGAAATAATTGTTGACAAAATTATCTACTCCGTATAATACTGTATACATGCAAACAACAGCAGTAACCAATAAAGAATTAGAAGCCATCCGCGAAATTCGCAATTCTCTTATGCACGTTGGCCGTATTCCTTCCATGCGTGAATTGATGTCATCTCTTGGCTATCAATCTCCGCGCTCCGCGTCTTTAATCGTTGATAAATTAATTAAAAAAGGTGTTCTGCGTCGTAAAAAAGAAGGTGGCCTTCAGTTTATTAGAAATTTAGCGGACGATACTTCTCGCGCTCAAACGGTCGATGTTCCCTTAATAGGAACAGTTGCTTGCGGTATGCCGATGTTGGCAGAGGAAAATATTCAAGGCATGATTTCAGTTTCCACTAAATTAGCCCGTCCGCCGCATCGATATTTTTTGCTCAAGGCCAAAGGCGACTCGATGGATCAGAGAGGAATCGATGACGGCGATTTAGTTTTAGTCCGCCAGCAGACAACTGCAAAAGACGGTGACACAGTTGTGGCTTTGATCGATGACGAAGCAACGATAAAAGAATTTCGCATAGGCGGCGAGACATTTGTCTTAAAGCCGAGATCAAAGAACAAACAGCATCAGCCGATTGTTTTGACAAAAGATTTTCAGATTCAGGGTGTAGTGGTTACAACGATTCCAGAATTTTAATAACAAATTCAATGTGTAGCATCCCCTTAAAATTCCCCCTCTGCACATTGGGAAAAAGAGGAGGAGACTTTTATGTATGATAATGTAATAGCTCAGAAAATTGCAAAACAGTATAACGAAAGCCCTTTAACGGATTTTGCAAGTGTGAATCGTCTAACTAAATTAGAAGAATTAAATTTGAATTGGCGAGAACACGACCTGCCAGAGATTTTAAGAACAAAGCACGTTCACCGTCTGCACCCTTATATGGGAAAATTTATTCCACAATTGGTGGAGATTTTCTTGAGAAAATATCATCCAAAATTAGTTTATGATCCGTTTTGTGGATCTGGGACAACCCTAGTTGAGGCAAATGTTCTTGGCATCGATTCGGTGGGAACGGATATCTCGGCCTTTAATACATTGCTTTCCAAAATAAAAACAGCGGAATATGATGTGACTCTACTCGAAGGTGAATTCAAGGATATTTTAAAGAAATTATATGACTTTAAGTTCAGAGGCTTTAAGAACGGACATCTGACGACAAACAGTGAATATATTAAATCTTGGTTTTCCTCAAAGACACAAAAAGAGCTTCTTTATTTTAAAGAATTGATTAGTAAATATACTTATCAGGATTTATTAAAAACTGTTTTGTCACGGTCAGCCCGATCGGCCCGATTAGTAACACATTATGATTTAGATTTTCCCAAAAAACCTCAAACAGAATCATATTTTTGTTATAAGCATAATAGAAATTGTCAACCGGTTGATGAAGCTTACAAATTTTTGTATCGTTATACACTAGACACCATTGACAGAATAAAAGAGTTTGCTCAAATTCGTACTAAAGCTTCTGTTACAGTAAATCATGCAGATTCTCGTCAGGTAAAGCTTCCTAAAGGTATTGATATGGTTTTTACTTCCCCACCTTATCTTGGACTTATTGATTATCACGAACAGCATAAATATGCCTATGAACTTTTAGGATTAGAAAATAATGAAATTCGAGAAATTGGCCCGGCTAAGAATGGTCAATCAGAGCAGGCTAAAAAGGATTATATAAAAGGAATTAATGATGTCTTGTTGCATACAAGAGATTATATGACAAAAGATGGGCTTGCATTAATCGTGGTGAATGATAAATTCAATTTATATAAGCCGGAGGAAATAGGCTTTAAATCTGTTACCCGCGTTGAGCGTCACGTAAATAGACGAACGGGCCGAAGAGAGGGCGCATTTTACGAAAGCATTTTGATATGGAAAAAAATATGACAGGCGAACAGAAAATGAAAGAAGCAATCCAATCTGTCATCAAATTGATGATGGATAGAGTCATGCACAAGGTTTTGGTTGAAGATCCGTTTATTAAGGAAGATCATAAGGCGGAGAAACCTTTATACGCAGCTTTGGTCCCGGATGAAATCTTTAAGGGTTCTCACTTTGAAAGAAGATTTGTAACACCTTTTGGAGGTGTTTGGGAAAAGTTGGCGATAGTGGCCGCAAACAAAGGACTTGGTCATGGTGAGCAGGGCGTCAGCATAAAAGGTCAAGTGAATTCTGAACGGCTTCGTAGAATTCAGGAAATCTTGAATACTTTGGAACATTCCGGGAAAGGCAAAGAGAAAGTAAGACCTGATTGGAAGAAAGAGTTGAAATACATTTTAGAAGGCAAAAGCGAAAAACTCATCCCTACAACTGTTATTTGTGACGTTTATGCGGAGGATAAAAAGAATAATAAAAAATATGTTTTTGAATTAAAGGCTCCACTGCCAAATAGCGATCAAACAAAAGTGAGCAAGGAAAAAATATTGAAGCTTTACAGCATGCAACCCATGCAGATCAATGAAGCATATTATGCTTTGCCTTATAATCCTTATGGCAAACGTGTTGATTACGCATGGGCGTTTCCTGCACGCTGGTTTAATATGAAAAGTGATGATGTTGTATTAATTGGGGATGAATTTTGGGAGAAAATCGGCGGCACTGGCACATATAAAGCATTTATTAGTGCTGTGAATGAAATCGGCAAGGATTACAAGGATAGAATTTACAGAGAATTTTTAGGGATCGAACCGCCAGGTGATTTAGAAGAAAATAAATTATAACTCAAGCATGAAATATTTTTTATTCATTTCATTTAACTCGGGCTTAAATCACAACGCTCTTTATGAATCGTTGATTGCTGTCCGAGAAAGTTTGGAACAACTTGTGGTGGATGAAGGGCTTAATGTTGAAGCGGAAGGCATTCCTAAAGCAGAGGATCTAATAAAGCATTTTGAACTAGGCGACGATTATGTTGGTGGGTTGTCGAATGGGGATTGGTTTCATATTCAAGAAACATCTGATGAAAACATCCAGAAAACGTTGGGAAAGATATTGGTGTAGTAAAAAGAAAAGCCCAGAGCGGCTAGGCTCCGGGCGAGGGCAGTAAAAAAATCGGCTGATTGTTTTAACCCTTGTCAATACTTTACCATAGTCCTATTAAGGTTCAAGGGCTATGGTATTTTTTTTAATTTTATGAGCAAGATATCTAAAAGCCAAAAAAGAAAGATGAAACAAAGTCGGGAACGGAATGCCCGAAAGCGGCGCAGGGAGATTCTTCAAAGAAAAAAGAATAAAATTAAACCATGGGCACCCGTGAAGATGCGGTTCTTTGAGATGCCTAAGCTTTTCCGAGATGAAGTTCCAAAAGAAGTCCGTGTTGATGCAATAAGACAAATTGGGAAAAAAGCAAAAGAAGATTTTGCCTTAAAATATCCCGCACTTCAAAGATGGTTTCAAGATTACGACTCACTTTATATCCTATCATTTTGTGCATTCTATTTTATGTCGCATCCTGAAGGAACAGACCCGGAGGCAAATGGAACATTAGAAATATACCAACATTATATTGAGTTGTTGCAAGCATTCGCTCTTTCTCAACCAAGAACAATCTCACCGAAACCGCTCCTTCAAGATGCGGAGTGTTTAAAAAATGACCTTAAAGAAGTAGGAAAGCTCATGCAGATGCGATTCCTGGATCTTCCGGAAGAAGTTAAAACCGATAAGGATTTGCATTCTTTTACTTTGAGAGTGGGGATGATGGAGCATACCATCGCTGTTAGAAACTGGGCATATCCATACCAAATGAAAAAGGTTGTGTGTGAGTTAGCCTCATTGATTAAAGATGATTACGAGAAATTGTATGGCGTAGACATCGAAAAAATAATTGCCATATTATTTGAATTGGCTTATGGAAGTGAGGACTTGCTGAATGAGCATATCACCAAGTTGAGATCCTACGCTAAAAAAGGAAGTTGCAAAGATATGCTTACTGCTTATCGAGAGGCGTTTCCTCATGTAATAGAAATGGATGATCAGCAGACAGAAGAAATGTGGAAGATGTGTGGCAAGAATCTTAGAAAATTATCCTCCCTATTAATGTGTCATGCCGACTTAAATTTAGATAAAATTCACACTTTTAGCGTAGGTGATGTCGTTTCATTGTATAAAGATGAGAGCAAAAGAAATAATATCAAAAGCACTTTGGAGAAATTAGCGTATAAATTTGGGGATCTTAAAGATTTCAATATGGAGCATTTCATCCTTGATAACCCTATCCACATCAAGCCGTTTATTGATTTGGGAGAAGATAAATTTTACACTGCCGTTTGGGGAATTTTTCCTCATATTGCGATGGAAATTTTCGAGTTCTTAATTTCCCAAGATGAGAATTTGCAAGATAAATACAATAATGAAATAAAATCGCGATATCTTGAAGATAATGTGGAGCAGTTATTTAAACAATATTTTCCGACGGCACAAGTTTATCGAGGTAGTCAATGGATTGATGAGAAAAGCAAAACACCATACGAAAATGATCTGACGGTCATCACTGATACTTTTGCGCTTGTCGTTGAAGCTAAATCTGGAAAAATAACGAAACCAGCAAGACGCGGGGCGCCCGACCGCTTATTTGAAACTTTAAAAGCACTTATTGAAGAACCTTCCGAGCAAGCCCATCGGTTTAAATCTTTATTAGCAAGGGAGAAAAAGATTCACGTATTTAAAAACAGACGGGGCGAAGAAAACAGGATCGATACCACACGCATTCATTATTACATCCCGTTGGGGGTAACTTTAGCTCAGTTAGGAAGCATTAGCAGTAATTTAAAGAAAATGATTGCCGCAGGTATTACAACGAAAACGATTGGCCAATTAGCGCCATCTATTAGCTTAACTGATCTCGAGTTAATTTTTGAACTTTTACCTTTAGAAGCAGAAAAAATTCATTATCTGGCACGAAGACGAGAGATCGAAGATCATTTACAATATGAAGGCGACGAAATGGATCTGTTGAGCTTTTATTTAGACGACGGTTTTAATATTGGAGCAACCGAATACGAAGGGGATGTCGCAATAAATATGTTGTCGAAATCTAAAGAATTAGATCCATTTTTTATTGCAAGAAGTCAAGGTCTTAGCATTCCCAAACCAGAATTGAGCATGACCTCCTGGTGGAAAGACATCTTAAGTCAAATTCATAAACGGCGGCCACAAAATTGGGTTGAAACCGCATACATACTTTTGAATTCTGCAAAGGAAGATCAGGAGAAATTTATTAAGTCCTTAGACATTTTGAAGGAAAGAATTAGAAAAGGCAGAACGGAAAAACCGCATAATTGGGTGAGTTTTTTGTCAGGGCCTCCGAGAAGAAGATATTCGATCGTGGGTTATATTTACACAACAGAAGATAGAGAACTTAGAAACAGTATCATGTCTACAATCTTGCAACAGGAAAGTAAAGATAAGATTCGGGGAGTTGTTATTATTGGAATCAATCTAAATCGATCCGATTATCCTTACAGCGTTTTGGCCGGAAAATTAGATACCGATCTTTTTGATGACTTGGGTGAAAAGTAGTCTCAGAGACCACCCTAGATTTCTCATGCTAACACTCTGCTAACAAAATAAGGTTAACTGGCAATGTCTCAAGATAAATTAATGTTTCACATGCTTTCCAGGCTGGATAGATTCGGCCATGAAAAGCTGCCATTGCAGATTATCAAAGAAAAGCAGAGTTATATCATCGGCCATAAGCGCAATCGGTTTTCCGATGGTAGTGAGTTCTTGGATAAGGCATGCAAATTGACTTATGTGAAAAGCAATAATATCTGGAAACTGTATTGGATGCGCGCGGATTTAAAGTGGCACCTTTATGAAGAATATCAGAGTCTCGATGACCTGCTCGAAGAAGTAAAAAAAGACCCCAACGGTTGTTTTTGGGGCTAAAAGTTTTACTTTCTCGAATGTCAGGTAATCCTGACAAGTGTTAGGTTTATTTTTTGTGTTCCGAACCATAAAGATGGTTCGGTAGTTCACATCGTCGATATCTATAAAAATCATGGTTCGGAAAGTTCGGAAATAGGGCGAAATCTTTTGCTTATGCTCCAGGAAGTATTCAAGCCAAAACAATTATTCCGTGGCGGTCCAGAAAGTGCAATGCTTAAAGGTCTAACCGCTGAAGATGTCTTGAAATATGAGCAAGAGGAATTAGGCAATAAAGATGTTGTGCCTGAACCCGGGATTGATTTGACAAATATAAAATCTGAAAATTTGGCATGGTTAACCGAGACGGAAGATCAGGCTAGAGAATATGGGGAGGCTTCTAAGTCGGATTTAAAAGATTATCGGGTTATCGCTCGTGATTCTGAGGGCGGAGTATTGGTTGAGAAATTGAAATCATCGACGGAATAGCCCACGTCTAAAGATATGGCTAAGGCCGAGATGGCCAGGATGAAACATGCGGAGAATAAGGGGCTTAATCTCCGCAAAATTGCTATAATTCTGTCACAAAAACTTGCATTTTTTGTGACAGAAAGCTAGCTTTCGACCTTATCCCTCCCGTGTTTGAACAGCTTGACTTATAGTCGCAAATATTATATACTTTTTGCGACAGGAGATGATAAGCATGGTTATGCAAACTATTGATAATATTGTAACTTACAGGATATATGGAAATAAGAGGGGTTTGGTATTCACTCCAAGTCGTTTCTA
>DOGZ01000028.1 GCA_003528115.1 Candidatus Omnitrophota bacterium
TCAACTAATAACGGGACACTAGTGCCTTGGGATATTAAAAAAACATTTATGGATCAAAATTTATTGGGATGGGGAGGCGGAAATGTGAAATGGCATGCGGCTATTCACCTCTGGGTGTAACCATGAAAATTTCTGTGAGAAAAAAAGGACGGGAAATAAACTCTTGAGTCGATAACGGAACGTTTCAGGCGCGCAGAATCGCTCTGGCTTTGATTTCATCTTTTTGCAATTGAGCAATCAATTCCTCTTTGGTGTAAAACATCCGTTCCTCACGGATTTTCTTTATGAATTCGACGATGATTTCATGGCCATATAAATTCTTATGAAAATCAAAAATAAAAACTTCCACGGCAACACGTTCATTGGAGATCTTAAAAGAGGGTTGCAATCCGACATCGGCCATACCCTGAAATCTCCGGTCTTGAAACCAGACATGGACGGCGTACACCCCCAGAGGCAGAACAATTTCATTTTGCGGATAAATATTGGCCGTCGGGAAACCAAGCGTCTTTCCCCTCGCTTCGCCCCTCTTCACCTTCCCCATAATCGCCATGTTGCGGCCTAAGAGAGATTTAATTTTTTTCAACTCCCCTTGAGCAATAAGCTGCCGGATCATTGTGCTGCTGATTTTTCTTTTTGCCTTTTTCCCCGAGAGGGATTCCGCGACATCGATGGAAGGAAGGACATTCACCTTAAAACCGTATTGATGTCCGGCCATCTGGAAACATTCGAGGCTCCCACTACGGTTTTGACCGAAACGAAAATCATCGCCGACGAATATCTCTTGGGGCTTCAGATGGCTCATCAAAAAATTTTTAATAAATTTTTCCGGCGTGAGCTGGGAAAATTTTTTGGTGAAATGAATCACAATACACTGAGCAACGCCAAGATCCTCTAAAAGTTTAAGTCGGTACGGTAAAGAGATAATCAACGGAAGGTTGACCTCAGGACGCAGAACTTGAACCGGATGGGGCCAAAACGTCATGACCACAACCGGACCTTTCAACTCCCGGGCCCGACGAATGGCTCTTTGGATAAGCTCCTGATGACCGAGATGCAGCCCGTCAAAAACGCCTATCACCAAAACAGCCCGCGGGATAACTTTTTTAACCTTGCCAATTCCGTATGTGACTTTCATTGATTTCCTCAACGCGGACAGCGTCTTCAATACAGAAATTCCCGACGCGGGTTCGTTCAATCTGGGAAATACAGGCCCCGCAGCCCAGCATTTTCCCGACATCATCCGCCAACTGACGGACGTAGGTCCCTTTCGAGCATTCTAAATAAAACTTCACATGGGGCAGGCTCACATCTTCAAGTTTCAGACAATCTATTCTGATCTTGCGCGGTTGACGCTCTATCTCAATCCCTTTTCTGGCCAGCTGATAGAGTTTGACCCCGCCCACTTTCACGGCGGAAACCATCGGAGGAACCTGGTCGATTTCTCCAACAAAATTTTTAAAGGCCTCCTCTATTTGCTTTCGGGTAATATGTTCATAGGATTGCTTTTGAAGAACCTCCCCTTGGACATCGGCGGAGGTTGTTGTCACGCCCAGGATCAGCGTCGCGCGATAGGCCTTGTCAAATTTGACAAATTGATCAAACAATTTCGTCGACTTTCCCAACAAAATGATGAGAACGCCGGTGGCCAGGGGATCCAACGTCCCGGCGTGTCCCACACGGCGCATGCCAAGTTTTTTTCTGACTTCTTGGACGACATCATGCGATGTCATCCCGCTCCTTTTGTTCACGATAACAATGCCATTCATCACAACACCTTTTTTAATTCATTTAAGAAATCCCGGCGGGCCGCCTTCATATCTTTTTCTATGGTGCACCCGCTGGCCTTTCGATGTCCGCCGCCGTTGAAATGATGCGCCAACTGGGCGACATTGACGGATCGCGAAGACCTTAAATTCACCCGTGTCAACCCCGGCTTGATTTCTGTCAAGATGACATACACCTCGACCCCTTTGCACGACCGCAGGAATTTAAAAATCGTATCCCGCAGATCAAATTCCTCCGAAAACTTAGACAAATCTTTTTTGCGCAGTTCCACGCAAACGACCCTTCCCTCGAAATCCATCTCAAAACGGCTGATCAATTTCGTGAACGCCTTGAGATCATTCAGGGGAATGGTTTCATAAAAACGCCTGTACAAATCTGTCGGGGAGAACTTATATTTCATCAACTCCCCGGCAATCTGATGCGTCCGGCAGGTCGTATTTTCAAACCGGAACGACCCCGTATCGGTCATGATCCCCGCGTACAAATGCTCCGCCAGAGATTTGTTCAACCGGCATTTCGCCCGGATCAGAAGGTCATAAATCACTTCCGCCGTGGATGAGGCCTCGGTCCGCACGAGATTACAACTGCCAAAGTCAGTGTTGGTGATGTGATGATCGATATTAATCAGCGGCTTATCGGCCTTGAGGAGATTCTGGACGTCTCCAATGCGCTTAATATCTCCGCAGTCCACCACCAAGGCCACATCATATTCCAGAGCAGGGACATCTTGCCGTCCCTTGATTTTATCGGCCCCGGACAAAAAAGCCAGCCGCGAAGGCACACGTTCCTCATTGACGATAAAGACCTGCTTGTGTAATGACCGAAGATAAATGGCCATGGCGAGTTCCGAGCAAATGGCGTCCGGATCAGGATTGACATGCGTGCTGATCAGAAATTTTTTATGCTTTTGAATCGTCTGTAGGATTTTTTCCTGACTCATGACGGATCTCCTCCAAGGCTTGTTCGATGCGACAGCTCTGCTCCACGGATTTGTCATAAATAAAAACGATTTCCGGGGTGCAGCGCATATTCATCCGCTGGCTGATAAGCCGCCGGACCATTCCCCGGGCGCCTTCCAACCCGGCTTTGGCCGCCTCCACGTGTTGATGATCTCCTAAAACACTGTAATACACTTTGGCGTACATCAAATCCCGGCTGATGTCCACCCGCGTGAGGGTGACAAAAGAAAGCCGCGGATCTTCCAACTGCTGTTGTAAAATGGCACTGATTTCTCTATGTAATTGCCGATTGACTTTATCTGTCCTCCCCACGTTTACGCCTCCTGATGTAAGATCAATTGTTTTGCGCAGTTAAGTTCTTCCCGTTTCGTCCGAAACCCTTGGTCGATCCGTTGGTAGAGCAGCGCATTCATAATCTTGCCCATTTGGGGACCGGCCTTCACCCCCAGCTTTTTCAAATCATCTCCGCCGATTCGGAGTTTAATCCCTCGATCCTCCAAAAGAAACCCGTCAATCCTTTGTCGCGTCCTCGTGTTCGACGCGCAGAGTCGAAGAAACAAGACCGCTTCCTCCGGCATTTCTTTTAAGAGTTGATAAACCGCGCTCCGGGTTAATCCGATTTTACCCAGGGCATTAAGAAATACGCCCGTCTGGCGCGCCTGCCCAAGACAGATCTGGACCTTGCGGTTCAAATGGAAACGCGTGACGATCTTCGCCGTCTCACCCTCATCCGCGGATTGCAGCAATTTCAAAAAATACAGCAACCACCCTTCGATGTTCCTTTCAGGCCTCGCCCTCTTGGGGAGAGACCGCCACCGGCGATGAAAGAGGCTCAAGGCCTGCCCGTCAAGGATCAGCCCAGGCCGCAGAAATTCCAACGCCTTCAAATGCCGCAGACGTTTTAAACAAGGCCGCGGGTCTTCCTCTTCAAGAATCTTTTTAAACTCCTGAAAGTATCTCGGCGGCTTGACCACATCCGGCATCCTCTGGCTGATCGCGGTTTTCATCAGTTGGAGCGTGTGACGCTCCAGCCGAAATCGAAACCTGGCCTCAAAACGCACGGCCCGTAAAATGCGCGTGGGGTCGTCCCGGAAACTCCGGTCGTGAAGAACTCTCAAATTCCCCTGTTTCAGGTCCTCAGAACCGCCGCACACGTCGACCAATTGTCCGTAGGTGTCTTTGTTTAAAGAAATCGCCAGGGCATTGATCGTAAAGTCTCGCCGGAGAAGATCGTCCCTCAACGTCCCCGGCTTGACGACCGGCAGGGCCCCGGGACAAGGATACTCTTCCCTTCGCGCCGTGGCCACATCCAGCCGCAATCCCGCCGGCAAAATTAGGGTGGCGGTACCGAACCGCGCGTGAAACGTCAGACGCGCCGACAATTGTTCTGCCAGGATCTTAGCCAACCGGGCGCCGTCGCCTTCCGCGACAATGTCCAAATCCAAATTCTTCCGGCGGAGGATCAGATCCCTCACGGATCCGCCCACCAGATAAACTTTGATCCCCTGGGCGTCAGCCACCCGGCCGATCCGCCGCGCAAGACCCGAGATATTTGTCTTTCGTTGTAAAAAAAATTTTCGCATCGCGCGTTGACGCCCGCCGAGAAACAGCGGCCTTCATTGAATCTTTTCGATTAACGCTCTATTAACCCCGGGGATGAAATTGTTTGTGCTCGGCCTTCAACCGGTCCCTGTCGACATGGGTGTAAATCTGCGTGGTGGAAATATCCGCGTGACCCAGCATCTCCTGAACCGATCGCAAATCGGCCCCGCCCTCCAAAAGATGGGTGGCAAACGAATGCCGCAACGTATGCGGCTTTATTTCCTTTTTGATCCCGGCCTCCTTGGCATAATGCTTGATGATCTTCCAAAGGCTTTGCCGGCTGATCCTTACGCCCAGACGGCTTAAAAATAATTCCGCCTTGATCCTTCCCTTGGTCAGTTTCGGACGAACTTTCTGACCATAGGCCTTGACCACCTCGATCGATCTTTTCCCTATCGGGATCACCCTCTCCTTGCTCCCCTTGCCGACGCATCGGACAAACCCTGCTTCTAAATTAATATTCTCCACCTTCAGACCCGACAACTCGGAGACCCGCATCCCGCTGGCATAAAACAATTCCAACATGGCCCTGTCTCTGACCGCCTGCCATTTATTCCCTTTCACCGCCGCCAGCATCGCCTCAATCTCGGCTACCGAGAGCACATCCGGAATCCGCTTCCATAATTTGGGCGTATCCACCAAATGCGAAGGATCTTCGGTCGTCAACCCCTCTCGAACTAAAAAACGATGAAACGTCTTGATGGCCGCCAACCCCCGGCAGATCGAATTGACCGATAATCCTTGCTGCTTTTGATCATACATAAAGTCCGTGATATGCGCGCGGCTCACCTTCGACGCGTCCCGGACACCTTTCTCAGAGAGGGACAACGCGTATTTTGTCAAATCTCGCCTGTAAGCTAAAAGCGTATTATCCGCCAATCCCCGCTCAACCGCCAAATAATTCATAAACTGATCAATAAATTTTTCCATCAATCCGAGCCGCCGGGCTCTCCTTCCTTCTGAAGCTGTTTGGGATTGAGATCCCTGCGTATCTTCTTAGAATTGGCCAGGAGCTGCTTTTCCAGAGAGTACATATTGCGCAAAGCCGCGGGTTTATCCAGCGACGCCTGGACATGGAGATACGCCGCCCTCAGTCCGTCGATCTCCCCTTGCTGTTCCGGCGCGGCCTGGGCCCGCATGCCGTCCAATTGTGCCAACAACTGATCCAGAAGAGAGCGTATTTTCTTGTCGCTTCTCTTCTCATGAATAGCCTGCAGGATCTCCCGGTCCCAGACCTTCCACAAAGAATACTGGGCTTGATAACGCTCCATCGCCGAATGCGTCGCGGCCGGATAATCAATCGGATCTAAGATCGGCTGAATCCCGGAATTTTCTTTATCCTTTTTTTTCTGACGGATAAACTTTTTGCGCAGGGGTTCACAGCCCGCGGCGGAGATGACAAATAAACACAGGCAAAACCAAACCACCGCCTTTTTCCAAATCGTTGTCTCTATCATTTTTTTCTCACGCATGGACCATCTCCTGAAATTGTGCCTCATGTAATATCGTTACGCCCAAGCTCAGGGCTTTTGTATACTTCGAACCCGGTCCTTCCCCGGCCACCACATAATCGGTGGACCGGCTGACCGTAGAGACAATCTCTCCGCCGAATCTCTTGACCGCTTCCCCAGCCTGTTGACGCGTCCATGATTTCAACTCGCCGGTAAAAACGAACTTCTTCCCTTTGAGTTTCTGATCCCCCTCGGCCGCCGGTTCTTTCATGCCAACCCCCGCCGCCATTAATTTTTCCATGAGCCGATGCGTGGACGCCTGCTGAAAAAAACGCACGAAGGCAGCCGCCATCACAGGACCGATTTCATGAATCGCTTCCAATTCTTCCGCCGGGGCCGATCTCAAGAGGGGCATTGTCCCAAATCGCCGCGCCAGAGTAAAAGCCGCTTTCTCGCCGATATTCGAAATGCCTAACCCGAATAATAACCGCGATAACGGCTGCGTCTTGCTTTTTTCAATGGCCGATAATAAATTGCCCGCCTTTTTGGCCTTAAACAACTCCAACCGACAAAGATCCTCTTTTTTTAAATAATAAATATCCGCCAAATCCCGCACATACCCCTTGTCCAAAAGCTGCCGGACCGCCGATTCCCCCAAGCCCTCGATATCCATCGCCCCCCGGGAGGCAAAATGCATGAGGCTCCGCTCCAATTGTTTAGGACATAACGGATTGACGCACCGGTAAGCCACCTGTTCCGTCTTTTCTTTAACGATCTCTCCTTGACACGCCGGGCACGCCTTAGGGACAGAAAAAGATTTCCCTTTTCTTTCGCCCCCGCCTTCCACCCGCGTGATTTTGGGGATCACATCCCCGGCGCGCTCAACGATCACCGTGTCCCCCACCCGCACACCGAGCTGACCGACAATATCAAAATTATGCAGCGTGGCGCTCGAGATCGTTACGCCCGCGCATTCCACCGGTTCTAATTTAGCCACGGGCGTCAAGACCCCCGTTCTCCCGACCTGGACCTCAATGGCAATAACTTTTGTCCTGGCCTGCTTCGCCGGAAATTTATACGCCACCGCCCAGCGAGGACTTTTTAACGTGGCCCCCAGGCGGGTCTGCTGGTCCAGCGCGTTCACCTTCACGACAACGCCATCCACATCATAAGGGATCGTCGCTCTCTTTTCCTGAAATTCCTGACAATAGGCGACCACCTCGTCAAAACTCCCGCAAAGCCGGCTGAATGGATTCACGGGAAATCCCAAGACCCGGGCCTTTTGTAAAAACTCCCATTGCGTCTTAAACGCCTCCCCGCCCTCAAGGACACCGAAAGAATGGATGAAGCACTGCAGATTGCGCCGGGCCGTCATCCGGGTATCCAGCAGTTTCAACGAGCCGCTGGTAAAATTCCGCGGATTCGCGAAAAGGACATCGCCCTTGTCCCGTCGGTCCTGGTTCAAGCGTTCAAAATCCTGATGCGTCATATAAACCTCACCGCGGACTTCCAGAAGTTTCGCAGGAATCACATCGGGAATTTTAATTAATTTTAAAGGAATCGCCCGAATAGTCTTAAGGGCCGGTGTAACATCTTCCCCCGTAATCCCGTCCCCCCGCGTCGCGCCGGAGATCAAATTTCCGTCTTGATATGTTAAAGCCGCGCTGACACCATCGATCTTAAGCTCAACGACATATTCCGGTTTCTGCCCAGACAGCCCCTTCAGGATCCTGGCGTGCCACTCTTTAAGCTCATCCACGGCATACGTGTTATCCAGGGAATACATCTTGGTGTGATGCTTCACCGTCGGGCCGCCGGCCGGGGCTTGTATGCCGACCCTTTGACTGGGAGAATGAAGGTCTTTTAAATCAGGGAATTCCTCCTCAAGGGCGATGAGTCGTTTCAGAAGATCATCATATTCTTTATCCGTGACCGTCGGATGCGCCAGGTCATAATAACGGCGATTGTGCTCTTCAATGTCCCGCGATAATTTCTTTATTTCTTTTTCTGCCTTAACCTTGTCCATAGTCTAAAATCATACCGTAAATCGTCAAACGCGAATGTCCTGAAATGATTTTCTATCGGCCCAGGGCCAGGCGCTCAGCCAGGTGTTCCGGAAGGCCGGCCTCAAGAATTTTCCTTTGGGCCGTCGGGATATCATACGGGACCCTTTTAATATCAATCATGGCCATCCCGGTATCATAGATACCATAGGACGCCAGGGAATTGCCGTCGCGAGGCTGACCGACACTCCCGACATTAACGATATATTTGTCATCCGCGCTTAATTCCATCTCCAGAATCTGGGTAAAATAACTCTTCTCGCCTCTTTGAATAAAAATCCGCGGGACATGGGTATGCCCCACAAAACAAATCCCCCGATCCATCAGGGGAAATGCCTCTTGGGCTTGGGGGAGATCTTCCAGATAATTAAACTGCGCGGGTTGGTCTAAAGAACCATGCGCCAGGATGACATCCTCATTTTTGTAAACAAGCTCGAGACTGTTCAAATAATTAAATTGCTCAAACGCGATTTTATTCCTCGTCCACAAGACAGCGGCCTGGCCATCCTCGGTAAAGTAAGAAAAATCCAGCTTCCCCGAGACTGCCCAGTCATGATTGCCGGCGACGGAGATCGCCTTCAAACCTCTGAGGATCTCCAGGCACTCTTGAGGATTGGCCCCGTACCCCACGGTGTCCCCCACGCACAAAAAGGCTTCCACACGCTGCTGTCGGCAGGCCTGAATCACGGCCTGAAGCGCTTCCAGATTTCCATGAATGTCGGATAAAACAGCGTAACGCATGAAAAAAATTCTAAGGAACTTATTGACCTGCGTACAACTAATGGAACCGTATCCTTCAGAAAACGCAGGTCGAGATATCCCTGCTTTCCTTAACAAATATTCAGATGGAGCAGGGGCATCCCAACATCCTCTAAATAATTATTAGAGGAAAGTTGGGGCTGACTACCATAGTGTTCCATTACTTTTGCAAAGGTCAGTAATGAACGATCTTGAAGTCTTTAAACTTCTCCGGCCGCCACGGCTCCTCGGGGTCGGACGATGGGGACGTCAATTCTTTATTCTGAATATATTCCCCGAAGTCATCCTCGACTTGAGCCATGAGCCGCTCCACTTTTTCCTTGGGTCCTTCAACAAAAATTTCCACGCGACCGTCAGGCAAATTCTTGACCCATCCCTTCAGATCCAGAGAAAAGGCGTAGCGCTGGACCGTAAAACGGAATCCCACCCCCTGGACTGTTCCTGAATAAAATATGTGCGCCTGGGTCATCAGTCGATAAAAAAAGAAGAGTCGGGGAGGCGGGTTTCGAACCCACGACCTCAACGTCCCGAACGTTGCGCGCTAGCCAGCTGCGCTACTCCCCGAAAATTTAGCGTAGTACTTTGTAACCTAAATTTCTGAATTGTGGAACAAAGCACTTCCCTCGAATTTTGTAAGAAAGAATTGTTCAGAAAATAATGTTACAGTGTAGTAGTAATAATAAAATTGGAGTGTAGTCTAACATTAATGGTGGGATTCGTCAATTATTGACCTTAACACTTAACCTTCCCAGTTATATATTTCTCATTAAATGACGGTTGAATAACAATTCGATCAATTAGTGACTTCTGTAGAAGAGAAAAGAAAAAACCTTTAATGAAAAATAAACCGGGCAGTGACGTTTTATAAGACTTCTTTGATGCCAAAACCGATTTCCGCCTCGGCCACAAGTTTATCCCCCACAAAGGCCTGACCTTTTAATAGGCCAACCTTACTCATTAATTTAATAGTTGTCACCTCAATTTTTAGTTGATCCCCGGGGACAACAGGGATCAGGAACTTGGCGGTCACTTTTGCCAGATAATAAATCAAATCCTTGCCCTGCATATTTTTACTGTAATAAAAATAAACACATCCGGCTTGCGCCATGGCCTCCACAATAAGGACGCCGGGCATCACCTTCTCTTCAGGAAAATGACCAACAAAAAAATGCTCATTCACGGAAACATTCTTAATCGCGATGAGCTTTTCGTTGGGAATAAGCTCGATTACTTTATCGATCAACAAAAACGGAAATCGATGGGGAATGATTTTCTGAATTTCACAGATATCCAATTCCATAAAATGATCCTTTCATGCGTCGACTGTCTTCCGCAAAAATGGTTGCGCCCAGGTCAATAAGAACACTCTATCCACCCGACCTGGGATTAAAAACATATTTCGCCAAGATATCTGTCTCGATGTTAATCTTCGCGCCCTTCTTCTTGGCTCCAAGGGTTGTCCCTTCCTTCGTGAAAGGGATCAGATAAACTGAAAAAAAATTTCGTTGGACCTCACCGACGGTCAAACTGACCCCGTCCAGACACACAGATCCTTTAGGCACGATGTGCTTGGCCAGGGACCTATTTAAGCCGATTTGAAACTCTGTGTAATTTTTCTTATGAATGATCTCCCGAATGACGCCGACCTCATCGATATGCCCTGTCACAAAGTGCCCGCCGATCCGATCGCCGACTTTTAACGCGCGTTCCAGATTCACCGTGTCCCCAGGGATACGTCCGCCTAAGGTTGTTTTTAATAACGTTTCGCGCATCATGTCAAATGCCAGGACACCCTTCTTGATCCGTGTCATCGTCAAGCAAACGCCGTCCACCGCGATGCTGTCTCCAGGCTTGATTCCCTTGAATATCTTCCGGGCGCGCAATTTTAAGACGCATAAATTTTCCGCGCGGGCTAATTTCTCAACAACACCGACCTCTTCAACGATCCCTGAAAACATATCCTGTCACCAACCACTCATCATCCAATGGTTTCATAGTTAAATTCTTAAGCCGCACGGATTGTTCGACATTTGTCCCATTAAGACCGTCGATCGAGCTCAAGGCCCTCTGATTCCCGATGATCTTAGGGGCCGTATAAATATACATCTTGTCGACAAGGTTTTCTCTCAGAGCGCTTCCAATCACCCGGGCGCCGCCCTCCACTAGAATACTGGTGATTTCTCTTTTTGCAAGTTCTTTAAACGCCCATCGTATATCCACCCGTCCCTCCTTGGGGGGAGCGATGATCACGGTCACTCCTCGAGCCGCCAGCGCGTCCCTCTTGGATGGGGAGGCCGCGGCGGTTGTCACGATCAGGCAATCACGCGGGTCCATGCCTTCAAAAAGTTTCGCCGTCAGGCTGATCTTGAGCGTGGTGTCCAGAATGATCTTCTTTAATTTCTTCGTCTTTCGATGGGGGTTTAATCCGGGATTATCTTTCATGACCGTATTGATCCCCACCAGGATCGCGTCGAACTCATCCCGGATCACGCGCGCGTATTGCCGCGACTTTTCGGAAGTGATCCACTGAGATCGGCCGGAGGCCGTGGCGATCTTGCCGTCGAGGGACTGGGCCGATTTCGTGGCCACAAAGGGCATGCCCGTGGTGATATACTTGACAAAAACCTCGTTGAGCTTTTCGCATTCCGTTCGCAAGATCCCCACCCTTGTGGGAATAGCGGCCCGGCGCAACTTGGCGACGGATTTCCCATGCGTCAGGGGATTGGGATCTTTCATCCCCAGGATGACCTCTTGGATCCCGCTGCGAATGACCTCATCAACGCAAGGCGGGGTACGGCCGTAATGAAAACAGGGTTCCAGATTAACAAAGAGCCGCGCCCCCTTCGCGCGATCTCCCGCCTTCTTCAGGGCCACGATCTCGGCGTGATCAGCGCCACACCGACGATGCCAGCCTTCCGCAATAACCTTTTCCCCTCTAACGATCACCGCGCCTACCAGAGGATTCGGCGATGTCTGCCCTTTGGCCTTAAGAGCCAATGCCAACGCCCGCTGCATATAATCCCTATCGGTCATTATCATAAAATATTTATACCGTATCCCATTTCACGCTCTGACGGCTTCCTTTAACTGTTCCACTAACGCGTACGGGATCTTGATGCGGCCGATGCGCGTGTTCTTCTTGATATCTCCGTGAGCGTCAGAACCACCCGTCATCAGGAGATGATGCTTCTTGGCCAGCCCCTCATAAAAATAGATCACATTCTCGGGGACGTTAGGATAATAAACCTCCAGTCCCTTCATCCCGGCCTTGACGAGACTGGGGATAAGCTCATCAATACCGGTGAGCATGGGATGAGCCAGAACCGCCAGGCCGCCGGCTTGCCGGATCAGCGCTATCGCCTCATACGGAGTTTGCTTAAATTTAGAAACATATGCCGGACGCCCCTCGGCCAAAAATTTCTCAAAGGCCTGCGTATAATCAGACACAGCCCCCTTCTCTTTTAAAATCGTCGCCAGATGAGGCCGCCCCACAGATTTGGTCTTGGTCAAGGCACAGACCTCTTCTAATTCTATGTTCTTTATTCCCAATCCTCTGAGCTTCTCAATCATTGTCTTCATCCGTTCAATCCTCACGTCCTGCATCCTGTTCAATTGATCCGTCAAGAACCCATGCTCCCGATTAAACAAATACCCGAGGATATGAACTTCCTTTCCATGAATTTCTGAAGACAATTCTATGCCCGTGATGATTTCAATCCCGTATTTTCTGGCGGCTTCCATTGATGGGGCAATCCCCTCAACGGTATCATGATCGGTGACAGCCAAACAAGATAAACCGTTCTGATGGGCCTGTTCAATAAGCTCTTGCGGGGATAAAGTGCTGTCGGAATAATAGGTATGGGTATGAAGGTCGGCGAGTCTTGACATGAAGTTGTTTCTTTGTTATTTCAAAAAGCATAACGATCGTCAGCGGTTACGGGCTGAAGCCGTCTATAAATCATTATGCTGGTCTGTCCTGGAGAGGATTTCCGACTTATGCAGTTTATCTAAGATCCCGTTCACAAATTTCCCGGATTCCAAATCTCCATATTTTTTGGCCAATTCCACGGCCTCATTAATAACAACTTTAGGCGGGACATCCGGGGCATATAATAATTCAAACACGCCTAAACGCAAGACATTGCGATCGATCACCGCCATGCGTTTCAACTGCCAATTGGCGGCATACTGAGATATCTTACTGTCTATTTCCTGAATTTTCTTTTCTATGCCTGAAGTCTGCCGATCTGAAAAACTCTGGATATTTCGATCAACGGTATTAAATCCGGCCCAGAAAAGATCAGCGGTTGCTTTAATAGCCCGTCGCGTAATTTCCGACTGGTAAAGGATCTTTAAGGTGCACTCTCGCGCTTTGGTTCTATTACGCATGGAATCCGGTTGCCGTGTTATACCTGAGAAAGAAGGTTAATCATTTCAAGAGCGGCCAACGCCGCGTCTCTGCCTTTATTGTCTCCCTTGGGCTCAGAACGTTTATACGCCTGATCCACTGTATCCGTCGTCAGAACGCCAAAAATGACGGGTTTTCCCGTGGCTAACGATACCTGGGCAATCCCCTCAGCCGCTCCCCTCGCCACAAGATCAAAATGCATCGTCTCCCCGCGCACCACCGCCCCTAAACAAATGACCCCATCCACATTCTTTTTTTTCGCGAGCTTAAGCGCCACGATAGGAATTTCGTAAGCCCCCGGGACCCACGCGAGACGAATATCATTTTTCACAACGCCCCGGCCCTGCAGTTCTTTCAAACAGCCGTCAACCAGCCGCTGGGTAATAAACTTATTAAATTGTGAGGCGACCACACCGATCTTCACGCCTTTGCCTACAGATTTTCCTTCGTAAATTTTCGCCATAGAAAGAATTATAAGATATGCCCTAATTTTTCTTTTTTCGCCTGGAGATAATTCTTGTTCACCGTGTTGTGCGGGATCTTTAAAGGGACACGCTCTGTAATCGTCAGGCCGTACCCTTCTAATCCAACAATCTTGCGAGGATTATTGGTCAGCAAACGGATCTGTCTAACGCCCAGATCCACGAGAATTTGCGCCCCTAATCCATAATGACGCAGGTCCGGAGAAAATCCGAGGGCCTCGTTGGCCTCGACCGTATCCATCCCTTTGTCCTGAAGATTATACGCCTTAAGTTTGTTGACAAGGCCTATCCCTCTTCCTTCCTGACGCATATAAATAAGAACGCCAGCCCCGCTGTCCGCGATCGATTTTAAGGCGGTGTTCAACTGAGCATTACAATCACAGCGCAAAGATTTAAACGCGTCCCCGGTCAAACATTCCGATTGCACCCGGACCAGAACAGATTTTTTTTCATCCAGGTCCCCCCTCACCAGCGCGACATGAACATAATCATCAACCTTGGAACGATAAGCAATCATCGTAAAGTCGCCGTATTCCGTCGGCAACTTAGTTTCAACCAGGCGCTCGACCAATTTCTCGTATTTGCGCAGATACTCAATCAGGCTGTCAATCGTGCAAATTCTCAAATGATGCTTCTTGGAAAACTCCAGTAACTCCTGCGTTCGGGCCATGGTCCCGTCATCATTCATAATCTCGCAAATAACCCCGGCCGGATAAAGTCCGGCCAGTCTTGTCAGATCCACCGAAGCCTCGGTATGGCCGGCGCGCACCAATACTCCCCCCTTGCGGGCCCTTAACGGAAATAAATGTCCCGGGGTAATCAAGTCAAAAGACGTCGCTTTCGGATCAATAAGAACTTTCACCGTATACGCCCTGTCCGCCGCCGAGATCCCGGTGGTAATGCCTTTGGCGGCATCCACGGAAATAGCCCAGCCCGTGTTACACTTTTGATGTTTATGGCTGAAGGTATCCATTTTCATGGGATGAAGATCCAGCTCATTAAGCCGTTCTTCGCCCATGGGAACACATATCAGACCTCTGGCCTCTTTAGCCATGAAATTGATTTTTTCGGGCGTAATGAATTCAGCCGCGCACAACAAATCCCCTTCATTTTCGCGCCCTTCATCATCCATGACAATGACCATTTTGCCTTGTCTCAGATCTTCTAAGATTTCTTCAATTGTATTAAACATGGTTAGCTTCTCCAGCTATCGTTGAGCGTCAATATATAAAAAAATCCCAAGAAAAACTCTCAGGATCTTAATTATGAAAACTTTATGATAAGTCATTCTAGGAAAGAACCGGTTAAATTTTGGCAACCGCTGATAATATTTTTTTGTAAATCGTGGTGTAATATATTCTAAATGTAATTGCTTGTCAAGGAGTTTGTCCGCCCCTATAATACCCCAAAATAGAGGAAAACCTCTGGTCCTTTTCCTCCCCAAACCCATAAAACTACTGACTTCCGCAAAAGTAATGAAACACTATGGTAGTCAGTATCTCGACCTCCGTCCGCTCGATGGTTCAATTCTATTGCATGTGCGGAGGTCAATAAATCATAAAGATGCGCTTAGAACAAAAAGCGGCTCAATTACTTGCAAGCAAGAAAAAGACCGTGTCCCTGGCTGAATCCTGCACCGGCGGCCTGCTTTCTCACCGTTTGACGAATGTTCCCGGCAGTTCCAACTACCTGAAATTGGCCGTGGTGGCTTATAGTAATGAGGCCAAAGAAAAAACGCTGAAAATCTCCCCCCCATTAATGAAAAAACATGGCGCGGTCAGCGGGGCCGTGGCCACAGCTATGGCCAAGGGAGTTCGAGAAATCCTTAAGACTGATTTTGGAGTCAGCATAACCGGGATTGCCGGGCCGACAGGCGGCACCCTTCAGAAACCCACAGGATTAACGTTTATCGCGGTGGCTACAGAACTGGAAACCTTATGTCTCGAATGCCGGTTTCAAGGCACGCGCGCCGGCATCAAATCCCAAGCCGCGAACCAGGCTTTACGTCTCCTCATAGAATTCTTAACCTGACATGTCTGATTTCATCCGAACATTTATCGCCATGGATCTCAATGAGATCCTGGTCCATACGATCAAACAGGTTCAAGCCCATCTCAAATCCCTGAACTGTGATATCAAATGGGTCAAGCCTGAAAACATCCATTTAACCCTCAAGTTTCTCAGCGACGTTCCATTACAACGCATCGATCGCGTGAAAGAGGTCTTGGGAAATATCGCTCAACTCACCCCTCCTTTAAGACTCGAACTCACCTCATTAGGGGCGTTCCCCTCACCGGAGCGGGCCAGAGTCATCTGGGTGGGATTGAAAGATGATCAAAAAAGATTCGAAACGCTCGCGGACTCCCTTGAGACCCAGCTCGGGAATATGGGGTTTAAAAAAGAAGCCCGGGCCTTCAGCCCTCATATCACCATCGGACGGGCACGTTCGCCGAAGAATCTTGACGCGCTCAGCCGGGAAATGAAAAAATATTCACTCCCCGCCAGCCTCGTTCAGGAAGCCCTGGACATTGTTTTATATAAAAGCACCCTCACCTCGGCAGGACCTGTTTACGAAGAATTGGCAAGGTTTCCCTTTAGCCTTCAAGCTCCCAATTCACCAGGCGCCTGTTAAATCTTTACATCCCCAAGACTATTGCGAAGAAAGAAAAAGACGCGCCACTTGATTAGAAGGTTTGGGGGAGTTTGTCCTATTGACAATTCTTGGGGGTTGTTTTAAGGTAATGCGGCCTTATTGAAAAATCCGGAATAAAATCAAAAGATTTATTTTGAAGTTCTTCGTCCCAAACATTCTTTCATAACACATACTGAAGGAGCCGTGACAATGAAAAAACAAACATCTGTAGCCATCATTGGTCTGCTGTTGTTGTTCCCATCCCTATCCTACGCCGGGGTCATTCCCACTGGAGATTCCATAGTTCCTGGCCCAGGGGCATCAATTATCGATGGCGGGCTGTCCACTACCTACTGGAATAATGACAATGGGAGCAATTCCAATTGGGAGTATATTTATAATCCTCCTAACGGAGGCAGGCAATTTAGCTGGGTAAATCTGGCCAAAGAATTCACAAACCTGGATCCAATCGACATCCAACTTTCTGTTGATCCCAGCGAAGGCACAACAGAATATCTGTTTGTTGAAAATATTTACAATAATACCGGAGAAAATTGGACAGATTACCATGTGCTGTTGGGCGTTGGCATCGGGGATGATTTTGAATCTTTAACCAATTTCGGGTTTGATTTTCAAGGACTGGATTTTGATACGCCCGACGCCGATCCTGCCCCGGCCTTTGTGTATGTGAATAATGATCTCTTACTCGACGATCCCTTGGACATCACGCCTATCTTCGCGACCCTTTTTCACGGCGATCAGGAATTGACCTTCCAGGACGGCGTCTTTGCCTCTCCCAATATCAAACCTGCGATCCTGGCATTTTCTTTTGATGTCCCTGATCTAGAGGCCTACCCGGAAGGATACGTATTCACCTTGCGCCAATATCCTACGGTTCAATCCTTTCCACATGATACTGTGGTTCCGGAACCCGCATCACTTTCCCTTTTCGCCAGCGGCTTATTAGGGGCAATGGGTTTTCGTCTCAAAAGAAAATTTGATAAAAAAACCTAATCTGTCTTTTCGGTTAAATCCGCCGGATCAATTGAGCCAGCGTTTTGGTATATTCTTTTTTGCAAAGACATCAGCCCTCTAATTCAAAAAATCGGTAAACAGACGCCTGAGATTATTCACTTAAGACAAAATGCCCGTTGCCTTTATCGATAAGACGGGAGTGATCGCTGATGAGGATCGCTTCTTCCCTCGCTATAGCCTTATATTCGACGGCAGCCGACAGCAACTCCCTGGTATAAGGATGCAAAGGGTTATTGAAGATCTCTTCCGTGGGAGCCAGTTCAACGATCTTGCCTTGATACATGACGGCAATCTTATGACTGATCTTCCGGATGATCTTGAGGTTATGGGAAATAAAAAGGTAGGTTAAACGAAACTGGCGTTGCAGGTCACCGAGGAGATGAATGATCTGTTTTTGAACAATCACATCCAATGAGGATACGGCTTCATCAAGGATCAGCAATTGAGGATTCAGCATCAAAGCGCGCGCGATAGCAACCCGTTGACGCTCCCCGCCGCTGAATTCATGGGGGTAGCGACTCAACATGTCCCCCTTCAATTGAACGGCCGAAAGAAGATATGCCGCGCGCTCTTCCTGAGATCCCTTTGTTTTATACTGTTCTTTCTCGAGAGTAAGCGCCTCTTGTAAGAGACGTCGCACCGTAAATCGCGGATCGAGACTGCTGAAAGGATCCTGAAAGACCATCTGCATGTGTTTTCGATAAGGGATAATCCGTCGACCGCTCAGCCGACTGAGATCCTCTCCCTTAAAGATAATTTGCCCCCCGTCCAGAGGCATCAGCCTGAGAATGCTCCGGGCCAGCGTCGTCTTGCCGCATCCCGATTCCCCCACCAGACTGACATTTTCCCCTTCCTGAATGGCAAGATCAACCCCGTCCACGGCACGCACAAACGTTTGTCCCCGACCAAGAAATCCCTTCTTCACGGGAAAATATTTTTTAATATTTTTTAATTCTAATAACATACGTCTCTGATTCTTTTTTACCTGAATTTTAAAAATATTGATCAACCTGTTTCCATCAATTCGCGCGTGTAGGCATGCTGAGGTCTATCCAAAATCTGTTGTGTCGGGCCATGCTCGACAATCCTGCCTTGATGCATCACCGCCACTTCATCCGCCAGATGTCCCACCATTCCCAAATCATGCGTGATCAGGAGAATCGAGAGTTTCAATTCCTTCTTTAACTTTCTAAACAATTCCATGATCCTGGCCTGAAGTGTCACATCAAGATTGCTGGTTGGTTCATCGGCAATAATAAGCTTCGGGTCAACGGCGATAGCCTGGGCAATCATGGCCCGTTGGCGCATCCCGCCGCTCAACTGATGAGGATATTTGTCCCTCATTCCTCTGGGATCCGGCATTCCCACGACATCCAAGAGTTCCTCAACCCTGGCCTTTCGCCGGGAACGGCCCAAATCCGTATGAAAACGTAACACCTCTTCAATCTGATACCCGATCGAGAACACTGGATTAAAAGCGCTCAAAGGCTCCTGGAACACCATGCTGATTTCTTTGCCTCTCAACTGACGCATGTGGGCCTCGGTCGCATTGAGCAAATCCTTGCTTTTATAAAAAATCACGCCCCTTTGGATCTCCAACGCCGGGGACAAAAGTCTTAAAATCGAAAGTCCGGTTGTCGTCTTACCGCTGCCGGACCCCCCCACGAGGGCCAGAATACCCTCTTGAGGGATGTCCAGATTGAGCCCATCCACTAAAACCCTTTCCCGGCCCAGGACATTCACGACCACGGTTAAATTTCTTAATCGCATGACAGCGTGTGACATAATTACCCTTTGACCTCAGACTTCAACAAAGGATCCAAACAATCCCTCAAGGCGTCGCCGATCACGTTAAAACAGATCACGGTGACAAAAATAAAAAAACCGGGCAGAAGAATCCATGGCGCGAACTTAATGCGCACAATACTCATCGCGTCGGAAAGCATATTTCCCCAACTGGCAAAAGGATCCTGAATCCCAAGCCCGATCAAACTCAAAGCGGATTCGCCGAGAATATATCCCGGGATCGAAAGCATGACCGCAAAGATGGAATAAGATACCGTGTGAGGCAAGATATGCCCCGTGATGATCTTCCTATCCGACAAACCGAATGTCCTCGCGGCCAGGACATATTCCCGCTCCCTTAAAGAAAGGCACATCCCCCGGATGATCCTGGCCAATCCCGCCCAGCCGATAAAAGAAAGAATAACCACAATGGCGAAATAAACCTGCACGGAATTAAAATTATCGGGCACAGCACTGCGTAACGCCAGCAGAAGATAAAAACCCGGCACCATCATAAACATCTCACAGATCCGCATAAGGATATCATCCACCCTGCCGCCGTAATACCCCGCCACTCCGCCGACAATCAGTCCGATGGTAAAAGAAATACAGACCCCGATCAGCCCGATGGATAACGATATCCTCCCCCCATACAGCAGCCGGGAAAACACATCCCGGCCGCGGCTGTCGGCCCCCAGCAAATAAAACCGCCCCGGCTCACTCACCCCTATCAAATGGCGGCGGCCAGGCAAAAATCCCAGCCATTGATACGTGTCTCCCGGCGCAAAAAACCGCAACGGATATTTTTGGGTCTTGTCGATCGTATAAATTCTTCCATGATACGCGTTAAACTCCAACTGCCTTCCATAAACATACGGCCAGACGAGGCGGTTTTCATCGAAGAATTGAATAACCGTAGGCGGGCAATACGAATAATTCCGGTTTTCATTCTTATAAGAATACGGGGATAAAAATTCCGCGAAGATCACTGCGACATACAAAAGGCCCAGAATAACGACTCCTAGACAGGCCAACCTGTTTTTCTTGAAATTCCTCAACGCTATTTGAAACTCACTGAGATGTTTTTTATCCGCGCTCATATCGAATCCTTGGATCGGCCTTGGCCAGAAGAATATCGGCCAACAGGTTTCCTATAATAAATAAGACACTTCCCATCAACATGCTGGCCATCACCAGATAAATATCTTTTGATCGCACAGCCGTGAGCATCAAAGCCCCCAAGCCCGGCCAGCCGCAAATAATCTCGATCAGGGCCGCCCCGCTTAAAAGGGAAGAAAACTCATACCCTAATAACGTGATCAGGGGATTGATCGCGTTGCGCAGGGCATGATGATAAACCACTTTGTTCTCCGGCAATCCTTTGGCCCTGGCCATCAAAATATATTGTTGCCCCAGGACCTCCAGCATATTCCCCCTCATAATGCGCTGTAACGCCGCTATGGAGCCGACCGATAAAGCAATCGTCGGAATCGCCAAATGCTTGAGAATATCCAACGCCTTCTCTAAAAAATTCATTTCTTCAAAGTTCGGACTTACCATCCCGCCCAGGGGCAAAAATCCAGTCTGACTCGCCGCGTACAACAGGATCATGGCCAGAAAAAAACTCGGCACCGACAGCCAAACATACGAAAAGAACTGAATAAGCCGGTCCAGCCATTGATTCCGGCGCAAGGCCGCCGTGATGCCTAACGGCAAGGCCACCCCCCACGTGAAAAGAAAACTCGCGCAGGACAAGACAAACGTATTCCATAAACGGCCGCCGATGATTTGGACAACCGGCACATTGTAATAAAAGGAATACCCGAATTCGAGTCTCAGGATATTTTTAATCCACTGCAGATACTGCTGAAGGAGCGGTTTATCCAGTTGATACAATTCCTCATAATGCTGAATGGTTGCCTTAGAATACTGCGGATCCATCCGCATCGTATCGAGGTAATTACCCGGCGTGAACCGCATTAATAGAAAGGTCACGAACGCGATAGCCAGGAGGATCGGAATAGCCACAAGAAATCTTTTCAGAATATATCCCCACATCTTTAGCGCGCCTCTTTCTTCATATAAATCTCTTCCAAATTGTGAAGAACCCCGCCGTAATTCGTCGGTTTGAGATTAACAAACTTATTACGCACCGCCGTCATCTGCGCTGACAAGACAGTATAGATCAACGGGAGTTTTTGAGAAACAATCATCTGAAATTCATCATAAAAGACCTTGCGCTTATCCTCGCTCAACTCCTGGACTCCGAGGCTAAAGAGTTCATCAATCCTTTTTTCCCAATCCGTTGCCGGGGTCTCCTGATTGGGATGCCACATATGCAATCCGCCGGAAGAATGCCAAACATTCTGGCCAAAATGGGGTTCAATGCCGCCGGTCAAGCCTAAAACAACTGCGTCCCATTCGAAGGTGGACGTTAATTTACTGACCAGGGTGTTAAATTCCAAAGATTGAAAATTAATCTTCATGCCCAAATTTTCCAAATCTTGCCGGATAATGGCGGCGATATCCAATCGTTCCGTGTTTCCGGCGTTCGTATACAAATTAAATTCCAGGCGATGGCCCTCTTGATCTTCCAATATCCCGTCCTGATTTCTGTCCTGATAACCCGCGTCCGCTAAAATTTTCTTGGCTGTTTTTAAATCAAAGTCATATTGCACCACTTCTTCCGTATGAAAAAACCCCGCGCCCGGACCGATGGACGAATACTGAGGGTAGCCCAGGCCGTTGTTGACAATTTCAATGATTTTCTTTCTGTCAATCGCGTGCGCCACGGCCCGACGGAAATTAAGATCCGTGAACCAGGCGAGCTTGTGCGCCGGCAGATAGGCCTTCCCCGTTTCCGGATGAGCGCCGTTGTTTTGATTGAAGAAAATAAACTGGCTTCCCATGTCGGGCCCTAAATCATAAACCGTAAAATTCCTTTCCTTTTCCAACGGTTTTAAATACGGAAAATCGGACCCTCGGACGTTATAAATGTCGATCGTCCCTTCCAGAAACTTGAGAAGCTGAACATCCGCGCTCGGCACAATCAGATAAACAACCCTCCCAAGATACGGAAGCTGTTCTCCCTCGGGGGAAAGCTTCCAATAGTAAGGATTTCTTTCAAAGATGAGCCGTTGGCCGGGATCATAACGCACCAATTTATACGGCCCTGTTCCGACGATCTCCTGAGGATCCGTATCAATACCCCAGGTAAAATTAAACGCTTCATCCTCAACCGCCTTTTTAAGTTTGTGTTTCGGGAGAATCGCCTGGCCCATCCCCCTTAAGAAAGGAGCGAATTTAACCGGCAGGGTAAACCTGACCGTCAAGTCATCGACCTTTTCCACCTTAAACGGCTGGCCATCGATCGTAAAGACATCCTTGGCGGAACTCGGGATCCGGGGATTATAGATCAAATCATTAAAAGTAAAGACCACATCGTCCGCGCTAAAAGGCGCGCCGTCATTCCACCGGACACCCTCCCGAAGAAAAAACGTCCAGACCAGCCCATCGGAGCTGACCTGCCATGACTTGGCCAAATGAGGTTCCACCTTTGTGGTAAAGGCGTTCGTGGTTGTCAACCCGTCGAAGATATGCGACGTGACTATTGTCGAAGATGTTTCTTTGGCCATGATATCATTAAATGTCTTTGGATCAGAGACCGTAGAAATGACCAATTGGCCTCCATATTTCTGGGGGATCGTTTCTTCAGCGGAAGGTAACAAAGAAGGGAGGAAAAGGCAGAAAGAAATAAGACTAAAGAATACCCGTTGTCGGAAAAGAACATTCCTTATCCAGCGGCTGAGAGGACTCCAATTCAACTGGGACCGCGCGATCATCACACACATTATGGGGCATCAGGCGTTGCTTCCTGGGGAGTTGACGGTATTTCCGGGAGAACAACCGTCTCTGAAGATGCATTTTGTTCCATGGCACTCTTCACGTCATCCGACTTTGTTTCCTGAGACGCCGTGAGATCCTCCGTTGGAGGGGCGGCCATTTCCGTTGAGGGGTTTTCCCCGACAGCACTCGCGGATTCCGGACCAATTTCTTTTTGCACAACGGGAAGCTGTGTTTGAGGAACGGCTATTTTATCAGACATCAAAGATTTGCTTTTTCTGGAAGAAAGAAAAGCCAGGCCCAAACAGGTGATCAGAAAAAATGTCGCGAAGATCGTGGTCGTCTTGATCAAAAGACTATTGGTCTTTGCGCCGAAGACCGTCTCGGCTGAGGCGAAACTTTCCGTGAGCCCCCCGCCTCTTCCCGATTGCATGAGGATGATCAAAATAAGCAAAACACAAACAATCACATGAATAAATGTAACAAATCCCAGCATGGCTTCTCACCTCTCTATTTTCTGGTCTGAACCTTTGAACAACTGTTTATTACGATAGCGGCAAATGACTCGCTTTTCAGGCTAGCCCCGCCGACCAAGGCCCCATCGATATCTGGCTCGGCCATCAGTTCAGCGATATTTTCCGGCTTGACACTCCCGCCGTATTGAATTCGAACTTTTAAAGCGACTTCTTCATCGAACATTTTTGTCAAAAGCTGTCGAATAAAATGGTGTACCTCTTGGGCTTGGGCGGGCGTTGCCGTCTTGCCTGTCCCAATGGCCCATACGGGTTCATACGCCACAATCAAACCTTCCATTTCTTCTGAGGACAATCCCTTTAAAGATTCTTCACATTGAGTCCGAATCACGTCGAATGTTTTATTTTCTTCTCTTTCTTTCAAAACCTCTCCCACACAAACAATAGGGATTAATTGATGTCTGAGAGCGGCTTTCATTTTCTTATTAACGGTTTCATTGGTCTCTCCGAAGAATTGGCGCCTTTCCGAGTGGCCGATAATGACATACTCAACCCCCAATTCCTTAAGAAGGGGCGCTGAGACCTCACCGGTGAAAGCCCCCGCGTCTTCCCAATACAAATTTTGGGCGCCGACCCGGATATTGGACTCTGTTAAAGTATCACTGACATCTGAAAGGGCTGTAAAGACCGGGCAAACCACGATATCGACCGTATCCACATCACACAGATCTCTCTTTAATAACGTTACCAATTCAATGGCCTCTTTGGATGTCTTATAAAGTTTCCAATTCCCGGCAATAATCGGTTTTCTCATCATGATCCTCTTTTCCCTCTTGGCCTCCGGCGTGAGGCGATTCAATCATTTACGGAAGTCACTATTTTTTATCTTTTAACGCTGCCACCCCCGGCAGTTCTTTTCCTTCCAAGAATTCTAGTGAAGCTCCTCCGCCCGTGGAGATATGCGTAAAACCGTCTTCGACTTTAAATTTACTGACCGCCGCCGCTGAATCGCCGCCGCCCACGATGGTCGTCACTCCCTTAAGTGCCGCAAGATACGTCGCGATCTCTTTTGTCCCTTCGGCATAAGCATCAATCTCAAACACCCCGGGAGGTCCGTTCCAAACAACGGTCTTGGCCGTAGATAGAATTTTCTTAAACTTTTCTCTCGTCTGCGGCCCAATATCTACACCTGACCAGCCGTCAGGAATATCCGTCACAATCTTTTTAGTCGATGGATCTTTGAACTCCTTGACCACGACAAAATCACTGGTCAACTCGATATGAACCTTGGCCTTCTTTGCTTTTTCCAAGAGGTCTTTGGCTATGGCCACCTTATCCGCTTCCAAAATGGAATTCCCGATACCTTTCCCCAAGGATTTGAGAAACGTGTACGCCATGCCCCCGCCGATAAGAATGGCATCGGCTTTTTTCAGCAGATTTTCTATCAACATGATCTTATCCGAAACCTTGGCCCCTCCCAGTATGACCACAAAAGGCTTCTTGGGATTCTTGGATGCCCGGCCAAGATAAGCAATTTCTTTTTCCAGAAGAAAACCGGCCACAGACGTTAAATGTTTAGTAATCCCTTCCGTCGATGCATGGGCCCGGTGCGCAGTCCCAAAGGCGTCATTGACATAAATCTCAGCCAGTGAAGCTAATTTCTTGGCAAAGGCGGGATCATTTTTTTCTTCTTCATTATAAAAACGCAAATTTTCAAGCATAATAATCCGCTGTTTGCTTTTTTCGATAGCCTGTTTAACGGCATCACCGATACAGTCGTCCAGCTTGAGGACATCTTCCCCGATTAATTTCTGCAATCTCTTGGCCGCCGGGGTGAGCCGCATCTTCTCTTCGGGCTTCCCCTTGGGACGGCCCAGATGGCTCATTAAAATAACTTTAGCCGGTTTCTGTTTCAGAATATATTCCAAGGTAGGCAAGAACGCCCTGATGCGTGTGTCATCGGTTATATTCAGATGGTCATCCAAAGGCACATTAAAATCAACCCGGACAATGATTTTCTTATCCTTAAGATCGATATCTTTAACGGTTAATTTATCCATTTCTCTCCTCATCTTCCCTTTAAAATAAGGAAATTCCTTTTAAAATTTTTCTTATTATAACCAAGGCTTTAAATTTGTCAATTTAACTCTTTATCACTCTCTCATTCTTTATTCCCAACGGTCCTCACCGGGCAAACGGCTCCAGCGGCCTCGATTTTAGGAATGGCCGCGATCAACCCCATAACAACCCACATCAAGATACTCAACTTTCCTGAATAAAAATTTGTATCAAAATAGCTTTGGATCAAAAAACCAGAAAAACCCGCCAGGAGTCCCAAAAGAAGCTCCGCGGCGAAAGGATCTTTGATCTTCTTCAATTGACTGAACCCAGTGTCAAAAAAAACATTTATGATCCATAAAAAAGAAAGCAACCCCACAATCCCTGTTTCAGCGGCCATTTGAAGATAAGAATTATGCGGATAACCGCTGAACCTATGTTGAGAAGACGCTAACGTGTACGCGTTTAATCCGACTCCTAAAACAGGACGCTCCTTAATGAGTTCAAACGCCTCTCTCCAATAAATAGGACGGCTGGACATGGTTAAAAATCCCATCCGGTTATGTATATTGCTCTGTCTCTCTTTGATCATTTTTGGAATAAAAATCACAGAGAATAAAATGATTAACAAAAGAAAAAAGGCCAGTATCCTTTTATTTCTAAAACTTAAAATGAGTAGGCTCCCGCCAAAGGCTAACCAGGCGGCCCGGGAAAACGTCAGTCCCAAACAGATAACCGTGAATATCCCCAAGAAAGTGACGCCGTAGCAAAACTTATCCGAAACGAAAAAACCATACGGGCTTTTCCTCGTTTCCTGAGAAAATGTTTTTATCCCTCCCGCCTTTAAATACCGTATCCATGAAAAATTTAAAAGACACGGCAACAACACAAGAAGATATCCCGCAAAATCATTGGCATGGTTAAAAGAGGATGTGATCCGTCCGTCGGTGATAGGCTGATGGTGAATAAATTCCTCCCGGATAAAATATTGAAATATCCCATTGGTCACAATCAACGTGAACGAAATCAAGAAAACGGAAAAAAAGATTTTCAATCTTTTGCGCGAATGGATCACCTCAATAAAGAAAAAGTAGATAAAGACATTCTCAAGCAACTTGAATACAAATCCTTTTAAACTGAGCCCTCCATCAATACTAAACAAAACCGATAAGAACGCGATCAAAAGAAAAATGCCGAGTGGCTTATTCAGAGCATCGTTAACGGGTTGATACGATTGAAAGAAAAGACGGATCTTGTCCCAGGATTCTACGCGTTCCCTGCGGCGGATTTCTTCCCTGACGCGATCATAAAAAATAACCCCTCTCTTGACCAGATAAGAAAGAAGGGTTAAACAAAAACACCATTCAATAATAGCCGTGGAAATAGGCAGAAAATAAATTAAGGCATAAAAGAAAAACGCCATCGCTTTATCACACCGGCGGACAATGAGGCTTGAATAATCTTGTTGCATGGGAGGATTTTCTAACCGTTTACCTTGAATTCTTTTTGATACCACGCGATCGTCTTCCGGAGGCCTTGCTCGAGCGTTGTCCTGGCCGTGAAACCGAATTCCTGTTTAGCCCGGGCAACATCCAGACATCGCCGGGGCTGTCCGTCCGGTTTCGAGGTGTCCCAGATAATTCTTCCTTTAAATCCTGTCAAACGCGCGATCATCTCCGCCAGATCTTTGATCGAAATCTCAAAACCCGCCCCGATATTAACCGGTTCGGATTTATTGTATTTTTCCGACGCCAAAACCACGCCCTCGGCGGCGTCGTCCACATAAAGAAACTCCCGTGTCGCGCGTCCCGTCCCCCAGACACAGAGGATGTCCTCTCCTTTGAGCTGGGCATCAAAACATTTCTTGATAAGCGCGGGAATGACATGAGACACCCTCGGATCAAAATTATCATGCGGGCCATACAGATTAACGGGCAATAGATAGATCGCGTTAAATCCATATTGCTGACGATACGCCTGAGATTGGACCAAAAGCATCTTCTTGGCTAATCCGTACGGGGCATTGGTTTCCTCCGGATAGCCGCTCCAGAGATCCTCTTCCTTAAAAGGAAGGGGCGTAAACTTGGGATAAGCGCAGATCGAGCCGACAGCCACAAATTTCTTGACGCCGTGCACCCTCGCCTCTTCCATGAGCTGAACACCCATCATGAGATTATCATAAAAGAATTTCCCGGGATTTTCCTGATTAGCCCCGATCCCGCCGACCATCGCCGCCAAATGAATGACCATATCCGGCCGGGTCTCGTTCAAAAGACGCTGAATAGCTTCCTGCTTTCTTAAATCATACTCCTGGCTTCGCGGGACAAATACCTCACAGCAACCCCTTTGATTCAAGAGATCCACCACGGCCCGGCCCAGGAATCCACCTCCGCCGGTCACAATCACGCGCTGATCCTGCCAATCATTTCTTTGATCTGCTTCCATAATAAAACCTTACCCTTATGCCTTTGAGGCTTTCCCTTTGACTCCATACAACATCTTCTCAACCAATCGCATGTCGCTGTCGACCATCATGCGCACGAGCTCAGGGAACGTCACCTTCGGACGCCATTTCAATTTCCTTCGGGCCTTGGTGCTGTTCCCTAAAAGATAATCGACTTCAGTCGGCCGAAAATATCTTTGGTCTATTTCCACATACGTCTTCCAATTTAATCCGGCATACCCAAAGGCCTCTTCCAGGAATTCCCGGACGGAGTACGTCTTACCCGTAGCGATCACATAATCATCCGGTTTGTCCTGCTGCAGCATAAGCCACATGGCCTCAACATAATCTCCGGCAAAACCCCAATCCCGCTTGGCCTCAAGATTACCTAAATAAAGTTTATTTTGCACGCCGTGTTTGATGCGGGCTAAAGCCATAGTGATTTTTCGCGTCACGAACGTCTCTCCCCTGCGCGGCGATTCATGGTTAAACAGAATCCCGTTACAAGCAAACATATTGTAGGCTTCCCTGTAATTGACCGTCATCCAATACGCGTAAGCCTTGGCCGCCGCGTAAGGACTTCGGGGATAAAATGGCGTTTTCTCATTCTGGGGACGGTCTTGGGCGTTTCCGAACATCTCAGAGCTCGAGGCCTGGTAAAATTTCGTCTTGATGCCGGAATCCCGAATGGCCTCTAATAATCTCGTCGTCCCTAACCCCGCGACTTCCGCGGTATATTCCGGAATGCCAAAACTGACCTTCACGTGACTTTGCGCACCGAGATTATAAATCTCATCGGGTTTGATGGTCTTCACGATATGATTCAGGGAACTGGCATCATTCAAATCGCCATAAACAAGTTTAACCCGCACATCCTTTTCATGGGGGTCCTGATACAGATGATCGATGCGTTCCGTGTTAAAAGAACTCGATCTCCGGATAAGTCCGTAGACTTCATAGTTTTTATCTAATAAGAATTCCGTCAAATAAGAACCATCCTGACCGGTGATCCCTGTGATTAATGCCCGTTTGCGACGTCCCATTTTTTCCCCTTTTATTATCTTTCGGTTAAACGGCTCCACGTCCCGGATCCTTCAATAGCGCCCCTAAAGCCCCCAACATCCCGATCATTACCCACAGGTAGACCGAAAGCTGTAACGAATAAAAATTATTGTCAAAAAAACTATGTACCAAAAACGCGACGATGCCGGAAAGCATTCCTAAAAAAAGCCCCATCATATTAGCATTTTTCTCAAGAATGTGTTTTATCTTTTCAAAAGATTTACAAAACAGCGTCATCAGTATCCCCAAAAAACCAAGAAGGCCGATCACGCCGGTCTCCGCCGTTAACTGCAGATAACAATTATGCGCATAGGTAGGATTATACGGATGCAAGCCTTCAAATTTTCTTTGATAATTCTGGAATACACGCATGTACGTATTAATCCCGTGGCCCAATAAAGGCTTTTCTTTGATCATCTTTAGACTGTCCCACCAGATGTCCAACCGCCACTGAGAGGTGTTTCTGTGAAGATGACTTTGATACGTCCTCTTCTGCACTGTCATAAAGAAAAAAAAGCCGACCAAAATGAGCGTCAGCAATATCCCTGAGGAGATAAAAAAGACAGACTTCGTCTTGCGCCAAATAATGGTAAGCCCCATAAAGATGATCCCCATCGCCGCCCCGACCCAAGCCCCGCGGGAAAACGTCAAGACCAAAGACGCTAAGACCAACACCACGCATAAAGAAAGCGCCACGCCCACCCCTCTTCTCCTGCGAAAAGACCACACGGCGCTCATCATCAAAGGCAGGGATAAAATCAGGTACGCTCCCAAACCATTGGGGGTCTTAAACGCGGCAGTCACGCGCCCTTGAGGTTCAATCAGATGTCCCAGAAAAATATCTTTGAACGTAAAATATTGTATAAGGCTGTCTAAGGCTGTTGAAAAAGTTGTCAAGAGGATCACCCCTAAGGCTATGAGAATCTGCCTTTCCGTCTTAAAAACCTCTAAAACAAGAAAATACACAAGAAACCATTCCAGTGTCTTGGTAAAGAAATTATGCAGCGAATCAAAAAAGATGACACTGTTGAATATCGATAAAAAGCAGGCGATCAAGAAAAAAAGAATAGGTTTATTAAGAAAACTATTTTCTGGTTTAAAACAAGTCACGTATCCGAGGACCCCTTCATTCCTAAGCAGGCCGGATAGATATTTTTGCCGTAAAAGGATACTGCGTTTAAGAATCCACAAAATAAGCGCGAGGACCACACAGGTTTCAACAACGGCAGGACTGTACGGCAGCCAAAAAAGGAGAATATAAAAGAGAACTCGGATAAACGTATTCACCCCATTGTAACCAATATTAATACGCCCCCTTCGCTTTAATAACGACCGGAAAGGTCTGCATGAGAATATTTAAATCAAGCCAAAACGACCAATTATTGATATACCAGATGTCCCATCGGAGAAGACGAGAAAAAGAGATATCACTGCGGCCCCGGATCTGCCATAAACCGGTTATACCGGGTTTGACCTCGAGGCGTTTTAACTGCTTGAAATCTTCTTTCTCGATCTGATCAATCGGTAAGGGCCGCGGTCCCACCAGGCTCATATCCCCTCTCAAGACATTGATCAATTGAGGCAATTCATCCAAACTATATTTTCTCAAGATGAGTCCGTTGCGGGTTATCCGAGGATCTTTCTTGATTTTAAAAATTGGGCCATCCACCTCATTTCTTTCTTTAAGCTGATCTTTAATCCTGTCAGCGTCGAAGCACATACTGCGGAATTTATACATGTTAAAAATGCGCCCCCCGCGCCCGTAGCGTTTGGAGACATACATAATCGGACCCGGGCTGTCCATCTTAATCATGACCGCAATCATGATAATAAACGGGAGCAGCAGGACAAGCCCCAATAACGTCATGATAAAATCGAAAATCCTTTTGCCGACCTGTTTCCTAAAAGGCGTCTCCTCGGAATATTCCAAGATTGGAATGAACCCGATATTATATTTCGCGAACTCTCCGGAGACCAGATCAAACCCTTGGGGAACGACCCTCACGGCAATATTCAGAACTCTCGCCTGTTCCAAAAGCCTTAAAAAAACTTCGCTGTCGTGATGGACCGTAATAAATACTTTATTCACAAATTCCTTGCGCGTGATTTCCTTAAAGTCAGGGATTTTACCCAAAATTTTGATATCCGGATGTTCTTCGCATTCTGTTTTAAAATCATCCAAAAAACCAACAACCCGGATCCCCAAACCAGGCTTCTTTCTGATCTCCTCCACCAAAGCCCCGCCGACGCGACCCGCGCCAATAATAAGGGCGTTTAAATTGTTATATCCTCTGGAGACAATGTACTCGACAAAGAGTCTTTTACAAACTCTCCAGATGGATAAAAAAATAACGATCAACCCGGAACCGATGAGAAGAATGCTTCTAGGGAAATCCGGAATTTTCAATCCATAAAGCACGACGATCACAATCAGTGTCGCGATAGAAACAGATTTTATAATCGAACCGATCTCAAAGCCTTCCAACACCTCTCTTTTGGTCTGGTACAAAGACTTTGACTTAAGGAACAGTATGGTCGTGACCGTCCAAAAGACAAAGATGAATTGATATGGATTTTCCCGGGCAAAATAGATACTTGAGAAATTGATAGAAAAAGGAAGAGTACTTTGTCTGAGAGTGGCGGCAAGAAATATAGCTAAATGGATGAAAAGAATATCGATAAATATATACAGAAACTTGATGAGAGTCGTTTGAAATCTGGTTCTCATGAACAGGAAACCTTTCGTTTATTGCTTAACGCCTCTCGGCATAAAAGGTAAAGAAATTTAGGATTACCGACCAAATACCTTTTCCATAATCTTTTGGGTTCACAACAAAAACGGAAAAACCATTCCAATCCCGACGTTCGCATCCAAACCGGCGCTTGAGGCTTTGTCCCGGCGATAAAATCAAACGCCGCGCCGATACCGATCATCACAGGGACATCGAGCTTATCCCGATGATTCGCCATCCAATAATCCTGCTTCGGGGATCCCAACCCCACCCACAAAATATCCGGTTGCGCCTGATTGATTGCGGCAAGGACATGTTCCTCCTCCCTGTCCCGCATGGAAAGGAAAGGCGGGGCATAGGCCCCGGCAATGATTAATTGAGGGAACCGTTCTTTGAGCTTTGTCAAAAGAAGTTCATTCGTCTTTGTGGTCCCTCCGTAGAAATAATGCCGATATCCTTTTCCCTGACTCAACCCGCACAGAGCAACCATCAAATCGGGTCCGTACGTTCTCTCCAAAGACTTTATCCCTTTGAGTTTCCCCAACCAAACCAGCGGCATACCGTCGGGTGTTGTCATGCCCGCGCCGTTAATGATCTGAAGATATTCAGCATCCGATTGACAATCGACGATCGTAGACACCGGCGCTATACAGACATAGGTTTTCTGCCGCGTCTCTATCCAGTGCGCGATCGTCCGCAGAGCCTCTTGAGGATTCGTCACAGAAACCTTTACGCCCAATACATCCATATATTGATTCACACGAACACCTTTTTTAAAAATACATTTAAGGAAGGAGTTTCAGGCTGATGAAGACGATTGAAGTGGCCCTAGAATACCACAACAAAATAAAATAAAAAAGATATTTTTCTTGACCCAAAAGAACGTTGAAGAGAAGTCGGTATTTTATTCCTCAGGAAGGGCTAAAGTATGCGGAAGGCTTTCCCGGGTTACTTTAACGGGAAACTGCGCGAAGACAACGTCATGAAAATCAAGCTCAATCACATCTTTTCGGTTACTTTTTATATATTCACGACTCATTTCAATCAACTCCCTGTCCCGGGGACGCAGGGTAGACGCTGCCGGCCGGCCCCAATCTTGTTGATGACTTCGCGCTAAAGACAGGGCATTCAATAATAATGCCAGTAAAAGGACAGAAACAAAAACCTTTGTTGTCTCCCGCATAGAAGAAATAACCAGGATCATCATCAAGAGTATGGGGATATAAAGAAATCTCGATTGCTGGGATCCGAACCACCACGATAACCAATACAAAACAACAAAAAAAGGCAAAACAGCCAATTCCTTCTTTCTCCAGGAGTCCAGCAACCTATAAACGAACGGGCCCAAGATCAATAGATAGACAAGCCCGACGGGATAATCAAAACGGTTATTCACCCCGGATTCAGGGACAGCGATCAGCCAGAAATGTTTCATAAAGGCCCAAAATGACCGGCCATGGCCATAGCCATTTTTCACCTCGGACATAAACGTCTGTGAGGAATCCAGCATCGACTGCCAATGTCTCGAGTCTAAATCCATATCCTTGTTCACGACCAGGACTCCCGGCGCAAAGGGAAATAACGGTGTTCCGGCATAATATAATGACTTTATTAAAAAAGGGCCGGCTATAAAAATGCTCAACAAAAGAAAGCCGATCCCCACCTTCCTAAACGGCTTGAAATCCGCCCATTGGATCTGGACGGGAATACTCTGGTCGAATCCCCATTGAGCAGAGTTCCATCCGAACAGGGATTGAAATTTCAACAAAACAAAAAATAAAACAAGAAGACTGGTCATCTGGAGAGGAATAAACGATTTTGCCCAAAAGAAAAAAGTGAATTCCACGAGAAACAACCCATAGTTTCCTTTGAAAAGGCTGTCCAGGGCGGCCAGGAAAAGATAGGCAATCACCAAATCCAACATCGCTGTCCCCATCTGAATACCGATATGATGGGATCCCAGGATCGCGAATAAAATAAGGGCAGGTCTAATAAATCTTTCCTGACTAAACTGCCGCCCCAAACTCAAAGAAACAGAGATCATCCCGAGAAGAAAAATAAATTGAGGGAATTTATTCGCAAGCGGGGTCGCGAACCAGTACGGGGCCAGCGCGAAGTCAAGCGGCAAAAGAAACAAATCATCCGCCGCCCAAAGAATATGCTGAAAAGACCCCATGAGGAGATGCTGACGCGGCAGGGTGTAGTGATAGTGCAAGGCATCGAATTCCTGAATCAGATGAGGCGGCAAAAGCGCGGCGCGCCATACACATAAAAGAATTAATGCGGATAAAACACAGCCTGTCCCAAGAAAAAAACGAACGCCGGACTGCTTGGACGCAATAAAATCTTTGAACGTCGCGGCGAGAGAACAAACGGCCCTGCCGTGTCTCCCTAGCACATAAACAGCCGACAGCAAAAATAATAATGGAGCCAACAAACTGGTTGTCCCATCCCCCCGTTTCATCCCATACAATTCCAGCCAATAAACAGGATATCCGATGATCAACAACATCGTCGGCAAATGCGCGGGACTTAAGAAAATCTTTTTTGAAGTATCAGGATTCTCCATATCAGATACGCCACGGTTATTCCAAGGAAATACAGATCCCACCAATTAAGATTTTGAAGCCGATTTTTTATCTTATCCAACATAGCCCAACGTCTTAGCCCGTTCATAAATGAACATAAGCATTTTATAATTTTTTTCAACGGTAAACCTCTCTTCATAAACACGCCGCGCCCTTTGCCCCATCTGTTGGGCCCATGGCCGATTCAATACGAGCTGATTCATTTTGGACGTTAAATCACCCTGAACCTGAGGATCGAAAAGTAATCCCGTCTTTCCATTCTCAATGAGCTCATTAAAAACCCCTCTCCGGGGAGCTATCACGGGTTTCCCGCAGGCAAAGGCCTCCATGGTCACCCTCGAGAACGTCTCATAGCATTGTGAGGGGACTACGACGAAAAGAGATTCCTTCATCAACGACAAAGATTCCGCCAATGGTTTAGCGCCCAACCATTCAATCCGTTTTTGGCTGCGCGTTTCTAAAACTTGACGGAGTGGTCCGTCCCCGATAATTTTTAACGAAAACGGATCCTCCACCCCTTCCCACGCCTTCACCAACGGCTCGATCCCCTTGTAATCACGCAAGGCCCCGACAAAAAGACCAAAGGTCCCCGGCGCCGGAGAAAGGCCGGGATCCTGTCCCAAGAAATTCGGCTTGATCGAAATCTTGTTTTCAGGAAACCCGTTATCGACGAACTTCTTCTTGCTGAACTCCGTCAGGGCAATGTAATGGTTAATCTTCTTTGTAAAAATCTCCCGCCGCTTCATTTCATGAATAATTCTTACCATTACACCCGAAGAAAGGTAGGAATCCTTCCAGCATTTATGAACGACCGCGGAGGCCAGGCCTTGATGAAGGCAGTCTTCACAGACATGGCCGTCCCGGTAAAAAACACCGTTGGGACAGAGAAAGCGATAATTATGCAGCGTTTGGACAACAGGCAAGTTTTCATCCCGACAGGCGTCGTACACCGAAGGACTGACGAGGAGAAACGTGTTGTGGATGTGTGCGATATCCGGCTTTTCGTGGTGGATCAGAGCTTGGAGCGCTTGATACGTCGCTCGAGACCAATACGCCTCTTTAAGAACAAAACTCACCTTGGCTGGAAACGAGAATTGATCAATATCCTTATTCGACCGCGTGTATAAAATCACCTTATGGCCGTTTCGCTCCAACATGTGCTTTTCCGACGCGACAACCTCATCCTCCCCGCCCGCGGCCTGATAATGATTATGGACGATCAATATTTTCATTGGACTCAAGGATGAACCGGTTCAGAAACGCGCCGTGATATTTCGTATCGATGAAATTTCTCAAATATTCTCTTCAGATAATTAATCAAAACAAAATATTCATTAATGGTCCTTACCACGTTAATCTTGCTCTTGCCGATTTTGCGGGCATAGTTATACACAAACGGCACTTCGGCGATCCGATCCGTCAAGAGGGAAAGTTTAATAAGAAGCTCCGCGTTGGCCACAAAGCCCTTGGATTGAATCAGGCCGAACATCCCGAAATAATCAATAGCTTTCTTAAGAATACTTACCCTGTAACCCCGAAAAAAAATCGTATAATCCCTGGCCCCTCGTATGGGAAAATAGGCGCGCATCAGATAATTGGCGCAGTAACTGAAGATCCGGCGCTTTAAAGGGAAATTCACATACCTCCCTCTTTTCCTATAACGGGAGGCAATGATAATGTCTTTCTTATTTTCCTTTAATTCAAAGATCATATCTTGAATAAAATTAATATCACTGGTCTGGTCGCTTTCCATAATGATCACAAAATCCTCATCGCGCGCCTCAGACAACACCCTGTGGATGCCGCTGGAAAATACCGCTCCCACATTCATATTGATCCTGCTTGTCTCCACAACCAAATCGTCCGCCGCCAGGTCTTTTAGAATCTGAAGAGAGTTATCCGAACTTCCGTCATTGACAGCGATCATTTTATAGGGTTGCGTGGCCATCTTTTTGCGCAATTCCCCGATGAGCGCCGACAGTCCTTTTTCTTCATTAAAAACAGGAAAAATAAAATAAATCATGGCGCTTCCTTTTGATAGACCTGCCAGTATCGACTATAAAAAACTGTCGCCCAACCGGAATCATCAACTGAACGGGCACCGAAACGCGGCGAATGAACAAAGAATTTTGCCTCTCCCCGGGATGCCTGTTTTATGTCCGGCTGATAATGAAATGAAGTCAATCCCAAATTCCAACAACGGTTGACATGTCCCACAATAGCATCAGATGGCTCCCTCCCGTCACAATCGACCTGTTTTTCCCGGGCCGCTTCCTGAAACGCCTTGTTCCCCTTGATCCACTGCCACAAGTCCTGGGTATTCTGATGGTATGTCCCTTCGCGTGTCCCCGCATATTGCGCCACAAACATGTTTAATACAAGAGCCGCCATGACCAGGACAATGCCCCGTTTAAAAGGAACATCTTCCAAAAGCGGTGAAAGAAAAATAGCCGCGAAAAAAGCAAAGAACACGCCAAACGGCCCGGCATAATAGGATGTTGTATTCCAGGGTAAAAGCACCAGCAGAAACCCGCCGTACAAAAGACATCCCAAAAGCATCCCCCACACTTCAGCAGGCGCATAACGCACCTTCTTTGCTCCCGCGGTTAACCATAAAATAACCGCTGCCACTATCCATGGCCCATGATTAAGAAGGTCTTTTAACACCCATGCCTTAAAACCAACCGCGATCCGCGTTAGATCAAAGAAAGAATAATGAGCTGTGTAAGACGCGCTCACGAAGATCTTCAACACAAGGCCATAAATCACAAACACCGCTGCCAGCAATAATCCGCCCCAAAAATATCCTTTCCCGGATGGCCGCGCCATCCAATAAAACGTTGCCACGCTCAAGCCAAGCGCGAACCCGCAGGCCACAAACGTTTCCTTGGCTCCTAACGAAAGGAAAAGACACAGCCCCGCGGCCACCCATAAAAGAAAACGGAAACATAAATTCTTTCCTGCAGATCGAAAGAGCACTTTAACCACACATAGGACCGCCAGGCCAAAAAATAGAAGCCCGGTCGTTTCATGCGTGGAAAGAAAAAAGAACTGATCATAAAGATAATGAAAAGAAAGAGCGATCGCCGGAACAAGAAAAAGAGACACCTTGCGTCCTGTCAACTGATACGCCGCGCTCCCCCAAATAAAAAGAACGGCCGACACCTCCGCCCATTTAAAGACATGGAACAGCCCGGGTGAATCCTCAAAAATTTTATAAAAGAAAGCGCAATGAAACGCGTGCGTCCATTTAAGCTCCCCGAAAGTAAAATACATCGCAAAGATATCTTTCGTACACTGCCAGACACCGCCGGACCTCCCCAGCAATTGCATATCGTCCATCAACCCCCAGGACCAGGGCAGCAAAATGTAGGAAAACAAAATCAACAAAAGCGGAACAATGACCGGAAATGCCCACAACCATTCCAATAAATTTTCTCGTCCTACGACATTTTGTTTTGTCACCATAATCACCTTTTTAACATAACGGCCTCTATCCTCTCCGACGCGGCCGAGATATAAGCTCCGTATTCTTCAAGGAGGACTGTGATTTCTTTATTCAACATAAGATTTTCTTAACTGGCGGTAATAAGCCACGGTCAATCCGAACAATGACCAGAACGGAATAGCATTATAAGGAAGCTCCAGGATAACGCCGAACTGTGCCTGTATTATCCAGAAGACCAAAGAACTAACTAAAAGCCCGCCCTGCCAGGAGCGGACCCGCAAAAAATGCCCGGTCATTATAATGATGAGCCACAAGATCCATACGATGATACCCAGGCCAACCACCCCGCCGCGGTAAATATAATGCAGGAAAGAATTATGCGGCGTTATCCAGCCGTCCCTTAACCACTCATCTAGACCCCAACCCATTATCTCGAGTGAAGCGGACCTCTGAGGCCATCCGAAACTAAACCCGAACAACGGCCGCGCGTTGATAATCTCCTGAAGCATATCCTGCCAAATAAGAAGCCGAAACACTCCATTCGCATAAGCAGAGCTTAAATCACGGTATCCCTGATCCCTGTTTTGAGCGGAATCAACTCCTTTTGCCTGCGCTGAAGCTGAAGACTCTGTCTGCGGCGATGGGCTCACAGATGCCGATTGGGCCGGGATCGTTGAGTCATCCTGT
>DOGZ01000027.1 GCA_003528115.1 Candidatus Omnitrophota bacterium
TAAATGATTGTCTAAAATTAAAATTTATTAAATCCACCAAGGAGATTTTATACCTTCACCATCTCTAAAGGCATCATGCGCCACTGACGCTCTTTCGAAACAACTTCTTCAACAAAGGCACGGTCAGCTATAGCGACATCCTGAGAAACCATCTCTTTTAAGATTTTATGACAAAGCATGATAATTTTTCGGGGATAACCTTTGGTATGGTTATAAATCTCGCTTATGGCCTCATCCAAAAACAGTTTCTTACCCCCCCTGTAACCAGCCTTGCTAATACGAAAATCGATTAACTCTTCAGTTTCTTTCACATCTAATGGATTAAGGGTGAACTTAAAACTGATACGGTCAATAAAATTGCTCATATGGACCACCTTTGAATACAATTCTAACTGCCCCAATAAAACAAGCTGTATCAATTTGTGCTCGTTGGTTTCAAAGTTAAGAAGCAAACGCAAAGTTTCAAGGGTGGCCAAATCCAGCTTTTGAGCTTCATCAATAAGAAGAATAATCGTCCGATTCTCTTCCAACGTTTTTTGAATTAAGAATTTTTCTATCGCGTCTCTCAACTCCATAATATCGCTATTTTTCAAATCAATGTCGTCGGGTAAATCAATATTAAAATTCCGCACTAACGAAGCCAAGAATTGATCCTCACCGTTAAACGCAGGATTTAAAATCATATGAAAGATCATATCACCGCGCTTATTCAATTCATGCAGGAGTTTGCGCGACAATGTTGTTTTGCCGGTCCCCACATCACCGAAAATCACAGAAAGCCCGCGTCTCAGCCTCAACTCAATCAATAAATTCGTCAACGCCAAATCATGCTCTCGCGTATGATAAAAGAAGTCCGGATCCGGACTCGTCGAGAAAGGTTCTCTTTCGAATCCAACGACCGAATAATATCCTAATGTTGTTTTGGGTTTAATCATCCGATTCTTGCTTCTTATTGAGCCTCAACGGTTCACGAACAACGGCTCTGTTCAAATGAATTTTTGAAAAGCAGACTAATCTTAACATACGCGTTTATGCTTTCAAGGTTTATTTAACTTTTTTTAATAAATTTCTTAGGAAAAATACGCAAAACCCCCGACGAAAACCCAAAAGTTCGTACGAAAGCTCTTAAGAGCATGACAAAAGTAAAAAAAATAGTTTCAACAAAATTCTTTGTCACTGCCCAACTGTAATATCCTTCGATCGTGAACAAAAATAAAAACAAAAAAAAGGTAATAGTAAACCCTGAGGGCAAAAATAATTTCGACACTATCAAATTTAAAACAATCAAACTCACGAAACCGACTTCAGCCCTATCCTTCCAGAAAGTATAGTCATCCCCCTTCATCATTGAGGGATGATCCAGATACATCTGCACCCGCCAAAATCCATGACGGTATTGTTCACGTAAATATTTCTTAACACGCTCCGGGTGGTAATGATTTACAAGCACTTCCTTGGCAAAGTAAATTTTGTAGCCGGCCTTTAATATCTTATAGCTTAAATCGTTATCCTCTCCGCTAGCGTGACGATAGGACGTATTAAAGCCGCCCACAATTTCAAAAATCCTTTTTCTAATACCAAAATTGTAGCTTCCAAAAACTTTGGGATACAACGGCATCAAACGATGATGCCTGTATAGAATCTCTTTATGCACGCACCGCGCCAAGAGATTCTCCGGGTTGGCGATTCCATAACTCCCCGCAACGACAGCCACGGAAGGATCTTCAAAATACCCAAGGGCCTTCTCGATCCAATCCTTGTGGGGAATGCAATCCGAATCCGTGAAAAATATTAAATCGTTTTTAACCTCCTGAGCCCCTCGATTCCTAGCCATGGCCGGCCCCGCATTGTCTTGATAAACGCACCTTACCCCTTGGACGGACCGGATAATCTCGGCGGTTTTATCTGTTGATCCGTCATCCACAACAATAAGATTAATGTTGGCGTGTGTTTGAGCAAGGACAGCATGCAGTGTGTTTAAAATGGTTTTTTCACAATTGTAGGCAGGAATGACAACTCCGACGGTAGGACTTTGCATAAATTGACATGACCCCATTTGAAATCGAGCCATACTGGCTACTATTCTTTAATCTATTTTCTTGCCTATGGCGTATAACAACATCCCCCACCAACTTCCCATTAATTTATCCGGCGAGAAGGCAAAAGGGAATGTGTTCAGCCCGCCTTGCGCGAGTATCGATAAATGGTGGCGCCGATGCAAATCGATTAATCCGCTTAAGACAAACGGGGTCTCTTCAATCCCGGGCATATAAAAAGGTCGAATCAATTCCCAGGGAGACCAGCGGTTGGGGACAAACGTGGCAATGACACCCCCCGGCGAAAGAAGGTTAATAAAATTCGCATAAATCCTGTCTTGATCCTCCCGGCTGAAATGCTCCAGCAGACCGTCGGAGAAAATAAGGTCAAACCGCTCTTCTATTTCCTTCGACAAATCCGAAGATAATAAGTTTTTCTTGAGAAGTTTGCTTTGCCCGGACGTCGCCTTCTCCGCAATTTGTAACGCCTGATCTGAATAGTCGAGTGAAACGGTTTTCATGCCGGCGTCGCAAAAATACCGTGAAAAAAATCCGCTGCCGCATCCGGCGTCAAGAGCCCTTTTTCCTTGATGCACAAAGGGCTGGATCGTCTGGAGAATTCTTCTTTTCGACCAACTGACCTTGGTGAACCTTTCTGTTGCGTCCGCCTTCCAGAATCGATTCCAGTGATTGACGTGAGGTAATGTCCCTTTGGTCATTTCAGGAATCATCCTTCCCGGCCTCATTATCGAGAACCTTTCGACTTTTCATCTGTTCAATTTCCAGCTCAAGAAGGCCGATCTTTTGAGCCGTCATTTCATTGCGGCTGTTCTGCTGGCAGAGAAAGATCGTCATCAGCAACCCCAAAAAGACAAAGACACTTAACAACGTGAAAAAAATAAAATTACTCGGTAACTGGAAACCAAGAAAGGACGCCATGCGGAAAAGAACACGGTCAAAAATCGCGAAAAAAGCCGCCCCTCCTGAGACGAAAATCCAGAAAGCCGCATACTTAAACGTCAGCTTCTCACGGCGGATAAGGTCTAGCACAAGAAAAAAGACCGCGCACGCCAGCATTACAGTTACAATTTTCGTGTTGATCATCTTACGCCTCTCTTGGGCTCTTTAATTTGTCCAGCAAAATGGCAAACGTGACTTTAATCATATAATATAATGTTTTGAAATACCGTATAGAACTGTTCCCTTGCGCTCTCTTGCGCATTGTCACAGGCACTTCTTTGATCCTGGCCTTATATCGCCCAGCCACAACGATGGCCTCAGGTTCGGGGAAATCCTGGGGATAATACCGGGCAAAAATTTCAATCATTTTTTTATTGTACGCTCGAAAACCCGACGTAGGATCCGTGATTTTATATTCTGTTAAGAAGCTTATGAGACGGGCGAAGAAATGGATGCCTATCCGTCTGAAAAACGAAGACTGATACCCAAGATGGGGCGGCAAGAACCGGCTCCCGATCGTCATATCCACCTCCCCGTTGAATACGGGTCGTATGATCGCCTCCAGGAACGCAACATCATGCTGGCCGTCACCGTCAACCTGAACAGCGAAATGGAATCCCTGTTCGCGGGCGAATTTAAATCCCGTCTGGACGGCCCCGCCTATGCCGAGGTTAAAGGGGAGCGACACAACCAGCGCCCCCGCCTTTCGGGCATGTTGGGCCGTCGCGTCGGATGATCCGTCATTCACAACAAGGACAGAAACCTCCGTATCCCCGAAACAACGGGATAAATGCAAAGAACTTATTTCTTGGATCGTCGCAGAAATATTGCCGGCCTCATTATACGCCGGGACAATAACTAAAATTTTTGGCTTCATGACGCCTCTTTAACCATAGGCTTGATGTATCTGCTGTATAAAGGTCAACGGGTTTGCGACATATGGACATAAACGAGATACTTGGTCGCGTATTCAAGGATTTTGTCCTGCTCTCCGTCGGAAACAAAACGATCCGGCGTAAGACCATCAAAACTAAATACTCCGCCGTCAGGATGATGTCCCCGGGCCGTTACCAAAAGCATCATGGATTGGTCATTCATGGGAAACATGCTTTTCAGCATCACCTGGCCCGCTGAGTTCGTTCCCATCAAAATAGCACGCCCCCGCCGCTGCAAGACACCTGAAAATAATTCCGAAGCGCTGCCGCTTTCCTTATTAACTAAAATCACCATTGGACATTTCACCCGAAATTCTTCCGGCAAGTTTGGGACATCCAGCATGGATTTAGGTTGTCCTTTTTTCTGGAAATAGGCGAAATCCTCCCCTCCCGGCAGAAAAAAGGAGGCAATCTCACGGGCAGCCAAAGGTGGTCCGCCGGGATTATTACGCAAATCCAGGATAAGCCCTCTGACAACCCCGTTTTCCTTAAAAAACTTTAAGAAACGAAACAAATCCTCCGCTGTCATTCTATTAAAACGGCGGATTTCAAGGCCATAAATGCTTGGAATATTGATCGGCATCATAAAAACTGTCTGTTTAAAATATTCTTTACTGACAACTTGAATGTTTTTCTCTCCGCCTTCTTCCGCGTCCCAAAAATGAATTGAAACCGCGGCATTCTCCAGGGGATTCAATAACTCATTGATTTCTTGTTCATCTAGGTCTTTTATATTGGACTGATCAATCCGCAGCAGGATATCATTATCCCGTAAACCTTGTTGATACGCGTCCGACCGCGGCTCGACAAGCGCGATCAGATACCCTTCAGGGGTTAACTTGCCTTCGACACCCAAATCCACCCTTTTCCCCAAGGCCGTCTGCTCATACTCCTTAGCCGGTTCCGGCGGATAAAAGGCCGAAAAAATATCCTCCGGCGATTTGAGGTTGTCCATAAGCGACGCGGAGCTGCGCCATCGGATAAAATCAATAGATTTCCCCTGATCTTTTAATTCACCATAAATTTTAGTGGTAAATTTTTGTATAAACCCCTCGTAAACATCCCTGGAGACGGGTTGATAGTAATTATCTTCCATCGTTTTGTAAACCTTCTCAAAGAAGTCGATATAACTCTGGTAAGTTATCTTAGGGGAACTCTTTACGGCGGATGTGTGCGCGCAAGAACTCAGCGTCAAACAAAACGCTAGAATTAAAAAAAGAGCACACGGGGTACAATATTTCTTAATCTCAAACTTCATGATCAATTCTCCTCAAATCCGGCAAAGCAATTACTTCTGCAAAAAAAATAGAATGCGGAGGTCAATAATTCCATCATCGCAAGAGAGTCACGGCAGCCTTGTTGATCTTCAACAAATTCAACAGAGATTCTTTTTCTTCTTCCCCTAAACTTCTCTCCTGCCTCTCGACATGAAAAACATCCCTGAGGCTGTCTTTTATATCGTCCACTCTCCGACCGGACGAGTGCGACTTGTAGGATTCGGGAGAAAAAACGTTCGCAACGAATTCCAAATGCGAGCGATTCCTTCGGTATTCCGGAATACTTTTGGGTATTTTCAAATATTTCTCCAACAGATGGAGATCAAAATCATACAAAATCGTTCCATGATGCAAAATAAAATTTCTGATCCTTCTCTGGGCATTTCCGGAAATTTTCTTATACCCCAAACGCAAAGCGATGTCCGACACCGGCTGAAAAACAACTTCGATATCCAATTTCTTTAAACCGGCTATCACCTTGCCGAGGATATACTGATAGGACTGCCGCAAGTCGGCGATCGAAGGGTGAAGGGTTTTAGATAAAATTAAAGAATAGTTCAAGCAGCCTTTCCCTTGCAGCACTGTTCCCCCGCCTGAAGAACGGCGAACGACAGGAATACCATCTTTAAGCACAGCGTCTATGTTTAAATCATCTTCGGTTTTGCAAATCCGGCCTAAAACGATAAATACTATTTCCGACTCCCACAGACGTAAAACCTCCCCGCCTTTGTCTTGTTCGGCCAAAGTCAAAAGGACATCATCGTACAAAATATTTTCAACGGGTGTTTTAAAAGAAATGTCTTTAAGAATCATGGATTGAAGAAGCCAATAATACTACAGACTTTATAAACATGTTTTTAGCATGGCTTTTCCGCAAAGTAGTTCGTGTCAATATCCCGGGCAGCCTTGGTTTCATCAGGGCGACTGATCGGCATTGTTTTTGGTAAATCTTTGAAGGCTGAGGGCTCAGTGACACTCAGTTCATCGGCTTCTACCATCGCCTGAATAAAATGATCCAAAGTCTGTTTAGATTCGGTTTCGGTGGGCTCAATCATGATGGCTTCCTGGACAGTTAAAGGGAAATAGACAGTCGGCGGGTGAATTCCTTTATCAATCAAAAATTTTGCGATGTCTATCGCATGGACACCGGACTTGGCCTGCGTCGCGGCTGAAAGCACAACTTCGTGCATGCAGATATGGTCATACGGCAGGGCAAAGTGTTTTTTCAGCCGTTCTTTAATATAATTCGCGTTTAAGACAGCGTGATTGCTGGCCTCTTTGAGCCCTTCCTTCCCTAATAATAGGAGGTAGGCATACGCCCGCAATATTACACCAAAATTTCCATAAAACGAGGCGATATAACCAATCGAGTCAGGATAGTCGTAATTTAAAGAATATGTCCCGTCCTCTTTCCTAACGACGCGTGAAATCGGCAGATAGGGAATCAGTTTTTCTTTAACCCCCACCGGCCCTGCGCCGGGTCCACCGCCTCCATGAGGGGTCGCGAACGTTTTATGCAAATTGACATGCATCACATCAAAACCCACATCCCCGGGCCGAAAACGTCCCATAATCGCATTCAGATTAGCCCCGTCATAATACATAATCCCATCCACTGCGTGGACCATCTCGGTAATCTTATCGATATTAGAATTAAAAATCCCGTGCGTGTTCGGACAGGTCAACATAAAGCCGGCCATCTCATCCGTGATCTTTTCCTGAAGCCTGCTTAAATCCATCACCCCGTTTTTATCCGATGGGACACACACGATCTCATATCCCGCGATAGCGGCGGTCGCCGGATTCGTCCCATGCGAAGAATCAGGGACAACAATATATTTTTTCTTGTTTCCTTTCGACTTATGATAGGCGGCCATCATCATAACACCGGTCAGCTCCCCATGGGCCCCGGCCAAAGGCTGCATGGTGAAACTGTCCATACCGGTGATCTCACACAGCCATCGGTCCATTTCATAGAGAACACCCAGCGCCCCCTGAACCAGCTTTTCCCCTTGTTTTAATTGAGGCAATAAAGGATGCAGATGGGTAAACCCACAAAGACGGGCCAGATCTTCAGTGAATTTGGGGTTGTATTTCATCGTGCAGGAACCCAACGGATAAAAATTCGAATCAACGGAGAAATTCCTTTTGGAAAGATTCGTGAAATGACGCACCACATCCAATTCCGAGACCTCCGGCAAGTGGCATTCTTTCTGCCGCTTATAAGAGGATGGCATTTCCGCTCTCACATCGACATCGGATTTCGGGTTTAGGAATCCCCTTTTTCCCTCAACACTTTTTTCGAATATTAAATCCATTTTAATTTGGTAGAAATGTTATCCCCGCATGACATTCACCGAGCCGGCCGATAAAATCAGGAGGCGACATGCTCTTTCCGGTTTGAACTGCAATGATTACTTTTATTTAATACCTCGTCTAAACTTTCCACATACCTCAATATTTCTTCTTTGGTGCGTTTCTCCGTCACCGCCACGATCATATAATTGTCCATACCCTTATAATAACGTCCCAGCGGGAAACCGGCCGCAAATCCCTTTCCGATCATCGCCTCTACAACACCGGAGGCATCCTTCGAAAGCCTGACGGTAAATTCATTAAAAGTTTGTGAACTGCGTATAACCTCAACTCCTTTAATCCTCTCCATCATCCGCCGGGCAAATTCCGCTTTATCAAGGTTTAACTGTGCCAACTCTTTAAAGCCCTCTTTCCCCAATAAACTCATATAGATCACAGCCTGCAAGGCACAGAGAGACATATTGGTACAAATATTCGATGTGGCCTTTTCCCTGCGGATGTGCTGTTCCCGGGCCTGAAGGGTATTGACAAAACAGCGTCGACCCTCTTGATCAACCGTTTGACCGACAATCCGCCCGGGCATTTTTCGGATAAACTCTTTTCGGGTGGCCATAAATCCAAGATACGGGCCTCCGAAATTAAGCGGCAACCCCAGGCTCTGTCCTTCCCCCGTCACGATATCCGCCCCCATCTCCCCGGGTGTTTTGATTAAACCAAGGGCAATGGGATAAACGCTTTCGATGGCCAGGACACCAAGCTCATGGGCCTTCTTGATAATATCCGAATGATCATCAATGGCTCCAAAGAAATTCGGATTCTGCAAAATCACCGCGGCCGTGTTTTCATCCAATAATTCTTCCATCTCCTGCCTATGGCTCTGACCATGAGCCACGGAAGTTTCCTGAAACTCATAGTGCAGATTGCCGGTATAGCTTTTTAAGATTTTTCTGTAAATAGGACTGACGCCGCCATCCAACAAAACCTTTTTTCTGTTCGTTAAGCGCAGAGCCATCATCGCCGCCTCATAAAGTGCCGTCCCTCCATCATAAAGTGAAGCGTTGGCCACTTCCATGCCTGTCAAAGTACAAATTGAACTTTGAAATTCATAAAGCGCTTGTAATGTTCCCTGAGAACACTCGGGCTGATAAGGGGTGTAGGCGGTATAGAATTCAGCCCGGGAGATGATAGCATCCACAGCCGCGGGGATGTAATGATCATAATACCCTCCGCCGATAAAAGGGATCAGATGCGCGGCATTCTGAGAAGCCAGCCGTCGGAAGCACTCCACAACCTCAAATTCCGACTTTCCTGCGGGAAGGTCAAACGATTGGGAGGCATGACGGGGCTTAATATCCTGAAAAAGGTCATCAATGGATTTAACCCCGATAACCTTTAACATGTCTTGGACGTCTTTTTGCGTGTTGCCAATGTAGGAAGCCAAAAAATGTTTCCTTTCCACTCGAAGGTCTATGCTTCATGCCGCTTACTTCTATCCCCAGTTCTACCCTACACTTTCAAGAAAACTGCGGTATTCGTCAGCGGTCATAAGATTTGATGCCTCATCCATATCACAGATCTCAATCTTGGCAATCCACCCTTTATGATAACAGGATTTATTAATCAGGGCGGGATCAGCCTCCAGATTTTCATTGACTTCAATCACACGTCCTGACATAGGAGAAAAAATGTCGCTTGCCGCCTTGACGGACTCGATAGAGGCGAAATTTCCGAACTGCTCCACCTCATCATCCGCGGGAGGTAATTCAATATACGTAATGTCTCCCAAAGATGACTGGGCGTAATCAGTAATACCGATGGTAGCCACATTCTCCTCGACATTGACCCATTCATGATCCTTTGTGTACAGTAAATGATCCTCGACTTCCATAATCTCCTCTCCTTTAATTATTGACCTCCACACGACTAATGGAACATGCTCATCGAGCGAAAGGAGGTCGAGATACTGACTACCATAGTGTTCCATTATTTTTGCTGAAGTCAGTAATCTTTTAATGACCCTTTTTTATAAAATATTCTCTCCGTAATAATAGCCGGAACTCTATTACTTTCATCCCCAAAAGAGATGACCGCCCCCTTGGTGCCACGATCGTAAGCCACCATTCCCAAACCGATTCCCTTTTTTAACTCCGGCGAAAAAGCACCGCTGGTGACAAAGCCGATCTCTGCTTTTTCCTCAGAATAAATCTTATGTCCCGCCCTCGGCGATCGGCGGTTATCAGAGACAAAACCAACAATCTTTCGTTGGCCGCCGATTTCTCTTTGTTTTAAAAGAGCCTCTTTGCCGATAAAATCTTTTTCAAAATTAATAAATCGACTTAACCCCGCTTCTAAAGGCGAGATATCCTCATTCAACTCATGACCGTATAAACTATACCCCATCTCAAGTCGAAGAAGATCTCTGGCTCCCAATCCCGCGGCTTTAAGCCTCTTGTCCTCCATCAACCTTTGCCATAAAGTTCTGGCCATATTCCAGGGACAATAAATCTCATAACCAAGCTCCCCCGTGTACCCAGTCCGGCTAATCAAAACTTGATCTCCCAAAAGATCGAAATAATCAAACGTGTAATAGTCCAGCTTTGAGATGTCCTTGACCAGACCGCTTAAGACGTCCCGGGATAATGGCCCCTGAATATCCAATTTTCCCGTCTGGGTGGAGACGTCTTTAAATAGAGCTTGGGCTTTAAGATGTCTCTTGAAATGTTCGGCATCATTATGGGTTGTCGAACCGTTGACAACGATAAACCATTTTTGCTGATCAACCCTAAAGACAATCAAATCGTCTATAATGCCGCCTCGCTCATTGAGGATCATGCCATACCGGCCTGTTTTTATCGGCATATCCGCTAAGGACATGGTCACAATCCTGTCGAGACCGCATACACCGGCATCGCCCTCGACTAAAAACTCTCCCATATGGGACGTATCAAAAATCGCGGCCCGTGTTCTTGTCTGATCGTATTCAGCCAGGATCCCTTCAAACTGAACCGGCATTTCCCATCCGCCAAAAGGAATCATCCGGGCGCCCGAGGCTAATTGCTCGTCGTATAAAGGAGTTTTTTTGAGACTCTCTTGTGTGATCATCTTATTTCTTTCAAAATTTGCCCTATCTTATAGAATTCCATATCCGTTGTAAAGTCAATTCATGCCAAAATCTTCTCTGTTCTTGCCCTTCCTGTAAAAATATTTTTTGCCAACCTGATCCTGGGCCAAGCCACGCGAAATTCCAATACGAAGGCCGTTGAACAAAGGATACCTGGCGAAGCCAAAGGCGAAAACACTTTGGCGAAGACTGACGCGCCTGGGAGGAATCGAACCCCCGACACCCAGTTCCGAAGACTGGTGCTCTATCCAGCTGAGCTACAGGCGCATAGTAGAAATCTTTTTATAAAAACTGAAACATGGATATTTTCACGGCGGTGTTACGATTGTAAAATATATCACCTTTAATCAATTCTGCAAATAAAATCTTTCTTTTAGAACGGCAAATTCCATTGTCGGGGAACAAAAATAAAATAAAAATACCCAAATCTTTGAAAAACCATAGCCATCGATGTCTTTGAAAATACGCACGGTTAAACAAGGCGCATTGGATTGCACCAAGCATGGAATCAAAACCGTCTGATACGACTTCCTGAATGGTCACTTTCTCTTTAAATGATCCGGGCTGTCCACTGCGATAACATTGGATGAATTGACCAGGTAAATGGGATTACCGGCATGATCATACCTATCCAGGACCCGAACAATTTTAGAAGCCACCAGTTTGACTTTTATCAGCGAGCCGTCTTCAAGAAGATACTGATTCCAATGTTCGGACGTTTGGGTTATTTCAATGTCTTCAGCCTCTACGGTCTCACCGTTGGGGAGGCTGATTTTTTGTATTTTAGCCATGACATCTCCTCTCTTTCCCTGCATGCGTGAACCACTACCGTGTTAACCTAATGGCTAATAGTGGAACACGGTACAACAGTGCACTTTTTCTTGAAATCATCTCTTAAGAATGAATTGAACAGTGCACTAGAAAAATCTTCAACGGAATTTGATCTTTTTCATCGCGAAGAAACACATCTTCAACAACAGCAACCCATGACGGAAACGCTGGATTTGCGTTGTCCCGTAGCGTCGCTCTTTATAGCGGATAGGAATTTCGATCATCTTAAGGTTCAGCTTTGTGGCGCCAAAAATAAGATCGAAGTCGCCAAACGGATCGAAATCCCCGAAGTACGCCCTTTGGGCCGCAATCTCTTGATAATGATGCCTGAATAAAACCTTTGTCCCGCAGAGCGTATCCTTAAATCTCTGGCCCAGCAACCAGCTAAAGAGAATGCCGAAAAATTTATTCGCCAGGAGGTTGAGAAAGCGCATCGCCTCTTTTTCCATCGGATAAACCAGACGGCTGCCATGCACGTACTCCCCCTTATTTTTTTTGATCGCTTCGTAAAATTTCGGGAGATCCTCGGGAGATACCGTGAGATCCGCGTCTAAAATCATCAGGAGTTCACCGGCCGCTTGACTAAAACCCAACCTGACCGCGTCCCCTTTGCCTTTGCCTGTCTGCTTGTAGAGCCGGATGTCCTTGCGCGGATACTTTTGAATCACACGTTGCACTTCTTCAAATGTGCCGTCCTTGGAACCTCCCTCCACAAAAATAAACTCCTGTTTCTTGCCAAACACAGGGGTCCTAACCACGGCCTGCTCGATATTCCCTTTCTCATTACGACAAGGGACTAAGATGGTCACGGAGCATTCCCGTTCCTCACCAAAAACAGGCCGCGCAACGATAAAATGGTTTAGGGTTAAGGCGTTAAAAACAGGGAGTTTGGCTACAAATCTATTTATGAAATAACTAATCCCCCAAATGTTCTTCGGGATCAAGATACATCTTTCAACTTTGATGAGATCGTAATCCGTAAGCGTTAAAAAATTTTTTATATCCTCACTCGTGAGCCAGTTCTGAATCTTTTGAGGAATCTTGAGCTTCAACCTTTCCCCAACCTTCAAAAGATATTGCCAGAAATAACTATAGTATTCGATAATGATCCGGGTATCTTTGACGCAAAATTTTTTTAATTGCCGAAGAAATTCTTGAATATCATCGAGCTCCCCCAAGAGCCCGGATAAAATAATATAATCAAACTTCTCATCCGTCTTTAATTCGCTGATCTCCCCAGCCTGAAAAGAAAACTGAGGAAATTTTTGCCGGGCGATGCTTACCATTTCAGGGCTTATGTCCACACCGTAACCCACCGATGGATTAAAGGCCTTCAAGAGCTCACCGGTTCCGCAGCCAACCTCTAAAACCTTCTTACCCGGCGGAATCAAGTAGGCATACTGTTCATGCAACAGGGCATAATAATATTTATTTTTATCCCGGTATTGATCGCGGGTCGAAGCCAAGGCGTCATAATGTTTAACGATCTCATTCATTCTTTTCTTTATGGCCTTTCGGATCCCCAGCCGCCTGCCGCGGGGAGTGTCAAATGCTTCATTTGACGACCAGATAATCGCCAATCGCCAGGACATCGAATTCCGTTCTCAGGAAACAGTTCACGGCATCCTCCGGCGTGCAGACGATGGGTTCATTTTCGTTAAATGACGTGTTTAACAGGACCGGGACTCCCGTGATTTTTTCAAATTCATGGATCAACTCCCAGTACTGCGGATTGATCTCCCTGTTGACGGTATGGACACGGGCAGTGCCGTCCGCGTGGGTGACCGCGGGAATGAACGATTTCTTTTCTTCCCGCACATCCCCAATCAGAATCATGTAAGGCGACAATTGGCCCTTCGGCATAATAAAATATTCATCCACTTTTTCTTCCAAGACCGAAGGGGCAAAGGGACGGAAAAACTCCCGTTTCTTGACGCGATCATTGAGCCGGCCCTTCATATCCGCCATCATGGGATTCACCGTGATGCTGCGATTCCCCAAGGCCCTGGGGCCGGCCTCCATTCTTCCCTGAAACCAGCCGACGATCTTTCCTTCCGCGATACAGCGGGCCGTTTCTTGAGCGATGCGGTCCGTCTTCTTAAAACTAACTTTTTTATCCCGAAGGACCCGCTCAATCTCCGCGTTATCGTAGGACGGCCCGAGATAGATAGAATTAAACAGACTTTTTCTTGGTTTATCCAATATCTGATGGTAATAATACAAGGCACTGCCAAAACTTGTTCCCGCGTCATTGGCCACAGGCTGGAAGAAATAATTCTTAAAAGGGGACTCCTCAACGATGCGTTTATTCATTAAACAATTCAGGACAACCCCTCCGGTCATACATAAGTTATCAAGCCCTGTGACCTCGTGAAGGTGACGCGCCAGATAGACACCGGCCTTCTCGATCAAGGCCTGCAGGGCAAAGGCAAGATCAAAATGCCTCTGAACATACGGGTCATGGAAATTCCGTTTGGGGCCGAACTTCTTTATAAACAACTCATCCAGCCACGCCTTCTGGCCGTGCGTATGAAACCTGAAATATTTTAAATTGAGCCGGTACTCTCCGTTGCCCATAAAATGCACAAGATCTTCAAAATCTTTCACAAACGTGTCTTTCCCATACGCCGAGAGCCCCATCACCTTCCATTCATCAAAAAAAGGACGAAACCCCAAATAATCCGTTATGGCGGCATACACATGGCCCAAAGAATGGGGGACATTAATCTCCTTGATCTTTGTTATTTTATTCCCTTTTCCAACCGACATCATCGTGCTGGTCGATTCTCCCCGGCCGTCTATCGTCAGAATAGCCGCCTCTGGAAAAGGCGAAACAAAATACACACTCGCGGCATGGCATAAATGATGTTCAACAAACCTGACTTTCGGCGTCTTTGTCAAATTAAAATGTTTTTTAAATTCCTCGCCGATATGCCGCATCGCTCCAAGTCGTTTTAAAAATGACAGTTCTTCTCCCCCGGAAGGCGCTCTAAAAAGATTCAACGAGGCCGGAAAATATTTGAACGCATGGCACATGTTCCCCACGATTTCCCTCCCAGGAGTCCAAAAGAAAGTAATCTCATCAATATCATGGATTGTGATCCCCTCCATGGAAAAACTTTTCTCAATGGCCTGAATGGGAAAGCGCCATGTATGTTTCTGACGATTCAACCGTTCCTCCTCGATCACGGAACGAATTTCACCATCTTTGACCAGAGAACATGTCGCGTCATGCGCGTAACAGCTCAGACCCAGGATATACATCGCCGACCCCTAATGCGCTTTATTGTTTGACAATGTTCTTATTGTTTGGATTTCCAAAAAGTTATGTCCCACGACTGACGTGAATGGGACATTTTGACGGGAATAACACCTATCAAGGCATAATTCTCAACAAGTTCCTTAAAAACCATCGGCGACCAGTCTTTGGTCAGGACGATTAAATCATATTTCCTTACCTTGATCGCATCCGAGATATTCTTAAGGTACTGGAAATAGGTGGTGACGATTTGGCGGTTGGGGATCGCTATCTTCTTAAGAAGAGGATTGCGCGTGGTCCCGGAGAGAAAATCCTCTGTATGCCCGGAATCAAAAACTTCTTTCTTCTGTTCCAGGAGCAAGGACACAATGGCCGGCGTATTAAAAATATTTTGATGGCTTGCTAAAATCCGTCTGACGTCTTCCCATTCTTTTGACCGCATTTCTATAACAGGGAAAGCATTAAACGTCAAAGTATACAAATTCATAACGATAAATGGGATCCATATCAGATTTAAAACCTTCCCCTTTTTTGCCCCTAAGAAAATCACAACCACTAAAAACGGCGTGATCAATTGATATAGATACGCTAACCAAGACCCTCCATGGCCGCCGAGCTTAAAATAAATCAACAGCATCGAGCACAGAAAACAAAACACCATGAGATGAAGATTCAAATCCACTAAAGGCTTGGGAAATTCCAGCACATGCACTTTAGGAAGTTTCCAGTGAGAAGGGTTGAGGCCTTTCTTTATTCTCTCCCAGTCCTTGACCCCGTGCAGAAACGCAACGGTCAAGAAACCCAGCAGGATCCCGCTATAAAATTCAATAAAAGAACTAAATTGCCGATGGACGTGGTTCAGCACGTATCCTGCCCGTTCGATGTGTGACAAGATGGTGCTGTTAAAATGGGTCGGATAGAAAAAATTCACCGTGACAATAGAAACCAGCAAGAGGATAAAAAACAATCCCGCGTAGGCAACACCTTTCCTTTTAGAAACAAATAAGAAAATATAACTCGCTAAATACGGCACACCTAAAACAAAATAACTCTTGGTGAAGAAAGCCATGTCCGCGAGCACAATACTCCCCATCAGACTCTTCAACGAGTATTGAGCCAAAAACGGCCAAAAGATACTTCCTAAAAACAAAAACACACCGAGACTATGCGGACCGGCCAAAGGCGTGCTCGTGTTCGGGGCAATCATCGAAAAGTAAAATAGCAAGACCGCCGAAAACACGAACATCCTCGAGATCTTCTCGCGGCGCATGACCCCAAAAATCATAAGACACGAAGCGAAAATAAAAAACGCCGTGACAGCGCGGTGGACAAGAAGCGTCGGGCCAAACACTCGGACGAAAGGATAGACAATCCAATGATAAAAAATCCCATAAACATTGGCGTATTGAGGTTGATGAGCAAGATCATACGGATTCCCGCCCTTGAGCATAAAATCCGTTGTCAACAGGATACCACCTTCTCTATATTCTAATTGATACGGGCAAACGACAACCTGATAATGATAATAAGCAAGCTTGACGAAAAACAGGACCAAAGAGACGGCAAAAAAAACCTGGACCGCGGCTTTAATCTTTTGCGTAAAACTCATCTTCTTTATAAAATCATTCATTATCTTTACTTTCGTGTCTGAATCCCTCAGCCGTTACCGAGGACAGGGACGCGCGGCGCCTAGCCCTAAAAACGAAGATCCCCAACTTCCAGGACAATAACGGTGTGATAATAAAGTCTGGGGAATGTCCAAAAATTGCCTTTAAGCACTACTTTTAGATCTTCAATTCTTTTCAAAATAGCTTCGATCTCCTCCGTGGTCCTGAACATCGTGCCACGGTCCATGCTGTAAAAGAATTGACTCAGACGATTCTGGTCCGACCATCTGACCGCGTCGTCCAGAATGATATACTTGCGGCTGACCCGTTTCATTTCCAGAACGCCTTCGGTTAAACTTTCATCCGAAAGATGATGAATCGTATTCGCCAGCAAGACGGCCTCAAAGGAATGATCTTTGAAAGGAAGCTTGGTGGCCTCAGCCAGGAGAAAAAGACCGTGTTTATAATATCTTTGGGCAAACTTCACCCGGGGAAGACTGTTATCCAACCCCACGAATCGACCCTTTTTCATAGTCGAATACTCCCCGATGCCGCAGCCGACATCGAGGATATTTTTGTATTCCAGAGACTTGATGATCTTTGCCAACCCGCCGACCTTAAATCCATCAAGACAATGACGGTGGACTTTAGAAATATACGGATTTTCCAGAATCCCTCCCCAACGGAACTTAAGATCGGTTCGTGAAGAATCGGGTTCTTTGATCTGACGATTGTTGGACATGGGTTTTTCTGTGTCACTCTAAAGACTGACGGACGGCATAAAGCGGCCGACCCTTGACATCATCTCCGATACGGGCAATATATTCACCAATAACGCCGATGGCCATGAGCTGGATACCGCCCAGAAACAAAACAACCGCCATCAGCGACGACCAGCCGATAATCGTTTCATGCGTGAATATTTTTAAATATATGATCAGGAGAATGGAAAAAAAAGCCAGGACAGAAAAGAAGGCTCCCAGCCAAGAGACGAGCCTAAGCGGTGTAAAGGAAAAAGAAGTCATGGCATCCAGGGAAAATTGGACCATCCGCCAGATCCCATACTTTGACTTACCTGAAAAACGCGCCTTGCGATTATATTCAATCCCGATACGCCTAAAACCGACCCAAGCCACCAACCCGCGGATAAAGCGATGGTGTTCATTCAATTCATTCAAGATATTCAAAATCTTTCGATCCAGCAGGTAAAAGTCCCCCACATTTTCCGGAATGTCAATGGCCGTTGAGGCGCGGATCAGTTTATAAAACAACAGCGCGGTAAATTTCTTAAAAAACGTCTCTCCCTCCCTCTCTTTACGGATGCCATAGACGACCTCATAACCCTCTTCCCATTTTTGGATAAAGCGCGCGATCATTTCTGGAGGATCCTGAAGGTCAGCGTCCATTACAATCGCGGCCTCGCCGCGGCAATGATGGAATCCGGCGGTCAAGGCCAGTTGATGACCAAAATTCCTTGAAAACGCGACAGCCCTGACGATGCTTTTATGCTCCTGATAAAGCTTTGAAAGAATACTCCAGGATTGATCTTGACTGCCGTCATCCACNNTCTCTTCATTAAATATCGGGATCACAACCGAGATATCGACATGTGGTTTATTTGGATCAATCACTCTAGGCCCAATCATATTTTATACTGTTCCCTTTGCTTCCCTATTCCGTCACGCGCTAAATCGCTTGACGCGCTTTCTTTTCTAACTGCTGAATAATATATCTCTTCTGTTCAATGGCCACTCCGCCCATGAACAACACGACTTTATTATCACCAAACATCAGATTTTCGATCACTTTATCATACCGGTTGATCGGATAAGTAAAATCCCCATTCGAAAAGAAATCCGCCGACATACCGACCCAAATGGTTTTCATTATATCCATTTTCTTCAGCCCATCAAATTTTTTTATGTTTCCATACGTGATGGGCATGCCGTAGACTACGACGTCCAAAGGGCTTTGAACATATCCCAATTCAGGAAAAGCCAGCATTTGCGCCACAATGAAAGGCGCGCCGATCGTGTAACCTTTGTATTTTTCTTCCAACAAGCGAGCCAGACGTCTATTTAACTTTAAATCATTACGGTATTCAAGACTTCTTTCTAATAAAACATGATAATTGGCCTTCAACGGTCTTTCCAACAGGCCGTAAGAAGCCAAAGACGATATGCCGACGGAAATAAAAAGTAACAGCGGCGCGAGGCGTCTCATCATGGATAACTTCATCACGGCAAAGATCAGACTCAGAACCAGGAACGGGGCTAATTCCAATTTATATCTCGGCGAGACCGCAATGAAATTCAAAAAGAGGGCAAACCACATCCCCGCGGCGATCATAACGACCGTCTGGATAAAATACGGCGTGAACAAAGCCTTGACGCTGTCCTTGAAGCGCCCCCCCTGTTCCTTCCAAATACTCCCCGCGAAAACAACAACACTCGCCAAATACAAATAAGGCAGAAACATTCCTTTTAAGGATGGCCATCCGGCAAAGAGATGGATCATCCCGGCACTGGCATGTTGGTCCTTGATCAGAAACTTAGAAAAAACCATAAAGACTCCAACGATCACGACAGCCATCCCCGGGAGAAGCATCTTCCCATTCCCTTTGACCTTCGGGTCAAAGCAAAACAACAATGCAGTAACGGCCGCGACCGTTGCGCACATCACCAAACCATGTCCTTTCACCAAGACCGCGGCTATGGCCCATAGACTCGCCCTTCCCATTTTCCTGTTCGACAAATCATAAAGGGAAAGCATAGAAAAAAACAAACACGGCATTTCCATGTTTATGGCCTCAGTCTGGCTTTGGAACAAAGGCAAGGTCAGAACAACCATCGAAGACAGCAAGGCGGTTGCCGGATCGAAAATCTTTAAGGTCAAGGACCGTATTAATGTGACGACAACCGCTGTGATGAAATAAACAATGAGATGATTGATCACGAAAAATGCGACTGTCTGAGGAATCCATGACAGAAGCAAGGCCAGATAGGTCGGATAAATAGAAAACATGTACACCTTGGGGCCGCCGAACTGGTATCCCGTCTGATGATACAACCCGACATAATCAAAATGATGCTGAGAAAGCCAGAGGGCCTCGGCAAAAGGGCCGCCTACGGCGTCTCCATAGGGCGGATAAAAAAGCACATGGAATTTACTTATCACGAGAAATATAAAGACGGAAAAGCAAAAAAATTTAGCTGACGCCGCTCTCAAATAGAGAAGGCCGAACAGGGCAAAGAAAATATGACAAGTAAAATTAGTGACAGGCCCGAGGCAAACATCTTCTATCTTTCCCAGATAATAATCCAACGGTTGATCGCCTTGGACGGCGGACAAATGATTCAGAATATCAAAACGCCCCTCCTTATAAAATCTATCTATGATCTCTGTGGATTGGGTATTCAGGACAACGACAAAGGAGACGCAAAGAATGCACAGTAACCAGAACAAGATGTGCTTCACTTTAGGGAACATACGAAGAAAGTTTCTTAACGGCCGCTTTCATTTTACCGTAAGAGGCATGCCGGGTTTCAATGACCCGCAAGGTTTTTTTCTTTATAAAAGGCAACACTTTTTTCAAATCCAAATCTCCCTCAAACGGCGCCAAATGGTCCCTCACGCCTTTCATCCCATGGACATGCACGCCTATTAACTTATCCTGATAGGCATTTAAATAATCTAAATGCGCGGTGATCCCCAGGCGTTCGTTCATCTCCGCGTGTCCGACATCATGCCAGTACCCCATCCCGCCTCCACCAAAAAGCCCCAAGAGATAGCCGATCTCCTCAAAGTTGGGGATCTCCGTCGGATAATAACGGTTCTCCAAACCGATCCTGATTTTTTTCTTACGTGCGTAATCCACCACTTGAGCCAAACTCTTGACCAAGACGTTGAGGTGACGGTCTCTGAGCATCTGCCGCTGTTTAAGCAAACCGTCTCTTTCACGCAGAAATTCTTTAGTGTTTCTTTTTCCTCGTTTATAAAGATTAAACACGGCTGAGGCGCGGTCATCTTCCGATTCAACGGTGCCGGCATGGATGACCACAACCTGCGCGCCAAAACCGGCGGCGGTATCCACTGTTTTCTTGGTCCACTCCACGGCTTTTTGCCGCTCGTTTTTATCGAGGGACGACAGCCGATAATAATTGGAAATATGCCGCTCCGATGGGCCGTCATTAGGGACAGGACAGAAATTATGGACGCTGGTAACTTGAAGATTCATCTCCTTCATGAGCCCTCTGATTTCTTCGAGGTGTTCACGGCTGATATTATAATCCAACTCAATGGCGTTGAGTCCCATGTCGTGAATTTTAGAAACCCATGCCCGCATATTCATATCGGGCTTATAATTCCATGTCGTTGAAATGGATAACATATTATTCATCTTCGACTTCCTTTTCCAAATCCTCTACAACCCGTTTAACCTCCAATTCCGCCTTCCCGATTTTTTCCTTACACCCCTTAATCAAGGAGGCGGCCTCTTTCACTTTTTCTGAAAGCTCATCAACGTCAATTTCTTCACTTTCGATTTTCTCAATGATCTCTTCTAATCTTTTAAGCGACTTACTATATTTTTGTTCCACGTGCGTTTTCCTTTCTTTCAGACCGAAAGATTCTAGCCGTCTATTGCTTTAACGCGGGCCCTTCGGCTTTCTTAATTTCTCTGAGCTCACTTTCCAGCACTCCGTCCATTAACTCGGTGACGAGACCTTCTTGGGCATGGACATGGGAAATGCTTTTCACGACATTCCCGTCACTGGTCCTGGTAATACTGAATCCGCGCCTCATCGTATTATAGGGATGAACAACATCAATGATCTTTTGATAGCCTTTCAATTTTAATTGATCCGCTTGGAACCGGCTCTTAACGACCCTTATGAGCAAATCTTTGTTCCCTATCAAAATTTTCTCGGAGGCATTAAACACCACGAACGGCCTGTGACGGATGATCTCTGTTATACGGATCATTTTCTCATGGTGATCTTTCAGATACCTGTTCGTCCGGCCTTGCAGTCCGGACGCCAGGTCCTTAAGCCTTTGCTTCTCGCTGTCGATGCGGGACCGCGCCCCGTCCATGATCCTGTCCATTTTTTCATCGATCGTGTCTACGAATTCCTTGACCCGATGGACTAAAAATTGGGCGATAGCCGTGGGGGTCTTGGCAAACGTGTGCGCGGCCAAGTCCGTTATCGTGATATTGATCTCATGGCCGATCCCGCTTAAAACCGCCAGCCGATACCCGGCAATCGCCTCGGCGATGATTTTACTGTCAAAACAACTCAAATCCGCGATAGACCCTCCGCCCCGCGTGATCACCACGACGTCCAGATCTTTAATCATACTCAACTCTTTTAACGCCTGGCAGACGTCTTTCTCCGCTTTCTTCCCCTGCATGAGCGTATTACGCAAATAAACTTTAAAGCCGAATCCGCTTCTCTTGAGCTCAGACAGAAAGTCGTTAAACGCGGCGGAATCGTCAGACGTAATTAATCCGATGGAAAGCGGAACCAGCGACAAGGGCAACTGTTTGTTCTTATCTAACACACCTTCTTTTTTAAGAAGGGCGATGAGCTTTTGCCTTTCCTGAGCCAGTTTCCCCAACGTATAAACCGGATCAATCGTCTCGACTATTAACCGAACAGCTCCTTGCGGGACATAAAAATCAACCCGGCAGGCGAGCTTCACCTCAATATCATCTTTCAACGAAAAGGCATTTTCACTTTCCTTCAAGATATTCTCAATATATGTTTTCTTACCCGCAAAAATGACCAGGCCGATGCGCGCCAGGACATCTTTGGATTGAGGATCTTTCTCGACAAGTTCAAAGAAGACGTGTTTTTTATCTTTATTGCGGTCGTAACCCTGAATCTCCCCGCAAATCCACAAAATTTGGGGAAATCCCGCATTGATCACATCTTTAATAAATTTATTCAGCTCGGAAATTGTAAAGAATTCTTCTCGCACAGCCATTCTCATGATCCTCTCGACAAATTATGCCCAAAAGCAAAACAATTCTATATCCAACTCATATAAGCCACAAGAAAAAATATCTATAAAAGAAAGGGTGGATGGAAGAGAGAGTTACTGGAGGCTTCTCATTTGATTTTTTAAAAAGCGTTTTTGATCTCTTTGTAAAGCCTCGGCTTGTTTTTGGGCCGATTCATTGTCACGCAAGACACGCGCTGTTTCATCCTGCAATTCTTTCTGTTGTCTTTCTGCCGCGCGGGTTTGTTCTCTGACTCTACGCTTTATTTCCGCGGTTTCTTTCTTTTGAATCTCCCGGGCCTCACGATTCTTAGCCATTCTTTCCTGCATCTCTTGAAATTCTTTCCCTGATTGCAAGATTAATCCTTTGACGTATCTGAAATACGCCTCGATCTTGGGCAATCCCACTTTTGTTTCTTGAAATTCCTTATAATCCATCGTCTGATCCGAAGACAGATTCATCTCATGATCTGATAACAAAAACATAACCCCAGGGCCAAGGAAGATTATAGCCATCAAAAGAAATGGGAAAATAAAACTTTTTCTCTTCTTCATATCGTTATTTATCTCCAGAGTCCGTTTTCGCGCAAAGGTTCATATGACTGAGGAAAGTATACCCCAACTCCTCCCTTTCATGCAAAGGCATAAAAAAAGGCAGGTGTTGTTCGCCTGCCCGTTGAATTACTGCCTTTCACAACCGTAATGGAACACGGATGTATCTTTTTAAATGTCATCCTTTTTCTTCATCTGTGACCGGATATCCCGCATTTCGGTTCGACGTTCCTCGACCTGATTTTGATGAAATTTCTTATTTTCTTCCAATTGCAGTTGCATATGATCCTTTATTGCCTCAATTTTTTGTTCTTTGGATAACGCCGCATTTTTCGCGAGGTTATCCAGGAATTCCACATTTTCCTGATTTTGCTGCTGTCGGAAACGAACATTTTCCTGGTACTGCTCCTCGGCGAAATTTATGATCTCGGTTTTCTTGGCTTCGTTTAATTTCTTCTTGTTGGACAACTTCTCGCGCAGGTGTTTCATCCGTTCTTCATGCATCTTGGCGTGGAAATCCTGATTTTCCTGAAATTGAGTCCGCGTATGCTCAACGGTGGCGTTATGCCATTGCTCTTCAGACATATCCTTTAATTCTTTACGGAATTCCTGATTTTCTTGTTTTTGCTGATCATAATGCGCTTGGATTTTTTCCTTTTGATGCCGCCGGTATTCTTTGAAGGGCCCTTGAGCGGCCAAGAGGGTTGTCGGTGAGGCCAAAGCGCTTGCGAGGACGAGACTTAAAATCTTTCTGTTCATGTTACGGCTCCTTTCGTTTTTATCTGAAACTTCTTTTCCTAACCTTCGTTCTGCTTTCTTTAACACCATCGAGCCGGTTTTGTTTCGTTTTTATTTATCCCCCACCTTAAGAGTAGCCATCTTATTCTTTTTCTAAAATTCTAACTTCACAATTCTTGCAACAACGCACAAACTCTTCCGCGTCCTTGCGTGATCCAACGACACTCCCCCAATGCATGGGAACGGCTATTTTAGGCTTGATAATATCCACGGCTTTTGCCGCTTCTTGCGCTGTTAACGTATACGTCCCGCCGCAAGGAAGGAGGGCGATATCCGTCTTGATCTCTTTCATCTCAGGGATCACATCCGTGTCCCCCGTATGATAAATCCGCGTGCCTTCAATGGTCACAACATAACCGACATTATCCGAAGAACGCGGATGGAAATCTTTCCCTATATTATATGCGGCAACCGCCTGTATATCGATATCCCCGACCTTGATCCTCTGACCTCTTTTGACAGGTCTCACATCTCCGTCAAGGGCCTTAGCCACGGAAGGTGGCGCCACAAAGACCGTCTCCTTCTTCTTGATCTTGATGATGTCTTCTTTCGAAAAATGGTCAAAATGATCGTGGGTAATCAAGATTAAATCCGCCTTGGGAGAATCATGGTTGATTTTATAAGGGTCAATGTAAATAACTTTCCCATTGGTAATCCTGAACGCGGCATGTCCGAGCCAATGAATTCTATCGATCACCTATTGCACCTTCAAATTAGTTTTTAATAAATATTTTTTCAGAAAAGGCACAATGTTGTGCTGTGTCAAACTACCAACCATTAAGTTGACACAGTACTATGCCCCTCCTTCTTCCCGGGAAATAATATCTTGATAGAGATGATAATCATTTCTTGAAAAGCAGACAAAGATCACCTTGTCCAATCCCGGCATTTTACCGACGAAGCCTTTAACGGTCTCGATGGCAATAGCCGCAGCCTTCTCTTTAGGGAAATGATAAACCCCTGTACTGATACAAGGAAACGCTATGGATTTAAATCCTTTTTGATGAGCGATTTCTAAGGAACGCAGATAACAACTTTCCAGGAGTCTCTCCTCTCCCTGAGAGCCCCCACGCCATACAGGACCGACAGCGTGAATCACATATTGGGTCGGCAATTTATATCCCTTAGTAAGTTTGGCTTGCCCTGTAAGACAGCCCCCCAATCCCCGACACTCTTCGAGGAGTTCTTTGCCGGCCCCCCGATGAATAGCCCCATCCACGCCACCTCCGCCCAAGAGACTCGTATTCGCCGCGTTAACGATGGCATCGACGGGTAACCGCGTGATGTCCCCTTCGATAACCTCTAAGACGGTCATTGTTTCTCCATTACTTTCGCGGAGGCCCCTAAGAGCCAATCATAAACTTCATTTCAACTGCCGCAATCTTTTCCCTTCCCGCACTGATCGCACGAACCTTTTCCCTTAAGGACACCCGCCCAATGTCTTATTAAATAGAGGATACTCAACCCAATGATGACGACCAGAATGATCCGTTCCATAAAATCCTTCTTTTACTGCCAACCCAGCCATCGACCGCCCTGGAAGACGATCAAAGCAAGCATGTACGCCAACACAGTCATATAAACCAACTGAAACAATGGCCATCTCCAGCTATTCGTTTCTCTTCGAACAACGGCCAGGGTGCTGACACACTGCATGGCGAATATATAAAATATCATCAGGCTTACACAAGCTAAGGGTGTGAAAAGCGGCCTGCCATCCGGCCACTTCGCCTTTAGAAACGCGTCTCTTAAAGACCCTATTTCCATATCTTCATCAATATTAAAAACAATACTCATGGTGCTGACAAAGACCTCTCTGGCGGCAAAAGAACCGATAAGACCGATACCGATGCGCCAATCATACCCCAGAGGTTTGATGGCCGGTTCCAGCATAACTCCTACCTTTCCAGCAAAACTGTGTTTTAAAGCTTCTCCCGAGATGAGTTGGTCCTGCTTGGGATAGGTCATAAGCGCCCACAAAAGAATCGACAAGGCAAAAATAACAGTCCCCGCCTTTTTTAAAAAAAGCCCGCTCCTCTCCCACATATGCAAGAATATCCCTTTTATCGACGGACAACGATACGGCGGAAGTTCCATAATAAAAGGAGGCGTCGGACTTCGTAACAAAGTTTTTTTAAAGACCCAGGCCACCCCAATGGCCCCCACAATTCCCAATAAATATAACGTTAACATGATACCCGCTTTTTGAAGTGCCGACGTCCCAGGCATAAGGACAGCGATCATAAGCGTGAACACCGGCAGACGAGCTGAACACGTCATCAAAGGGGCGACAAGAATTGTCACCAGGCGGTCTTTGGGACTTTCTATCGAACGCGTGGCCATGATCCCGGGAATCGCGCAGGCAAAAGAACTTAATAAAGGAATAAATGATTTCCCGTGCAAACCCACCCGGCTCATCAATCGGTCCATGATGAAGGCCGCGCGGGCCATATATCCTGTGTCCTGCAATAAACAGATAAAAAAGAACAAAATGAGGATCTGCGGCAGAAAGACAACGACCCCGCCCACACCGGCGATAACACCATCAACCAGCAGATCACGCAAATCCCCCTCTGGGAAACGGGTGCGCGTGATCTCGGCAAGAAAAGAAAATCCTTTATCTATCCAGTCCATAGGGTAGCTGGCCACAGAAAAGATGGTGTAAAACATGCCCGCCATCACCGCGATAAAAAACAACCATCCCAAAATTTTATGGGTAAGGATCGCGTCGAGCCGCTGCGTAATCGTCGTCTTCTGGTTAGGCCTCTGTTTGACAACACCGTCCAGGGTCTGATGGATAGCCGCATACCGCGCCTCAATGGCCGCTGACCGCCAATCAATCCCTGCCTGAACAAGTTTGCCGCGGGCGTCCTGGATCTGCTTAATCCAATGAAGATCCACAGATGAATCCTTATCGATATTCGCTTTAGAAATCCCAATAACCGCCTCTGAAAAGGCCTCCTTGCGGTCGAAGCCTTTCTTTTCAATCAACCACGCAACTAATTTCTCCACTTCCTTTTCCATCAACTCAGGCATCACCCATCGCCTTTGAGGCGGACAATGGCCGCCTTCGACAATGGCACGTTTTAATTCATCAACTCCCTTTCCTTTCGACGCTACCATGGGAACAACCGGTACGCCCAGGGCCGCGGCCAAACGCTTGACGTCAATCTCACGGCCTTCTAAGGCCATTTCGTCCATCATATTAAGCGCAATAATCACAGGAAGTCCCAAGTCCAAAATCTGGCTGACTAAAAACAAATTCCTTTCCACATTACTCGCGTCAACAATGCAAACGACCACATCAGGACGGCAAGTATCTTTCATTCGGCCCATCAGGACATCGTGGGCCACTTTTTCATCCGGAGAGCGAACGGCCAGGCTGTACGTCCCCGGAAGATCAATGACGTTCACAATCCTTTCATCAGAAAGGACCATCCGTCCCAATTTCTTCTCCACCGTCACCCCGGGATAATTGGCCACCTTTTGTCTTAACTTTGTTAAGGCGTTAAATACCGTCGACTTTCCTGAGTTTGGATTCCCCAGAAGGGCAACGGTTAAAACTTTATTTTCTTTTTTTATTAATTGGGATGTCATAGTCACATTTGAACACTTCACTCTGTTCAGAGTTAAACTTCTTCTTTCTTTAATAAAAATACCCTGACCATTTCCGCTTCCTTTCGGCGTAATGTTAAATGATACCCTCGAATTTTTATATCGAGCGGATCACCGAGCGGAGCAAAACGTATCATTTCCACATGGCTGCCCGAAGTCACGCCCATCTCCAACAATCGTTGAGACACGGGACTCTCCCCCAGCACATCCCGTATCCGCCCCATTTGCCCTATCTTCATTTGACTTAACAGAATTTCTTTCATGGCTCAACCCGTTTGGTATATTATGAAATTCATTTAAAGAATATTTAGGGTTATCAACAAAAATCTACTGACTTCCGCAAAAGCAATGAAATACTATAGTAGTCAGCCCCAACTTTCCTCTAATAATTATTTAGAGGATGTTGAGATGTCCCTGCTCCATCTGAATATTTGTTAAGGAAAGCAGGGATATCTCGACCTCCGTCCGCTGGATGGTTTAATTCTATTACTTGTGCGGAGGTCAATCAAAGATAACCGTTTTATTCCCGTAGCGAAGAATTTTTCTTTGGACATACAACCTTACCGCACGGCTGAGGACGATCTTTTCTAAATCCTCTCCCTTCCTGACCAAATCACTCAACGCGTCTCTATGACTGATGCGCACCGTATCTTGTTCAATAATAGGGCCCTCATCCAAAGCCTCGGTCACATAATGACTCGTCGCTCCTATAATTTTGACGCCTTTTTGATAGGCCTGAGAGTACGGATTTCTCCCCGCAAAGGCCGGCAAGAAAGAATGATGAATATTGATGATTTTGTCAGCAAACACGTCGACAAATTGTTTGGTGAGAATCTGATGATACCTGGCCAGGACGATTAAATCAATACCCTTCGCTTCTAAAATTTCTAACTGCCTTCTCTCCTGTTCCTCTTTGTTTTCCCTCAATATAGGGATTTCATGAAAATCGATGCCGAATTCCCGGGCCATCCCACGGGCATCAGGATGATTGCTGATAATTAAAGGCATGTCACAGACAATATGCCCAGCTCTTTGCCGATAGAGCAAATCATGCAGGCAATGAAGATGCCTGGAGACGAAAATGGCGATTTTGAGAGATTTATCGGTAAAAAACAAATCCCACTTCATACCAAACTTCTCAGCGATCGGGGAAAAGGCCCGGGCAATCTCTTCTCTTGAAAGAGAAAAATCAGTTAAAGTCCATTCTATCCGCATAAAAAACGTATTGGCCTGCTCATCAATATGCTGATCCGCGTGCACAATGTTTCCGTTGCTCTGAAAAACAAAATTAGCCACGGACGCCGTTATCCCCTTTTGATCCGGACACGATATAAGCAAAATCGCACAATTCATATTTTATGGCTCTTTCTTTTAACAATTTTATAAACAGATTAAGGTATATTATGCCCCAAGTTATTGACAACAAAAGTCTTTTTTTAAAAAACAGTATTGACAAGAAAACGGTTTCTTCCATCCCCCTCCAACCTCTTGTTTAATGTCCGTTAAATGTTATCCTTTGGCTGTAAAATTTGTCGATCAAGACAAAGGTAAACCATTCGAGAGAATGGGGCACAAAGCCATCGGGTCCCAAAACGGACAGCACGTCTGAACCAGGATCGCCAGGCCGCCTAAGGATCACCTTTAGCCCTAAACCTATTTCTCGATGAAATAGGTTTTTTATTTTAGGAACATGTTAAATAAAATAAAAAATTTCAGAGCGCTTAAGATGAGAAACAGTTCATTGAGGGTGTTCATGGGTGTTGCGATGTTGTCTCTGATGTTCATTGGATACTCCTATAATCCAGCATTTGCCGAGGTGTCCTCCGCGCAAGCGCACTACAAACTTGACGAATCAACAGGAACAGCTGCCCAAGAGTCTATGAGTGGAGGAAGCAGAAACGGAACAATCACCGGCGCGCAGTGGACAACAGGAGTTATCGGGAGCGGATTAAGCTTTAATGGCAGTGATAACTCATTTGTGAAGATCCCCGACCTCCTTGGAAAACCAAACAGTATTAGTATTTCCGCATGGGTAAACTTGAATACGCGTGATATGGATGGCGCGGAAATTATTTCAATCGGCGATTATGTAGGGATAAGAATGGATGCCCTGCGCGGGGGGATTGGTGTGAGAGGGTTTTACTATGCTGGCCCTACTGCCAAGTGGCGTCAGACTTCTACAGGAAAAAACTATGCTGGAGAAGGCTGGCACCATGTTGTCTACGTTATGGATGACGTAAATGACAAACAATCAGTGTATGTCGATGGTCAGAAACTCGCTTCCACAAAGCATATAGAATCAATTTCTTATACAGGATTAGGAACGCAAACTTATATTGGGAAACACGGTAACCCTAAAAGTAACGGATTTAACAATTATAATTTCAACGGATTTATAGATGATGTCCGCATTTTCACCCAGGCCCTTAATGACACTGACATCATGGAATTATTTAACGCAACCCGCAGCGCTCCAGAGTGGGCTGGGGTAAAATACAGCCCGTTTAAGCTTGAAGAACCCACCACCGTTATCAATCCCGTATTGATGGCCAATGATGTGACGGATATGGCTCCCAAGGGAGCCCGATTTGTGGCCGATCCTTTTCTCTTCTATGAGGATGATCTCTGGTATATGTTTTTTGAGGTGTTGAACAATAACACAAATCAAGGAGATATCGCCTATGCGACGAGCAGCGATGGATTGAATTGGGAGTATAAAAAAATTGTGCTTAATGAATCTTTTCACCTTTCCTATCCCTATGTATTTAAATACGACGGCTCCTACTATATGATTCCTGAAACTTATCAGACAAATGAAATCCGTCTTTACAAGGCCGAGTCTTTTCCGGAAAAGTGGGTGAAAGTTGCAACCTTAGTAAGCGGGAAAAAGTTGGTTGATTCATCCATTTTCAGATATGACAACGCGTGGTGGATGTTCACCACGGATCAGGAAACGGCCAGCAACTGCTATCTTTATTATTCGGATAAGCTGTATGATTCTGCTGATCCGCTAAAAGAGTGGAACTACCATTCTGTGATAGTCCAAAATAATAAAAGAATAGCTCGACCCGGAGGCAGGGCGTTTGTGTTTCATAATGATGGACAGGAACACATTGCACGGATCCAGCAGGAATATGACGTTAACAATAATATCTACGGTCGCCGCGTCTTGGGATTTAAAGGCACGATATCAGGATCTTCTTATGCGGAAAGCCAAATTGATGCAGATCCCAACACATCTCCTGTCGATGCTATTTTAAAAGAGAGCGGTAGCGGCTGGAATAGTTATGGTATGCATCAGTTTGATCCCTGGTGGACGGGTAATCACTGGCTCAGTGCTGCCGATGGAAGAATAGTAACTGGCTACAATCTCTTTTCTATTGGTATCTACGTCGCGCCCCACCCTTCTTCCCCTCAGAGCGTCATCGACAAACCAATAGAAAATCTTGTTATTGATAATGGTCAACAGGTCGATTTCTTAGGGACCGGGACTGATCAGGATGGAAACTATCCTTTGAAATACCTTTGGAAATTCGGCTCAGGGTCAGAGATTCCTGATTCTACTTTGGAGGATCCAGGAGTTGTCACATTTGATAATCCTGGCACATATCAAGTGACCTTGACCGTGACCGATGCTCAAGGGATTTATGACCCGACACCAGCGACACGCACCATCACAGTAAAAAGCACCTCCCCAGAGATTACCCAAGAGCAATATCCATGGATCCTTAAGTATGTTGATAGCCAGGAACTCAGCGGCAAAGGTTCTGATGGGAAAGTTAGATATGCTCCAGCAAGTTACGCTTTTGATGGGGATCCTAACACGATCTGGCACACAGAGTATTTCAAAAATAAACCAAATGTCCCCCATGAGATCCAGGTTGATTTGGGAGCCGTCTACGCTATCGATACCTTTATCTATGTCCCCCGGCAGGATGGCGGCGTAAACGGGAGAATCAAAAAATATGAATTTTATATCAGCATGGATGGAGTGAATTGGGAGAACCCTGTGGTAACAGGCTTTTTTGCCGACGATAAGACGGAAAAAGAAATCGGCTTTAAAGCAAAAACAGGAAGGTATATCCGGCTGAAGGCGTTGTCTGAAACTAACAGTTTACCTTTCACTTCCGTTGCAGAAATCAAACTCAAGGGATCTTTGTCATCGGCGGCGCCATTGCCCCTTGTGAAATAGGAGAATTCATGAATAGACTCATTTTATCCGGTTTAATTTTATTCACAATGATGAGCTGTGGGTTAGAAGTCTCTCCTGCTGAAGCAGGCGTTCATATCACCTCGGGGACAGCGACGGCCCTTAAGTTCGGGATCCATGAAATTATGTTGACAGGCAACGGATCCGTCAGCAACCCGTTTAACACCGATGCCAAGGTAACCTTTACAGCACCGTCGGGTACCGCCAAAACGGTTAATGGCTTTTACGACGGCGGTAACACCTGGCGTGCCAGGGTCTATGTCAATGAAACAGGAACATGGACATGGTCTTCTGTTTCTTCAAACGATTCTTCTCTGAATAATAAATCCGGGACATTCGCCGCCGCTGCTTCCAGCCTCCCGGGAAAACTGAAAAAGCACACCTCCAATCCTCGATCCTGGATGACCGACAACGGCGAAGATTTTATTAATATAGGCGATACCGCCTACTGGCTTTTCGACACCAATAAAACCCAATGGCAGCAATATATTACCGAGGACGCTAATCAAGGTGTTACTTCTCTACGCGTCGACACTTTCCTTATACTTGGCGATACATGGGATATTATCTGGCAAGATACCAGCAGGACTAAATTTAATCTTTCAACTTTCCAAACCATTGATACCAGAATCCAATGGATTCTCAATAATTATCCGGGATTCAACTTCAGCTCAAAGTTCTTCCCGGAACCGAACCTTACGCCATTGATGATAATGTGTGGGTCAATATCCCCCAAGCAACACGCACCGGTCTGCTGCGTTATTATGTTTCCAGATTCACCGCTTACCCTAATGTTTTCTTTGAGGCGAGCAACGATGTCTGCCAGGCGGCGAATGTTTCCCAATGTAAAGCAGGAACTTACTCAAACAATCAGGCCTTGGCCAGAGAAGTAGGCAATTACTTCCTCAACAACGATCCATGGAGACACTTAATGTCTCATGGCCCTGTCTCGAATGAACCATTTTATTTCGCGGGGGAATCCTGGGTAAGTTATGTGGCCCAAGAATTAATTTATCATCTTCCCGCCGACGAAACATCCAATTCCGCTTACGCGAATTATCATGTTTACATGGAAGAAGATGAATACGAGCAAGACGGGCCGGGTAGCCCGGCTAGTCCTAATTACTATTACCGCCGTCTCTTCTGGTCATGGCTCCTCTCCGGCGGTTCGGCAAACTATGGCGGACGTGTCGGCGGCGTTTACCCCTACGCCCTCGTGCCCTATTCGATGAGCGGCAGTCTCCCATGGAGCAAGGAAGGCATTAATTATGACAACAAGGCTCTCCATGGTCTGGATTCAGCTCCCTATATCGCTTCCTATTTTAAAAATCGGGGTATCAAACTTTCTCGATTTGTTCAGGATGATCCCCTGGCCGCTGACCTTAATAACAACACCGGCGAGGCCAGAGCGCAGGTGGCAAGACGTTCCTACGATGAGTTTATTATCTACCATCCCAACCCGGCTTTCGGGACATTAGGCCGGACCGCCGCGCCCCACACCTCAAGAGCGGCAAAATTTAATTTTAACCTTTCCTCCGCCTCTGGGACTTTTACTACAGAATGGTATAATCCCGCAAACGGCACCGCACAAACTGGAGCAAATGTCAGCGGCGGATCAACCGTCCTGTTCACAGCCCCGTGGGCCGGCGATGTGGTTCTACGAGTTAAAAATTCATCAACCACGGATGCAGAAATCCCTTCACCATCTGACACTACCAAACCAACGGGATCTCTCAGCATTAACAGTGGCGCAACGTCTACTTCTTCTACCTCCGTTACGCTCACCCTTTCAGGCGCGGATAACGTCGGGGTTACAGGGTACTATCTTTCCAACAATTCAACTGCCCCATCCGCTTCGGCTACGGGCTGGGTTTCAGTCACTTCCGCAACGAGCTTCAACAAAACTGTTTCCTATACGTTACCGAGCGGCGAAGGCACCAAAACTGTTTACGCCTGGTATAAAGATGCCGCAGGTAATGTCTCAGCAGCTTATTCGGATTCAATTACGTTAACCACCGTTGACACAACAGTTCCTGTTATCACGATCAGTTCACCAACATCCGCCATCGCCTACGCGGCAACGCAAAGTACAACCAATTTAAGCGGGACATCCTCGGATGCTGTTGGAGTAACATCCGTTACCTGGGCTAACAGCAAAGGCGGATCTGGAACAGCGGCGGGAACAACCACCTGGTCTATTTCAAACATCGCGCTTCAGTCTGGTGATAATGTCATTACGGTCACGGCCAAAGACGCGGCGGGTAATAGCGGCACGGATACCATTACGGTCAATTACACAATCACCTCATCTTCCCAAGGACTCCAACGCATCGGACGCTGGTTTACGTATAACGATGAATATAAGTATTTGGTGGGCCTCGATGTTCAAGAGATAGCCGCAGACCTCACGTTTGACTACAGTCAGTTCCTCGACCAGTTAGAGAAATATAATATTAATAAAATTCGTCTATGGGTTTATTGCTGGTTCAAGACTCCTTCCCCTGACGGCCCCTATTTAACGCCTTGGCAATATGCAAACGGCAAGCACAATCTTGACCAGTGGAATTCTGCTTATTGGCAAAGGATGCGTAATGTGATTGCCGCGGCAAAAAGCAGAAATATTATTGTTGAGGTTACTATTTTTGGGCCAAACAATCTAAGGAAACCAGAACATTGGTCAAATTCCGTCTGGCGAAGCGCTGAAAACAAGAGTTTCAATATTAACGGAGTATTTAGTGCCAACGCGCAAGGGCATTTTATTCCTGAATATTTCGACCTTAACAATGCCCAACTCTCCGCAAGCGGTAAGAAGTTAAAAGATTACCAGCAGGCGTTAGTTGATAAGACGATAGCTGAGTTCAGCGGTTTTAATAATGTTTATTTTGAGATTGCCAATGAGTTTCCCGTTTCCAGCACTATTGACAGCGTTTATCCCTGGCAGCTGCATTGGGCTCAACGCATTGATTCGTCAAGTTCCCGGCTTGTGTCCGCGCACAGCCATCAATTTTCCGGGCCGCACACCACCGGCATTCAATATTTTTGGGATAAAGCGTATATCGATGTCATGAATTTTCATTTCTATGAAACGAATCCTCAGACGATTTCTAATTTATTACACAATGCCCAGAAAAAGGGGAAGGTTTTGAGCAATAATGAGTCTGGAAAATATTTTGGGACTGAACTAGATCCCCAGACGCGTTTTGCCTGGGCGATGTTCTTATCCGGCGGCTACTTTGGGCTTTATTGCGACAATATCGTTAATGAAGTTGGCAGTGCCGAATGGATAACCGCAGTAAAAAGATTACAAATCTTACGCACTATTGCTGAGAGCTTGCGATTTTGGGAGATGTCGCCTGTTGACGCTAACGGCAATGAGTATGATTCTTTAATAACGCAAGGACCATCAGGGACAAACAAGCAGCTTATCGCCAACCCCGGTTCGGAATACCTGACCTATTTTTGGGGGAGCAAATCCACCACCCCGGTAAAAATCACAGTACCATCGGGAAATTACACCTTCACCTGGTATGATCCCCGTACCGGCACCAATCTTTTAAGCGGTTCGCTGACGAGCTCAGGGAGTGCCACGATCAACGCGCCTTCAACGACAAGCTGGAATGAAGTGGTTGGAGTGGCCTTGGTTATCCGTAAAACAACGACCACGGATACGACAACCCCCTCTGTCTCCATCACGGCCCCCACATCCGTCAGCACGTATACCACCACCGCGTCGACCATCAACCTCAGCGGAACCTCCTCGGATAACGTGGGCGTAGCAAGCGTAACATGGAGTAACAGCAAAGGCGGCTCAGGTACAGCGACAGGAACGACTTCCTGGAATATCTCAAATATCTCTTTAATGGCAGGTGACAATATCATTACGATTACGGCCAAGGATACGGCAGGCAATCAAGGCACAGACACCTTAACGGTAGCCTATTCAATTCCGGCGGAAACAGTCAAACCCACCGGCTCAATAAGTATCAACAACGGTGTAGCGTCTACCACTTCAGCAACCGTTAACCTGACGCTCTCTGCAACGGATAATGTAGGAGTGACAGGATATTTTCTATCAAACAGCGCAACCGCTCCTTTGACCTCCGCTACGGGCTGGGTTTCAGTCACTTCCGCAGCGAGCTTCAACAAGACTGTTTCCTATACTTTACCGAGCGGTGCCGGCACCAAGACCGTCTATGCCTGGTATAAAGACACGCAAGGAAATATCTCACTGACTTATTCAGATTCGATAACTTTGATCACCATTGAAACAACCCTGCCAACGATTGCGATCATCTCCCCCACCTCGTCAAGCACCTACTCAACCACGCAAAACACAATTAGCTTGAGCGGCACAGCATCGAATAATGCCGGAGTCACCGGCGTAAGTTGGACAAACAGCAAAGGCGGCTCAGGCACAGCGACAGGAACGACTTCCTGGAGCATCGCAAATATCTCTTTAGTGGCAGGTGACAATGTCATCACGGTGACCGCGAAAGACGCGGCCAATAATTCATCCACGGACACATTAACCGTGACGAAAACGACGACAGCGGCTTCTTCCAATCAAACAACACCTTCCAATCCGTGGCAGCAAGTGCCTATCACCACAAAGGCGTTAAGGACTTATCTGGAAAGCAAAGACATTACTCCGGCTGGCGGGGAAGGAATGCAGTTTATTCATGCTATTGCCTATGCCCCATCCAACCCCAATATTGCGTATCTGGGAGTTGATACGGATACTATCTGGAAAAGCGTCGACGGCGGCACCACATGGCAAAGAAAAGGAAAAGGGATTAATTCAAACGGCATAGTTTCAATCGCTGTAGACCCCAATAATGAAAACAGAGTTTTTGCTACCGGCGCTCAATATACTGATTTCTGGAAGAATAGTACCAATCGATCCTTAATGCCACTTGGTATATACCGGACACTGGATGGGGGGGGAAACTGGTCGCTTGTCAAACAAACATTTTATGGAACTATGGGGGGGGATTGGGGAGGCATAACCATCGCCTTTGCCGGCGCTAACACTATTTACGCTGGGACAGACGAAGAAGGCTTATTAAGATCAACCGACGGCGGAGATACTTGGACTACGGTTGTGAATTACTCGTCCATCGGACGAATTTACGCGGTTAGAATGCATCCAACGGATAACTCAATCATATATATCGGCGCCGCTAGCGGCCTTAAAAAGGTTACCTCAGCCGGGGTTGTAACTAATATAGGCAGCGGGCTTACCGGTGTTGTTACTGTTGTGCTTATCAATCCTAATAATCCCCTCATAATGTTCGCCGGAGACAAGTCCAATAGAATTATGAAGTCGACGGACGGAGGGCTTACTTTTACCGCCTCGTTTACTCACTCCATTACCGCAAAAGACACTGCCTGGATGGCTATGAGCCCGGTTGACCCCAATTATGTCTTTGTTAGTTTTGCGAAAAGAACCTATGGAGCTGGCGACTGGCCAAAAGATTTTTATTATACCCATAATGCTTCGGCATCTGGTGTTACCTGGCAGACAGCCCAAAGTATGGATGAGAAGAATCAATACGGTTGGGTGGCCGGTTCTTTGAGTGTGCGTTTTGCCGGCGATAGTGACAGTTGGAGCGAGTTCATGGGCGGCCCTATTGCCATGCATCCGACGGATAAAAATATCGCTCTTTATTTTGCCGGACCAGGCGTGGTCAAGAAAACTACGGACGGCGGAGTTAATTGGCGCTATTCCAATGCCGGCTATACCGCCATGACCGGTATGTCTTTTTCCCTTTTTTCCTGGGACAAAAACAAAGTCAGAGGATTCGCCACCAATAACCCGGACAGGGGAATTTATTTTAGCGAAGACAACGGATACACTTTTACCAGTTATAGAACACCTTATCACTCTGCGCCGGAGGAGAACCTCTGCTGTGAGAGCCGCGGTTATGGCGTGGCTGTCGGCCATGGCGTTACCGAAGATACGATTGTCGGCGCCCTTGGCAGCCATACCGAGCAGATTATTACCGTTTCCAAAGATAAAGGAAATACATGGACGCAAATTAGCAACCCCAATACGGCAGGCGATTACGAAGGCAAATTAATCACTTTCAGTCCGACTAACCCCAATGTCATATACGCGGGCAGATTTAGAAGTTTAGACGGAGGCGCTACTTGGACTCAGCTTTCTCTCAGTGTTGACGCGGTTTATTGGGGTAACGGTGATATTGTTTATTCTATCGGCTCTGGTTTAACTGGAATAAAAATATATAAATCCATGGATCGCGGTACTACATGGAACTCGCCTTATCCGGAAATTCCCACCCCCAACAATAATGTAAGACGTATCGCGGTATCTCCAACCAACCCCGATAAGCTTTATTTAGGCAAAAGAAGCGTAGGCGTATATATAATCAACGGATCGGCCACTCCGGTTTTCAGAAACGAAAACAACGGATTGTTAAAAGACAGATGGGGATGGTTTACATTTCAATCCATTGTCATCGACCCGAATAATGACAAAGTGGTTTATGTCGGCAATCTGGGAGTCGCAGGCCATGATAATAAGACCATATTTCGTTCAATTGACGGAGGCAATACTTGGGAAACAATCAATTTCAACCTTAACGATTCAGGCATAAACGGTATTGGCGTAAACCCTCATGATAGTTATGTATATGTCGGCACATGGGGCGGTATATGGAAACTCCCTCCGCCTGGAACAACAGTTCCTCCCAATACCACTCCTCCTGATGATACAATTCAACCTGTAGTAGCGGTTACCTCTCCGACCACCGCCAGCACCTATGTTTCAACAACATCAACGATGAATCTTTCCGGCACGGCTTCGGACAATGTCGGAGTAACATCCATAACATGGAAGAACTCCGCTAACAGCACTTCGGGAACCGCCTCTGGAACAACCTCATGGTCAATCGCCAACATCTCTCTTGTTTCTGGTTCCAATTTAATCACCATTACCGCCAAAGACGCCGCGGGCAATTCCACAAGCGATACACTTACGGTAAGCTATCCCGCGGTAAATGCGCCGATTGCCACAACCAGCGCCGCGACCAATGTAAGCGACACATCAGTTACTCTAAACGCAAGCGTAAATCCGAATAACGGCTCAACTACCGTGTGGTTTCAATACGGGACAGCTTCCGGCTCTTACACAGGGCTTACTACCACACAAACTCTCAGCGGTTCAAACAGCCTATCGGTAGCATCTACCCTAAGCGGCTTGAGTTCAGGCAAGACTTATTACTATAGGGTAGCCGCTCAAAACAGCGCGGGGATACGCTATGGAAATGAGTTGTCCTTTACTACCACTACCGTATCCGATACCACTAAACCAACAGTGGCCATAACCAACCCGACGACGAGCGCAACCTACACAATCTCAAGCGGTACGATAGCCTTAAGCGGCAGCGCCTCGGACAACATCGGGGTAACTTCCGTTACCTGGGCCAACTCCGCCAACAATATTTCGGGCACAGCCTCAGGTACAACGAGTTGGTCAATTTCCAATATCTCGCTTGCTTCCGGATCCAACACCATCACCGTCACCGCCAAAGACGCAGGGGGCAACACAGCCTCGAGGGTTCTTACTGTCACGTATAACCCACTTGTTTCAACGCAATCAACCACAACAAAAAGGACATTGAGCGCGATTACCCTGGACGGCCAGCTTACGGAATCAGTCTGGGAGATCAATAATACTGTCACCAAAACTATATACGGCATCCCCAACAACAGCGTCACCTTTAGCACGCTTTGGGATGATAAATACCTTTATGTCGGTGTCAATGTCCTAGATGCCAGCCTCAGGAATGATTCCATCGACGTCTGGCAGGATGACTCGGTGGAAGTCTATATTGACGCCAACCACAATAAAAGTACGACTTATGACACGTATGACCGCCAATTCATCAAGGGGTATAATGATACCTCTCTTTACTCTCGTCAAGATAAGACCGGCGTCCTGCATGCCTGGGCCGCGGTCACCGGCTATTATCTTTCGACTAATTCAACTATCCCTTCGTTATCAACTTCAGGATGGAGCTCTATTTCATCACCTTCAAACTTTAATGCCAATATTTCCTACGCGTTAAGCACCGGAGATGGCAAAAAAACCGTATATGTTTGGTTTAAGGATGCGGCCGGTAATGTTTCAAACACCGCCATGGACTCCATCACATTGGATTCGACAGCTCCTGTATTAAATATCACAAGCCCGACTACCGGCTCTGCCTTCACCACGACAAGCGACACCTTAAATCTCTCGGGTACTACATCGGATAATACCAGTGGTGTAGCCGCTGTGGTCTGGCGCGATGATATAAGCGCGAGTGGAACGGCCAGCGGAACTGTCACATGGTCTATCTCCGGTATTCCTTTATCCAGCGGGAATAATCTCATTACAGTAACGGCCACCGACAACGCGAAGAACACGACGAGTGTCGCGATGACGGTTACTTATGGCGCTGCTCCGACTATCACCGCGGGTTCCGTTACAAACATAACAACGAATTCAGCAACACTTAACGAGACGGTAAACCCCAATGGATTATCAACGACCGTATGGTTTGAGCATGGTCTGGTCAGTGGATTTTATGGAAGTCAATCGTCCACACAGGTTGTCAACGGATCAAGCAACGCCCAGGTGAGTATCGGCATAAGCGAATTATCATCGGGAAAAACATATTACTACCGGCTGGCGGCACGGAACAGCGCTGGGACCACTAATGGTACTGAACGATCCTTTACTACGTTAGACACCACAGCGCCTACCAGTTCAATAAATATTAATGATGGCGCGGCCTATACAAAATCCACCGTAGTTACGCTGGCTCTTTCAGCCACGGATAATGTCGGCGTAACAGGCTATTATATTTCAACGGGCGCCACCGCGCCCTTAGCATCCGCTTCCGGTTGGACATCCGTCACTTCCACGACCATTTACAACGGCAGTGTCTCATACACTTTAAGCAGCGGGGATGGAAGCAAAACGATTTATGTCTGGTCCAAAGATGCCGCGGGAAATGTATCGACGGCGGCCATGGATTCTATTACTTTAGATACCACTCAACCCGTTGTCTCAATCACCTCCCCCACTTCAAATTCAATCTATGCCACAACCATTGGCAATATCACCTTAGGCGGCACCAGCGCGGATACCACCACCGGCATAGCCGGTATCACCTATACGATTCAACAAGCGACTGCGACAACTCCCGGCGCCTTACCTACGGGCACAACCACAACGAATGTCACGCGCTCCGGTGTCCTCATCACCGTTGGGACCAACGACTGGTCGATCCCTGACATCGCTTTATCTCAAGGAGAAAACGTCATCACCGTAACCGCCCAGGATACCGCCGGGAATACCGCGAGCGATACGCTCACGGTCAGTTATAATCCGGACACAACGGCCCCTCTCGCTTCCGTCAGTTTTAACACCGACGCGTTGTATACCTCATCCACAGGGATTACTGTTACACTTTACGCCACCGATGCCACCGGTGTTACCGGTTATTATCTCTCTTCAATTTCGACGGTCCCTTCTTCCTCCAGCTCAGGCTGGATAAGCGTAAGCCCAAATGTCCGCTTCAACGCAACCGTCTCTTACACCCTGTCAGGTGATGATGGCCAAAAGACCGTATATCTCTGGGCCAAAGACGCCGCGGGCAATGTTTCCTCCACAGCTACGGATTCCATTATTCTCGATACCACACCGCCGAACGTTAGTCTGAGTACCCCGGGGGCAGGTTCCACCATTTCCGGAACAATTAACGTGACCGCCTCCGCCAGCGACAATATCCGCTTGGCCGGTGTCCAGTTTAATATCGACGGGAATGCCTTTGGCTCAGAGGACACAACAACCCCGTATTCCATATCCCTGGACACGACCAATATCCCTAAAGGCCTCCATACTCTGAAAGCTACAGCGAGGGATAGCGCAGGTCATACCACAACATCCGGCGCTGTAACGATTACGGTCAATAACAATCACGCCCCTGTCCTCGGCACCTTATCCAATAAAACCGTTGCCGAAGGGCAACGGCTCAGTGCCAGTGTCCCCGCCTCTGATCCCGACGGAGATACCCTGGTCTATTCCGCTGTCAACTTGCCTAAAGGGGCCATTTTGAATGCCGCGACCGGAGCGTTCAACTGGACGCCCGACTATTCCCAGTCCGGCAGTTATCTGATGACGTTAAACGTCAGCGACGGATCCCTAACGGATTCTCAATCAGTCACCCTCACGGTCACCGATGTGGACAACGTGACCCCGAGCGGATCTCTGAGTATTAATCAAGGATCCCCTTACACCCATAATACCAACGTGAAATGTTATCTTACCGCGCAGGATACCGCGGGCGTGATCGGCTATTATCTTTCGACCAGTTCTACTCTCCCCTCACTCTCGGCGAGCGGATGGGTCATGAGTCCCGCTTCAACGGTCAATTATTCCGCGACTCTCGACTATACGGTATCTTCCGGAGACGGCTTAAAAACCCTTTATGTGTTCTATAAAGACGCGGCGGGAAATATTTCCAACGCGGCAAGTGGTTCTATTACACTCGATACCCACCCCCCGTCCATCACCATCACAATCCCCACCTCCAAGACAACTTACTGGACGAAAAACAGCTCGTTGAGTCTGGAGGGAACAGCCGTCGATCTCGCCCAAGTCACCTGGAGCAATAACCGCGGCGGTTCCGGTACGGCAACCGGCACGACAAGTTGGTCAGTCTCCAAAATGAATTTATCCCAAGGCGAGAACGTCATCACCGTCACAGCGAAAGATAGGGCAGGAAATATAGCTTCTGATAGTGTTACCGTCACGTACGGGTCGTCAAGATTCGGTAGGAGATCGGGGGTACGATACCACTGACTTTTACACACCCCAAGGCAGGCCGCGGAATATCCGAAGATCAATCAATTCCGAAATCTTGTCATAAACGCTACCACGTCCGCGTCCAACAGAATATGTTTATGAAGGATAGGTTTCTTGAGGACAATCCCGTCAAGGGTCCGGCAGCGGCTTAAGGCCACATACATCTGTCCATGCGAAAAAGTTCCATACCCGATATCGATAATCACCTTGGAGAATGTCTTGCCCTGGCTCTTATGAATGGTGATCGCCCAGGCCAGCCTTAAGGGATACTGCGTAAACGCGCCGACGGACTCACATTCAATCTTTTCTGTATCTTCATTATAAAAGAATCGGAACATCTCCCAGGTAAACGGGGCCACTTCCACGATACGGTCGTCGGAGAGTTCAACCTCAATGACGCCGGCGCCTAAGCCGTCTTCATCGAGATACGTGATCTTGCCGATACTTCCGTTGACCCACGCGCCGTTAGGATCATTATTGAGCAGCATCACCTGCGCCCCCTCCTTCAATTCTAAACGCGGCTGGGTAGGCAGGTTCTTTAAATCAAACTCGCCGTCGATCTCACCATCGGAGAAATAAGAAGGGGTTTTGATCTCCCGCAATTTCTCCTGATTGATCTGATCGGCCAGGGCGTTGGTGGTGGTCAGATAAACGTAGAAATCCTCCTCTTTCGGTTTAAAATCCGGGATATATCTTTTATTTAAATCCCGTAAATGCTCGTGGGTCGCTGTTTTATCCCGAATCATGCTCAGGAGATGGATAAATTGCTCCTCGGTCTGACGATAAATTTTCTTGAGCTCGATAAATTGAATGTTCAAATTCTGAAAAGATTTGGCTGAAAAGAAATAGGGCGTTGGATAAACCTCCTTAAAAATATTCTTCTCCTCTCGAGTCACAACGGGCGGAAGCTGATAAAGATCTCCGATGAAAACCATCTGCACGCCGCCAAAAGGAACATTGTTCCCTTTGGAGTGTAATCGCAAGAAGGCATCCATGCAGTCCAATAAATCCGCCCGGACCATGGAAATTTCATCGATCACAATCGTATCGATTCTTTGATACATATTTCTCAGGTCTTTACGCAACCGGATCGAAGAAACTCCCTCGAGAGTGATATCCGGTTTAAATCTAAAAAACGAATGAATGGTCTGACCTTTGACGTTAACCGCGGCCACGCCCGTAGGAGCCAGCACGACAACGTTTTTACGGGTATTATTTCGGAAATACTGAAGAAGCGTGGATTTTCCCGTGCCGGCCTTCCCTGTCACAAAAACATGTTCACAGGTACTTTCCAGCACATCATAAGCACTGGCAAACTCTTCATTAAAATCCAGAGATTCTTTTAATTCCATTTCCGTCGGTCTCCATTCCCGCGCCATCAAGAGAATAAACTCAATTGCCGGTCTTTACTCTTTTGTTTCTTTCCATACGCTTTCAAGGTCGCGTATTCCTTTAATTCTTCTTCAATGTCCCTGACAAACGCGGACATTTCATGATCATAGGTCTTTCCATAAAGCCGCCGACGTTTGGCCCTGAGCAAATACAAACATTCTCTAGCCCTGGTCATGCCGACATAAAACAACCGTCTCTCCTCCTCCACATCAGAACGCAGACCTTCCAGATTCAACGGCAGGATATTCTGTTCACATCCGACGATAAAAACGACGGGAAACTCCAACCCCTTGGCCGCGTGAAGAGTCATCAAGGAAATTTTTTCAGCATTGAGGGTAATTTCTCCACCCCGGTAAGGACAGACTTGATCCGTATTGTCCTGTACGGACGAACAGGCACAGGCGATATGGTACGGGATCCCGCTTCGCTCCAGGGCCTTTTGCAAAACCGGACGCTGGCTATTCAACCGATAAAGAACGGCGATATCGCCAAAACCGTGCCGGGCCTGCTCATCCACAGCCACCCGTCCGGAGTCATGCGAATACATACTCGTGCCGCCCACCATCTTTTCAATCTGATGAACCACATATTCCGCTTCCGCCCTGTCCGTTGCCGCCTCATAAATGGTTAAACGGCCTTGGATATAAATCCTGGCCGTGAGTTCAGCAATAGGAAAACTTTGGGCCTTGGCCATGACCTGGCTTGAGGCTAAAAGGAGATTTGGCGCTGAACGGTAATTTTCTGACAACGTGACGGTCACGGCTCCCTGGAAATCTTTCTCAAAGCGTTCAAAGGAGCGGACATCCGCCCCCCGGAAACCATAAATCGCCTGGTTCGGATCTCCGATCGCCGTTATCGCTCCCCTGCTACCCGCAAGACTCTTAAGCAATGCCTGTTGAACCGGGTTGATGTCCTGATATTCATCCACAAAAATATACGGATAAATTTCGTGGACCTGGGCCTGGACATGGCCTTTCGCCCTGAGCAACATCAGAGTCTCCAGCAGCAGATCATCGAAATCAAGCCGGCCGATCTGTCTAAGCTTCTCATTATAAATCAACACCTCTTCCGGCGGGGTCGTCAGGTCATCCAGCGCCTTCCAACGGGAGATTGTCTCTTGAAGGGCGCGGCGCTCTTTGAGGGTCTTCTGAGGCCAAAGATGTTGGATCAGCGCTTCGCATTCCTCCACCGTGGCCACTTGAAAATCCCGGGGGAGCGTCGTTTCTTCGATATAACCGCGCAAGACATGCAGACAAAACTGATGAAAAGTTCCAACAAATATTTTCTTTTCTATATCGGTAAGGCGAGAGGTCAACCGGCGCCTCATCTCACCGGCGGCTTTATGCGTAAAGGTAATGGCTAAAATCTCCTGGCCCTGAGAAAGTTTTCCAGCCATTTTCTCTATGCGTCTAATCAAGGTATGGGTCTTGCCTGTGCCGGGCCCGGCGATAACCAGGAGATGCATCCCTTCATAATCGACTACAGCGCGTTGAGAGGAATTGAGTTCATTCATCGTATTTTCTTAAGAATGGAAACCTGACCATTTCTCCGGGAATTATTCAAACCAGAGACGCGTGACCTCATAGCGTTCATCCTTCTTGACTATCTCAAGCTTGATGAGGACATCATAGGTTGTCTTATCAAACTCCGCCTTCCATAAAATAATCGTCTTTTCATTTTGCCGCAAAAAACCTAGATATTGCCGGTTTTGACAATGGCCTATCGACCCCTCCAGATCCGCGTCATATTTAAGAAAAATTTCTTTAGTTAAATAATTTTTAAGGGCCACATCAAAGTCTTTTGAATACAATTGATAATCATTGGTTTTATAGGCCATGAGGATCCTGTCCAAAATCGGCTCCGCCACAGACCGTATTTCCGTATCGGATATGGATTTGGAAGCCGCCGAAACGGATGAAGAAAACAAACACACCAGAAACCCCACAACCAACCATTTTGAATTTCTCATAACTTTTATCTCCCATTGTAGTAAGACTTATCTGTTCTGCTAAAAAAGCAGAATCTGTTCTTTGACCGTTTTCCGCTCCTTCGGCGAGAATATCTTAATTGTTCCAAACTCGCCGTCATAACCCGCCGCGATTTCGACTTTCCCGGACCTGACCCTCCGTATCCCTTCGGCGATCAAGGAACCGGCAGTCCTTTGGATCTCCTCTAACGGCGCATCCCGCAAGATATACATTTCATTGCCCACTTTCGAAAGCAATTCCATGAACAGACGCTGCACCGCGCCCGAGTTCTGTCCCATGCCTCGCGCATCGGCGATGATCTCCGGTAAAGGAATTAAACTATAATAAGGACGCCCACGGGGCGACTTCCTTCCTTCGGGATGGTCCGCCAGTTCTTCCACCCTGGACATGACACCGACCGTTACCGGTTTGCCGCACTGAGGACACAATCCTTTTTGAGTGATCGTGTCCTTCGGATGCAGGCGCGTTTGACATTGACGATGCCCGTCATAATGATACTTGCCCTCTTCCGGAAAAAACTCAACCGTGCCGATCAATCCTTTGTCCTTTGGATCCGAGAGTGCCCGATAGATCCCCGCATACGAGAAGTCCATATCATAAATGGTGGATTCCCGGCCAAGCTTCTGCGGAGAATGGGCGTCGGAATTGGAGATCAGCGCGTACGGATCCATCCGGCTCAACCGCCAATTCATCAACGGGTCTGAAGATAACCCCGTTTCCAGGGCGAAGATATGCGAAGATAAATCGGCAAAGCAATCTTCGATCCTATCAAATCCGCTCTTGGATCCCAACACCGAAAACCATGGTGTCCAGATATGCGCCGGGACCAGATAACTGTGCGGATCCGATTCCAAGACAATCTCCAATAAATCACGGGAGTCCAATCCTAAAATGGGCCGTCCGTCCGAGGAGATATTGCCGATGGCGCCCAGCCTGGCCTGGATCTTGGACGCGGCCTCAAATCCGGGAGCAAACACAAGATGATGAACCTTGCGCACTTTATCCTGTCGTTTATAAATATTGGATATCTCGCACGACAACATAAACCGCACGGGGCCTTGACAGGCCTTGGGTAATTCCTGCCGGGTCACAGCCTCATAGGCCGGTTTTAATTTAAAGAGCCCGTCTTCGGCGGGTTGCAATTTTTGCTTTAATTCTTCAAGCCACTTGGGATGGACAAAATCGCCGGTTCCGACGACCTGAATACCCTTAAGCTGGGCCCAGAGAGAGAGAGATTCCAGATTGAGACTCTTGCTTGTCGCGCGGGAATAATGGGAATGGATATGGACATCTGCGTAAAACTTCATTTTTTATCTTAATCGTCTTCGATTTCAGGACTTTATTTGAGCGACTGGGCCACAAAGTGCACAATCTCCCTGTCCGTTATGACCCCGCAAAGATCTTGACGGCCATCAACAATGGGGATACAACCCAAATTCTTTTTAGACATGTCCGTAATCGCCGCGGCAACGGAGTCATCAGGCAGGAGGGTATACGGGCGAGGTTGCATGATATTGCTCAAGATATACCTGTCCAACGTCTCTTTATCATAAAAACTATCTCCGTCGATAAGAATATTTTCGCCGTAGGCCAGATCCTGGCTTAATATTTTTCTCGGAGATTGGGCTTTATAAAGATATTTTTGACTAAGGATCCCCACCAGTCTTTTCGCGCCTTTAATAACCAGCAAGTGACTGATATGATGATCCCGGAATTTTTCAAAAGCCTCGCTGAAACGCGCGTCTTCATGAATCGTAATAAAAGACGTTGTCATAATGTCCTTTATTTTGATTTTTTCAAACAAAACTTTAAGGTAACTCTCCGTGGGATGTTCCATATTCATGGCCAAGGCCTCCTTTAATTTATAAAAATTGGTCGATCACATGACGCCTTCTACACTCCCCACGGCGAGCGGTGGAGTATCCGAAGAGTAATAAATACAATCTGTCATTTATATAACATGATTGTCTCGGACTTTCTATGAAAAAATCCAACCTAATAAATAAACGTCGCGGTCCCGTTTTTATCCATAATATAAAAATCAACCAAAGCGCCGGTACGCGATTCGTTTTTGAATTTCTCCATTAATTGCTTTACCCCCTCAATCTGTTGTTGATGATCTTGAATGAAAATCGGCTCCCTGCTTAAATCCCAAAAGACGCCCTGCAACCGTCTCTGCCCGGCATACGATAAACAGATCTTGAAAAATTTCTTGATCATCAGCGGTACCTGCTCGGGATCTTTGTCAAAAACTTTGACGTGATCACACAATTGAATTTTTCCCCAGTCCACATCGCTTTTCTTTGTCAGGAGCCCGTAGACCGAACAATATTTGATCAGCCTGGATTGCCCTGCCTGTGTCTTGCGGGAATGGTTGATAATCAACTGTGTCAGCTCCCCCCATTGAAAAATATCTAGCCCCTGCGCCATCTCAATGGAAAGCAAATCAAAAATAAAAACCCCGCGGATGCGCGGCTCGGCGGCAGCAAGACTGTTCTTAAGCATCTCCCGGCAGGAATCCCACAAAAGCACTTCTTCCTGACGAATGACCGTCATAACCAGCACCAGGCCCGGCGATCCGGATAGAAGCGTTTCAAAAGACATGATTTTGTCTTGAAGTGCTCCTTTATAAATAACGTCCTCAAAAGAAGGAAGGCGAGCAAATAAAGGAAGAATAGCATTCAGGCCCTGAGAATCATTCATTTTATTTCGTATGCTCAAAACCGCCGATCAGAAAACCAAGGTCAGATGACTCTGTCATTACCACCGTCGATCGTCACCTGGGCCCCGGTTGTTTTGGAGAAAACAGGCCCCGCCATGGCCGAGACGAGAAGGGCCACATCTTTGGAGGTAATCTCTACCTTAAGGAGATTATTTTTCTTATATTCTTCCACAGTCATTTGATAATATTGGGCCCGTTTTTCTAACACCTCCGGAGTCCATATCTCTGTATCAAAGACCTGATTCGGATGGATCATATTAACGCGCACGCCGTCAGAGGCCAATTCCAAGGCCGCAACCCGTCCCAATTGAGTGAGCCCGGCCTTGGCCGCGGAATAAGCCCCGGCGCCTGGGCCGGGGGCCGGAACATTTTTAGAACCGATGATGATAACGGCCGGATCAATCCCTAAAACAAGAAACGGAATACACGCCTTAAGCAACCGCTGATGACTCGATAAATTTACCCTCAGGCTCCTGTCCCATGTATCCGGATCCATCTGCGTCAGACTCTGACTCTCAGGAAAAATACCGGCATTACACACCAGGATATCGAGTCCTCCGAAACGCCGGGCCGTTGCCGCGACAGCGTGTTCTAAATCCGCTTCATGGGTAACGTCGCATCGCACGCCTAATATGCCTTGGGCGTTAAAAAGCGTCTCGATTTTTGGATTAATATCCAATGCTGCCACCGCAGCCCCCTGCGCGTGAAGGACCTCGACGCAGGCCCGTCCGATACCGCTGGCCGCGCCGGTGACAAGGGCCACCTTCCCCTGAAACCCATCGGCGGTCCCGCCTTTTTTCAGTTTTGCCTGTTCAAGCTCCCAGTATTCCACATCAAAAATATCCTTTTCAGGCAGGGCCGACCATCCGCCTAAAACCTCAGCCGCTTGGATGGCCAGGATGGTGTGATCCACGATATCCCCGACGATCTTAACGTCCTTGACGTCAGACCCAAAACTCACAGTCCCCACACCGGGCCAGACGGCCCACCGGGGAGCCGGATCAAGACACATCATCGAACCGGTCATGTGCCGCTTAAAATACTCCTGATAACTCGCTTGATAACTCAAGACATCCTGATGGACGTCACTGCCGACAATCATGGGCACACGCTTGGTACGAATCACATGATCGGGGGTTAATGGACCGCGGGTGGCTATGGCCTCGGCATCCAGACGGCTGGAGAATTGAATATGTTCCTCCCTGTCCTCAACACAGGCCAGCATCGCGGCGCCTTTCGCTTTCGAAACCGCCAGGCGCAAACGGGCTAACTCTACTAAATCCAAATTTTTTCTTTCCCTTGAAACGTTTGTCGTCTCTCTAGGATGCATCCCATAAACACCGGCATGATGTTTCTTAAGATACGCCTCGGCCTCATCCACAAGACCAATCATCCGCTCATAACTGCTCCGGGCATCATCCCCAAAAGTAAACAACCCATGATGCATCAAAACCATGCCTTCGAGTTTTCTAAAGTCCAGATCTTTTGTCATTTCATAAACCTTCTTGGCCAAAACAAAGCCCGGCATAACATACGGGATAATCATCAGACGACCGTCGTAAATCTCCCGGATACGTTTTTCCCCATGAGGTGTATTCGTAAGAGTGACCAAGCTGTCGGCATGCGTGTGATCCACAAACGGCAAAGGAATGATGGCGTGCAGAATCGCCTCAACGGAAGGCGTCGGGGCATTCGGATTCGTCATGGCTGAACGCATTAAACGGACCATTTCCGTATCCGACAACTGATTTAACCTGACCATTTTTTTGAGGACATCGAGTTTGACGGGAGCAAATCCAGCGGCCTCAATCGTTGCCAGATCCCATCCGCTGCCTTTGATCAATAACAGCTCTTCTGGTTCTGCGAACATATTAGTTACGCTCACCTTAACCGATGTATTTCCCCCACCGTGCAGGACCAAAGAAGACTCCTTTCCCAACAGCCTAGAGGTGTAGACCCGTAGCTGAAGGGGATCTCCTTGGTATAATCTTGCGTCATTATCCTTCCATAAACTCTTCATTCAACCTCAATAGATAGAATATAACCGGTAGGTCCTTAAACGAAGGAGTTCCGTGAGCGCAGATCTGCGGGCACATGCATAGCCAGCCTTGTACCGTGTCAACTTAATGATTAATAGTGGGGCACGGTACAACACTGCTCCTTTTCAGGAAATATCTATTAACAATGAATTTGACGGCGCACTAGCTATAAGCGATCAAAGGCCAATAAAATGATCAATGGACAGATAAAAGATTCAATTCGTATAGGACTTCGCGCTGCGCTTTTTGATTGGCGAAGACTGCTTTGCATTGTTGACAAGAGGTGTCGCTGACTTAGCGGGAACTTCCTTCGTCTTCAACCGATAATTAGGTTTATAATGATTCAACCAGGCTTGGGCGTATTTGCCGATCCAATCATCCGCGGCGCGATCAAAACCAATATCGTATCCTGTCTTTTCGCTTTCAATCCATAAATGACGCTTAACCTCCTCGACAACTTCCGGAATCTTTAACAGCTCGCTTCTATCGATCTCTACCATGGCCCCCTCCTCCGTTTGATTGAATCCGTTAATGCCCTCAGCTCTAACTTATTGAAACGGTATCAATTTACATTACTTCTTAAACATTATCAAGAAATTATTTTGAACATAAATCATAAATCATTGGAACAAATTTCTAACCAGCTATTTACACGGAATATCCCATATTTCCTTGGCATATTCACGAATTGTTCGATCACTGGAGAATTGCCCCGCGTGAGCCACATTGAGGATGGATCTCTTCGTCCACTCCTTCGGATTCTGATACATCTCTGAAACCGCGTCTTGCATCCGGCAATAAAGATCAAAATCCGCGCAGATCAAATAATGGTCCGATTGAAAGACCGCCTGAATGATCGGATCAAATAAACCATGGTGATGTGGACAAAAAAACTGGTTCGTCATGAGTTGTTTAATCTCTTTAAGTCCATGGGATTGGTTAACATACGCCTGCGGATGATAACCGGCCGCCTTAATCTGTTGGACCTCATTGTCCCGATGACCAAAGATAAAAATATTATCCGGCCCGACCAATTCAGCGATTTCGATATTCGCCCCATCTAATGTCCCGATGGTCAAAGCACCATTGAGCATAAACTTCATATTCCCGGTTCCTGACGCCTCGGTTCCGGCCGTGGAAATCTGCTCGGATAAATCACTGGCCGGGAATATTTTCTCCGCCAAGGAGACCCGATAATTTTCCATAAAAATCAATCTTATCTTGCCTGACACACTGGTATCACAATTAATCACGTCCGCGATACTGTTGATAAATTTGATAATGAGCTTGGCCATAAAATAACCTGGAGCCGCCTTTCCGCCGATAATGAACGTTCTTGGCTGCCTGAACTGAAGCGGATCATTCTTACAACGCAAATATTCAGCAACGATGTAAAACGCGAATAATAACTGACGTTTATATTCATGCATCCGCTTCACCTGCACATCAAACAAGGACTGGGGATCAACAAAAATTCCGCTGGTTTTACGGATATACTCCGCCAAGACCTTCTTGTTCTCCGCTTTAACAGCCTGCCACTTCTCTCTAAAGTCACTTTTTTCTTGAAAGGGCAACAGTTTCCTCAGATGATCCAGATTCGTGATCCATTGATCTCCGATGGCCTCTGTGATCAATCCGGACAAACGCGGATTCGCTTTGAGAAGCCATCTCCTCTGGGTGATCCCATTTGTTTTGTTATTAAATTTAGTGGCGTAGAACTCATGAAAATCTTTAAAGACTCTTGTTTTGAGAAGATCGGAATGCAACTTGGAAACACCGTTGACGGAATGACTTCCGATGATGCAAAGATTGGCCATGCGCGCCCGCTTCGGATCGCCCTCCTGAATCAAAGACATTCTGGCCAGGCGCTCGACATCTCCGGGATAGCGGGCCTCAATTTCTTTTAAGAATCGGGCATTGATTTCATAAATGATCTGCAAATGCCGCGGCAACACTTTTCCGAGAAGATCAATCGACCAAGTCTCCAAAGCCTCGGGCATCAGCGTGTGATTCGTGTAGGCAAAAACCTTGCGCGTGACATCCCAGGCCGTCTCCCAGATAAAATTGTGATCATCCACTAAAACACGCATCAATTCCACAATAGCCAGCGCCGGATGAGTGTCATTGAGGTGAATAGCCACTTTTTCGGGAAGTTTTGTCAGGTCCGAATTCTCGACTCTAAAACGACGAATAATATCCGCTATCGAGGCGGCTGTAAAGAAATACTCCTGCTTGAGACGGAGTTCCCGCCCCTGGCTTTGGTTGTCATTCGGATAAAGCACTTTGGAGATGTTCTCCGAATAAATTTTTTGATAAACCGCCTGTTCGTAATCTCCATAATTAAAATAATCCAGATCGAACTCCTCGGTGCTCCTGGCGGACCACAAGCGCAGGGTGTTGACCACATCATTCTTGAATCCAAGGACAGGCATGTCATACGGCACCGCTAATATATCCTGGGTATCAATCCATTTCGCGTGCAGTCCTTTGTCTTTACTGTGATTGATCTCACTGCGACCGTAGAAATGGACTCTGACCGCGTATTCGGGTCTGGCGAATTCCCACGGGCAGCCCATCCGGAGCCATTCGTCCGGCAGCTCCACCTGATGTCCATCGACGATCTTTTGATTAAATATCCCGTAATCGTACCGGATGCCGTACCCGTGAGCCGGTATTCCTAATGTGGCCATGGATTCCAAGAGGCAGGCCGCCAACCGTCCCAAACCGCCATTCCCAAGTCCGGCATCAAGCTCCTGATCACGGACTTCATCGATATCAAAACCCAACTCCGACAGGGCTTCTTTGACCTGATCTTCAATCCCAAAATTATACATAAAATTTCCTAACAGCCGTCCAATCAAAAATTCCAAAGAGAGATAATAGACGCGCTTGACATTCTCCCGATGATAACCCTGTTGCGTTTCAATCCAGCGTTCCACAATCCTGTCCCTGATCGCGAGGGACAAGGCCAGATAGTTGTCATACTCCGTAGCCGTGTATTGATCTTTTGCCAAGGTATATTCACGGTTGACCTGAAAAGATAATTTAAACCCTCGCTTAGTCATCGACTTATGAATATTTTGCCACACTTCCTTCAATTTCTCATCCACGGTTTTCACGATCGTCTCCTCTTTTCACAAATTCCATTTTCTGTTAAGAAACGCCTTCATTGTATGCATTTATTCAAGATGTTGCCAGTTTATTCTTCAGGATTTTTGGAATTTTCCCGCTTATTGACCTCCGCACAAGTAATAGAATTGAACCATCGAGCGAACGGAGGTCGAGATACTGACTACCCTAATGTTTCATTACTATTGTGGAAGTCAGTAGATGAAACGCGCGGCGCAACCGGGGAGTCCCGGGGAAGGCTCGGGAGAAATTCCGCGAGGCGACCTGTTCCTTAATCCCCGTCAATCAAAAGAGTTATTTCACTCAACCGGCTTTTCGTCAGAATGTTTTTCGTCAGTTTTTTCGCTTCTGGGATGTCGATTTTCTTGATGGCCGCTTGAATTTTCAATATATACGTCGGATTTAAACTTAACGTCCTGAGCCCCATCCCCAGGAGGCATTTTAAATATTTCTCCTCATGGACCATATCCCCGCAAATAGATACGTCTTTGCGGAATTTCCCGGCCGCGTCGATAATCTTTTTCAAGGCCCTTAATACAGACGGATGATGCGGTAAATAAAGATCAGCCACTTTTTCATTCGTCCTGTCCACGGCCAGCATATACTGAACAAAATCATTAGTCCCAACGCTAAAGAAATCCGCCTCACGGGCCAGATCTTCAATCACCTCTAAAACGGCCGGGAGTTCGAGCATAACGCCTATCTGGGGTCTCTCGTGACAACAAACTTTTTCTTTTTTAAGGGCTTCCACGCAAGAAAACACGACCTCCCGGGCTTTGAGATATTCATCTAACGAAGAGATCATGGGGAACATGATCCGGATATTTGCGCCGGCGCCCGCCCTCAATATAGCCCTGATCTGCTGGGAGAAAATATCCATGTGTCGCAAAGAAAAACGGATCGACCGCATCCCCAAGAATGGATTTTCCTCTTTCAGATGATCCGGGAAATAAGAAAGGACTTTATCCCCGCCGATGTCAAGCGTCCGGAACGTGATCTCGGCCTTGGGCATGGCTTCGACAACTTTCTTGTAAATAACGACCTGCTCTTCTTCACTGGGGAAATCGCTGCGCACAATAAAAGGAAATTCCGTGCGGTACAACCCGATCCCTGCCGCCTTAGAAGCCAAGGCGTTTTTCAGATCTCCCAATAGATTGATATTCGCCATCAACCGGATGACTGTCCCATCCCGTGTTTTCGTCACTTGAGAAACGCGCCGATGCTGTTTCTTGATGATCCTCCGGGCCCGCTCCTTCTCTTCAAATCGGCTGATGATCTCTTGCGACGGGTTCACATAGACATTTCCCTGTTCGGCATCCATCAGGATTTTCGTCTTGCGCGGCAAAGAAAGCAGTTGAGATTCTGAAATAATCATCAAAGGGATTTGGAGAGACTGCGCTAAGATGGAAAGATGCGAACTCACGCCGCCGCTTAAAAGGATAATGCCTTTAACATTCTGAGAAGAGAGTTTCAAAATCTCTGAAGGGAATAACTCCCGCGCGATCACAATTTTCTCCTGACACGTCTCGGTCTTTTGATGATCCCCAAACAAATTTTCAATCAGCCTGATCCCGATATCCTGGACATCATGGCTCTTTTCCCTCAAATAGGCGTCGGGGATGTCCGCGAACTTCTTCATATAGATTTCAACGACATGGATAATAGCCGTGGAAGGGCTCATACCTCCTTGGATTAATATCTCCATGGAATCAATAAAACTTTTATCTTTGAGCATCAGGATTTGCGCGGTAAATATCAGCGAGGCCACATCGGAAAGCTTTTCCTCAATTTGCCGCTGGAATCCTTCGAGCTGCCTTTCCGTTAATTGAACCGCCCTGTGAAAGTCCTCCCTCGTATGCCCTTGAGAAGGCATCGTCTGTTTATACAGTTGTAATCCCGATTCATGCCTGAGCACAACGGCCTCGGCAAAGGCAAGTCCCGCGGAACCGACTTTACCTTTGATGAACTTCAGATCCTTAACAGCGGCCGTCTCTTGTCCGAATTGATGTTTTTCCTCGATGGACAAGATCACCCTCGTCATCTCGATCGTATTGGCCAACTGCGTGGAAATCGCGCGCAGGATTTTAATATCTTCCTCGACAAAATAATTTTTCATCGAGTTCTGCGCCACCAGCACCCCGATTCTGGTAGCCCCGCGCAAAATAGGGACAGCCAAAAACGATTCAAATTTCTCCTCCCCCAACCCGGGGAAATAACGGAAATTGATGTTTTGGCTGGCACAGCGTTCACAAATAGGGCGCTGTTCTTTAAAGGCTAACCCCGTTAACCCTTCCCCGGATTTCAACTTAATGTTTCCGATACTATCCGGATTTAAACCCTTATTCGCCTTTAATACCAGTTCCTGTGTGTCGTCATAATATAAATAAATAGAACACACCTCGGAACGCATGTGTTCAGCGATCAATTCCACCGTCCTCTGCAAAAAATTCTCAAGGCTGGTGGAATCCGTAAAAAGACAGGCCAACTCTCCCACACTGCAAATGAGTTTCGTATGATCTTTTTGTTTTTTATAATTGCGCATATATGACTTTCCCTGTTTTGGCCGATTGATCGACGTCCGCGCAAGTCACTGAATTCAGAAACGCCGTGATATTATTTTCCCAAGAGTACCGAGCCTTGAACAAAAAACACCCCCGCGAGGCAGGCTGTCAGAAGACAGGCCAGGGTCGCCGCGATAAGGGCCCGAAAACCTATTTGGGCCAAGACGCGCGTCTTCTCCGGCACAATGGCTGAAACCCCGCCGATAAAAATGGCCATGGACGCCACATGGGCAAATCCGCAAAGCGCGTAGGTCGTAATAACCGCCGCGCGCATATCCGTGATCCTTCCTTGGGCAACGGCTGTGGCCAGGTCTTGATACGCTGTGACTTCGGTAACGACCATCCTCTCTCCGATGATTTTAGACAAAATAACCGCATCTCCCGGCGGGATACCCAAAATAACCGTCAGGGGATAAAAAAGAACGCCTAAGATCCCCTTGAGCGACCAATCGAAGTTCAGATGAAAGAGGGCGTTGACATACTTCCCCAAAAAGCCGACACCCTGATCCAGCAAAGCCACCAGACCCAGGACAGCGATCAGCAAGGCCACGATCCCGACAATTAAACGCACGCCCGTATTAGCGCCATTGATAACGGCCTCAAACAGATTGTTTTCGCGCTCCACATGCGGCTCCACATGCTCTCCCAAAGTCTTGGGGGACTCCGTCTCAGGAAGAAGGATTTTGGACATCAGGAGCGCGGCCGGCGCCGACAAAAAAGACGCCGATATCAAATGCCCGGCAATATGAGGAAACGTCTGCTGCAGGCTAAAGACATACACGGCCAAAACGTTTGAGGAGACCGTCGCCATACCCGTCGTCAGCACGACGCACAACTCAGACCTGGTCATATCTTTAAGAAACGGCTTGATCGTCAGGGCGGACTCAACACCGACAAAAATATTGCTGGCCGCGCACAGAGACTCGGCCCCGGAGACCCTCATCAACTTCGTGAATACATGCGCGAAGGCCTTGATCAAACGCGTCATAATATTGTAATAATATAAAATAGACATTAACGCGGAGAAAAAGATGATCGAGGGAAACGCCTGGAAAGCCAGGATAAAGCCCACCGACCTTTCTCCGGTTTCCGCGGTCATTCCCGGCGGCAAGGCCAAGGGGCCAAAAACAACCCTCGCCCCGGCCAGGGCCGAATCCATCACCGAAACGACCGCGTCATTAATCCACAGGAAAAATCGCACACCCGCCGGAAACACAAACAGAAACCAGGCAAAGACCACCTGCAGCCCCAATCCCCACACCACGACATGCCAGTTGACCTTCCGGCGATTTGTCGAGAATAAGAAAGCTAACGCGATCAGAATGATAATGCCTAAAAAGCTGATAAAATTATATCGGTTCATACGCCTTGACCTCTATTGCGCCTTCCGCAAACTCTCCAGCAAAACGTCGATCTCTTCCCCGGTATTATAAAGATGCGGAGAAACGCGCAGGTTTCCTTTCCAAAGCGCCGTGGTAATCCCCTGACGGCTCAGTTGCTGAAAAATATCATTGTTCCGAGATTTCTCCCGATGAGAGATCACAACGAGATCAGATCGCAACCGTCCTTCCCGCGGACTTATCAAAACATATTGATCCGGATCCAATCCTTCGATCAGCTTATCCACCAATTTTTGATTGTGCGTACGGACGGTTCCTAAACCGATGTCCAACCAATAATCGACACACGTCTTGAACGGAACGAAGTTAAAATAATTCGCTGTCGCGAAGACATCAAACTTTCTGGCGGATGTCACTTCTTTCCAACAGAGCGGCCCTTCGTTTTTTAATTCCTCCTGAGAGAGAAACGCTATCCAATAAGCCTGATTTAATTGGAGCCGCTCCCTCAGCTCCGGTTTCATCCAGCAAAAACCTGTTCCATAAGGACCGCAAAGCCATTTGTAGCCCGCCGCCACAATAGCATCCGCCCCAAGCGCGGCAACATTGACCGGCATCGCGCCGACCGATTGAGAAATATTCACGACGAAAATAATCTTCTTCTTCCGGCAGATCTCCGCCATCTTCTCGATTTCCAGCGTGATCCCCGTGAACGAGTGGACATGAGAAACGCACAATAACCTCGTCAAGGGCGTGATAGTCTTCCCAACCTCCTGAGGACTCAGGACTTTTTCTTGAGGAGGAATCTGAATGACCTTAACGCCCTTTTGTTCCAACCCGAGCCAGGGGAGAATATTCGTCGGGAAATCATTCTGCATGACAAGAATCTCGTCCCTCACCTGCCACGGAATCCCATTGGCCAGGAGGTGCAGGCCATAGCTGGCGCTATTGCCTAAAATCACATCCTTGTCATGAACACCGATCAACCTCCCGAGACTTCTCTTTAAATCGGCGGGAACAGAAGAAAACCTGGAACGATCGGCCAGGGCAGGCTGACATTTGAAGCGGACAGCGTCTTTAAGCGCCTCAGCCGCGACTAAAGGCAACGGCCCCTCGCCGGCGGCATTCAACCAAATATTTCCTTCAAAGGAGGCGAAATCTTTTCGATAATCTCTCATCGGCAAACATTTTATTAAAAACTCCGGCGCATTTCCATTCATATTTGTTAAGGTTCCATCCACGCGCCCGTACAAGACGCGACATTTTCTGACAAATGAATTCCACCTCCGGAGGGGGAATTGAAGAAAACAACGATCAAAACGAGGCTCTGTCCTATTCAATACTAGGAAAAATCATACCTTAAGCCCCGCCGCGTGGCCAGACGCCCAGGCCCAGTGCAGATTGAATCCTCCCAGTTGACCGGTGACATCCACCACCTCGCCGACAAAATAGAGACCCGGGACCTTAACGGATTCCATCGTTCTGGAAGACAATTCCGCGGTATCCACGCCTCCCAGCGTGACCTCGGCCTTGCGATAACCCTCCGTGCCGGCCGGGACAAAGGTGAAGGCCTTTAATCTCTGCACGATTGCGTTTATTTCCTTCTCTGAATATTGGCACAAAGGTTTATTCACAAAACCATGGAACGATAAAACCTGCGCCAGTCGTCCGGGAAGATATCCGCCAAGAAAAGTTTTCATCTCCACGCGCCTGGAACCGTTCTTACGCATCACTGCTCTGAAATCAATCCCGGGAAGAAAATCGATCACAACCGTCTGTCCGTCACGCCAGTAGGAAGAAATCTGCAAAATCGCGGGCCCGCTCAATCCTTTATGCGTGAAAAGGATACTTTCACTGAAAGAGACATCTCCGCAACGCACTTCTCCGACGAATGAAACCCCGCTTAACCCGCTAAAAATTTCTCTCTCATGAGGCTGAAACAGGAGCGGTACAAGTCCTGGACGACGGGGTGTCACCTTAAGGCCGAACCGTTCCGCCAGCCGGTAGCCGTAATCCGTTGCCCCCAATGCAGGGAAAGACAACCCGCCGCTCGCCACCACAAGACTTAGGCACTCCCTATGGCCTTCTTTCGCGCGCACAACAAATCCAGGACCGCTTGGATTTTGATGAACATCCTCAATGGGGATGTCCGTTTGAATAACAACACCGGCTGACGCGCATTCCTCCTCCAAGGCATGGACAAGATCCAGGGCGCTGTGACAGCAAAAAAGCTGACCATCTTTTTTTTCGAGATAAGAAACGTGATGCTTCTTTAAAAAAGCACAGATTTCATTCGGCGGGAAACGCGCAAGGGCGGAATGGACGAACTTAAGGTTGGCACTGATAAAACGCTCGGGGGAGACATGGAGATTGGTGAAATTGCACTTGCCGCCGCCGGCAACACGGACTTTTCGGGCGATACGGTCCGCGCGCTCCAGAACAAGGACCTTTCGTCCTCTTTTTGCGGCGATGATCGCGCACATCAGCCCCGCCGCTCCGGCACCGATAATGAGGACATCATACGTACATGTCTCGCGCATTTTCAACTTAGGCTATGGATTCCATTTCGCGCGTTCCTCAACACACCAGCTGCGACGCCGAATGGACGCGACATCCCTCTGACTCTCGTGAACGTCAGGACAGGAGTGAAGATTAAGAATTGCGGTTATGGCCTTGAATACTTTTTTCAATTTCCTCGACGGCTTTTTGAGCTTCACAGCGGTTGGTTTGAAACAATTTCCCGTAGATCTGGATGGCCCGTTCCCTGTCCCCTTTTTGAATGAGAGATCGGACATCAAAGAGCGTCATTCTTCCATTCTCCGAAGGAATTCCTTTTCTCCCTCCTCTTTGAAAAGACAGAATACGGCGGGCATTGAGTACGATGAGAATCCCAACGACCAAAACAATCCATAAAATAAGGAGTCGTGCCATGTCAATGTGATCCTGGATTCCGGCCTAAACATTCTTTGATTTTGACAACCAAATCCGTCAATGAAACGGGCTTTATAAAATACCCCTTCACGCCTTCCAAGTGGAAAACATCTTCCATCGTCTCGTTACCGGTCACCACAATAACAGGGATGTCCCTGCCTCCCTGAATTTTATGAAGTTCCTCCATAAACTCGTACCCATCCATTCCCGGCATGACAATGTCCAGAATAATTAAATCCGGCTTCGCGTCTTTAACCTTTTCAAGACCCTCTTCACCGTTAGAGGCCACCGCCACGTCATACTCCTGTTCCCGGAGGGCAAACCTGAGTAAAGAGATATTAATTTTTTCATCTTCGACCACTAATATTTTATGCGCCATAATTCCCCGTGTGTTTTATGGATAAAATCTCATAATAAATATTGCCGTCCCTCAATAATCCGATAGAATTGTTCTCAAGGAGAATAATATGACCTTCCATAATTTCATGGATAAAATAAGATATTGGGATAATCTCACCGCCAAATGGATTATGCGGCATTTCTATTTCATGTTCTTTCAGGCGGTACTTTTGATTATCTTTCTTTTCTGGTTTGTCAATATGTTCAAGGTGATCGATGCCACCTTCCAAGCCAATCCATCCAACATCCTTGAACGCCTCCTGGTCACTCAATCCGTCAACACAACGATTATTGTCCTTCTCCTATTGCTGAATTCCTTCTGGATCCTTTACATCTTTAACGGTATCCAAAGACTCCGTGTCCTTTTAAAAGACATCAGTTACAACATCAACAAACTGCGGCAAAAGTATAAATGAGGCCTTCGACACGCCCCACGGCAAACGGCGGGGTCTCCGAGGACCCATAAATCCTTCCCCGCTCAAAAATACTCCTGATACAATTCCCTGGCATTGCTCGTCATATATTTAAACCAGTTCGCCTGACTTTGGGAGGTAACGGAAAAAGTAAAACTCTCTTTAAAGCCGTTGTTCGCCAATCCTACGACCGATGAAAACAAGGCGGCATTGCCCAAATCTTTCTGGGACGTTAAATTCAGTTTAGCTAAACGGACAGGAAATCCCGTTCCCTGCTCAACGCGTTCCATGAGACCCGTCAGGAGGGACCCGCCGCCCGTCACAATAATTCCGCGACGGATTTGTCCGCCCAGGCCGCTCTCTTTGATGGCCGATGAAATCTTATCAACAAAGCTTACGATATCCGATTCCATCGCTTGGCAAATGGCCTCTTTCTTGATCGGCGCGTAACTGTTTTCTCTCTTGACCAAGACCTCCTCCTGAGGATGAGGCTCCAAACCTAACGCGCCCGCGTGAGATTTCTTGATGTCTTCGGCCAGATCAAAAGACAGATTAAACCGGTCGGCGATGCTGCGGGTCAAATGATCTCCTCCAATATTGATTTTCCCAATGGCCCGACAGATCTTATCCTTAAAAATTAAATAATTGGTGAGTTTAGCGCCGCTATCAATCAAGACACATCCTTCCTGGCGGTCCTTGTCCTCCAGGGACACTTCCGACGATCCATAACTGCTGAACGAAAGACGGGCCACATCGAACCCCGCTTGATGCACGGCTTTCCTCAGATTATTAAGCCGGATCGTCGGCGCCACAATCATCAAAGACTGAACTCCGAGTTTTCTCCCCAAAAGCCCCACGGGATTAACAACCCCCAGGACATCATCGACCTGATAACTTTGCGGAAAATCATGGAGGACATCCTCTTCCATTCTGACAGCCAGGAGACGAACCTGCGTATTGACCTGTTTGATGTCACGGCGGTCGATGACCTTGCCGCCTTTATCTGTTAAGGGGATTAACGCCTCTGTGCGACGGGTTTCCACAAGATCACCGCTGACGCCCACCTGAACATCTTTAATTTTAACCCCTACCGTTTGGGAAAGTCCCGTCAAGGCGGCATGAACGCACTCAGAAAGTTCACCCAGATCAATAACCGCGCCGTCCCGATACCCATGAACTTTATTCTCATAAACACCCAGGAGTTCGACCTCCTTGACATCCTTGACCTTGAGGACTCCCGCTTTCACTCTCTGTGATCCGATATCCAGTCCGCAATATATTTTTTCTCCCATGAGTTTCTTAAACATATCCTCCCTCTTCGATCTTTATTGACCTACGTATACTTTACGACACCGTATCCTTCAGGGAACGTAGGTCGAGATATCCCTGCTTTCCTTAACAAATATTCAGACGGAGCAGGGACATCCCAACATCCTCCAAATAATTATTAGAGGAAAGTTGGGGCTGACTACCATAGAGTTACATTACTTTTGTGGAAGTCAGTAATTCTTCCCCTTTGGCTTCTTCCCCTTGACCTTCGCGCTTTCTTCCGGCTTTTTTCCAATAATCGGTTCTTTAAATCGAAGATCAATGTAGTTCACGGTCTTCACATCCAGTTGCGACTGGGCCAGAACAAGACTCAAGACTTCCAACTTCGGAGCAATGGCGTTCCGATCCACAATAATGGCAAGGTTATCGTCTAAGAACACGTTGATCTCCGATAAATTCTCTACCTGAATCCTTGACAGGTGCCGCGGGGAAAGGGATGTGTCGGCCTGAAAGGCCTTGATAATCTTGAGCGCTGTTTGCACATCCTGACCGCCGAGCATGTATCCCAGCGTGATTTTCAAAGGGCCGGATTTAACGCCGGAAATCAGGGGAAGCTGTTCCAACTGTTTACTGGCCGTAGATAAAATGACCCCTTTTTCATCCAACGTGATCGTCTTGTTTTGCAGATTAATCTGCGCGAAAGGCAAACGTTGTTTGGCCTCCACATAAATTTGATCAGGAAATTTTCTAAGGACTTTAAGATCCGAAACCTGGGGATACTTGGCATTTAATCGCTGCTGGACGTCTTTTAAATCCACGGAGAAAATGTTTCTCCCCTCCAGTTTCTCCATATCCCAGACATGAATAAACTGCAAGGAAGGATCGATCACGACGGTCTTGATTCGAAAGTAGGACGAATCCACGACCGCATGGATAATCCCTTTCCATAGGATCAGGCCGAAAAAGAAAGAGGCCAGCCCGAGAACAAAAAATTTAACGACGGCAGAGGATAGGGTCTGCGGGTTTTTTCTTTTTTTCATAAGCCAATTCTATTAATTGAAAACACAGTTCACTAAAACTTAATCCTATCTGCTTAGCCGCCTTGGGCAGCAAACTGGTGGCGGTAAAACCAGGGATGGTGTTGACCTCCAAGACATAAGGGGTCAAATCCTCCGTTAGAATAAAATCCACGCGCGCCATATCCGAACAGCCCAGGAGCCTGAACGCTTGAAGGGCTGTCTTTTGCAACACGCCGGCCGTCGCCTCAGGGATTTCGGCAGGGACAATATACTCCGTCATGCCCGCCTGATATTTCGCCGAGAAGTCAAAGAAACCGTTTCTCGGACGTATTTCAATCACCGGTAAAGCCCTCTGATCCAGGATCCCCACCGTCATTTCTCGTCCCTGGATGTAGCTTTCAATCAAGACTTGATCGGAATACTTCCGGGCGGCCTCCACGGCCGGCCCGATTTCTTCCTGACGGATGACAAGCTGGACCCCGATACTGGAACCTTCGGTCGCCGGTTTAACAACGACGGGCAAAGACTGCAATTCTTTCCAAATATTTTTTCCCCGGACTTCGTCGGTTCCCGAGAGCGCCACATGACGCGGGGTGGCAATAGCATTTTGTTTGAACAAATTTTGTGTCGACACCTTATTGATGGCCAGACGGTTGGCCTGAGGTCCTGAACCGGTATACGGGACGCCGATTTTCTCGAGAATCGATTGAATCGTCCCGTCTTCTCCCAGGTGTCCATGCAAGGCAATAAAGGCCACGTCAATCCGGGCATCCACGATGGTCCGGGTAATCTTTTCTTCTTCTCTATCGAGAATGTCTAACGCCACCACCTCACACCCTTCCGCGCGCAGGGCGGAAAAAACCGCGTTTCCGGACTTAAGAGAAATCGGACGCTCCGAAGAATACCCGCCCATCAATACTCCGATACGTCCCCATCGGGCCTTGTTTTCTTTCATACCTTAATCCCCTCCAGCTTGACCTTTGATTTCTTCTCGACGGATTCTTTCAAGGCCGAGACAAAATGATCTGTCATCGAAGAAATGTCGCCCGCGCCCAATGTCATCACAAAATCGCCGGGATGAACCGCGGAAAGCAAATCATCAACGACGTTCTCCTTCTTCACGTAAAATACGGGCTTTTCGGTTTTTTCTCGAATCTTGTCGCACAACGTCTCTGCGCTGATCCCTTCGATGGGCTTTTCACTGGCGGCATAGACATCGGTCACAATTAAATAATCCGCCGTTGTCAGACTCCGCGCGAACTCATCCATCAAGGCCTGCAAACGGGAGTAGCGGTGCGGCTGGAAAACCGCGATCAGTCGTCTTTCCCCTTCCATCCCTGGTCCGGAGCGTTTCACCACTTGAGCCGTCTGGAGCGTCGCCTCAATCTCCGTCGGGTGATGGGCGTAATCGTGGATAACCCAGATGTTGTCTATCTTCCCTTTCACCTGGAACCGGCGCTGCACCCCCTGAAACTCTTTTAAGCTCTCACGGATGACGTCGAAATCAATCGAAAGGGTAAGCCCCGTCCCGATACAAGCCAGGGCATTCGCGACGTTGTGCCGGCCCGGAATCACCAACTGAACTTCTCCCCGGCTTTTCCCATCAATCACGCATTCAAACCGCGAATGAAAATGATCAAATTGAATATTTCTGGCCGTGATATTATGCCGCGGCAAAAACCCGAAGGTTTTAAAAGAACGTCCGCTTTCTTCCACGAGACGCATCAACCGTTCATCATCCCCACGGACCAACACCAAACCATCCGGGGTGGTTTTGTGGATAAACGCCCGATAAGCGCTCAATATATTTTCCCAGTTGTGATAGTAATCGAGATGTTCATAATCAATATTGGTGATCACTGAAACCTTCGGGGCAAAATGCAAAAACGAGCCGTCGCTTTCGTCAACCTCCGCCACAAAATATTCCCCCCCGCCTAATTGGGCATGACACGCAGACCCATTGACGATCCCTCCGATCGCGACCGTTGGATTGAGACCCGCCTTCATCAGCAGGCCGGCAATCATGGAGGTCGTCGTGGTTTTGCCATGGGCGCCGGCCACCGTGATCCCCGTATGCGATTTCATTAACTCGGCCAACAGCACAGCCCTTTGGAGAACGGGAACATGTCTGGCCTTGGCCGCGGCCAATTCCGGATTATGTTCCTGGACGGCCGAGGTATAGATGACAACATCCGCCCCTTCCATATGACGCGCGTCATGGCCGACAAATATCCGGGCGCCTTGCGCTTTTAATTTTTCCGTGACCTGATTCTCTTTCAAATCCGATCCGCTGACGATTTTCCCCTTGGCCAAGAGCAAAGAGGCCAGGGCCCCCATGCCGATACCGCCGATCCCCACAAAATGGTAATGTCTTTTCATTTCTCCAAATACCTCTCCCACTCTTTATTCAAACTTTCTATGGTTTTAAACCGGACATACACGTACGCCAGAGCGGACTCAAAGCCATATCCTTTTTTCAATCGTTCACAAAAACGGACAAACCTGTACTGGCCGAACTCCGTCATCAGAAAATACACAATGCTCGCCGACTCAGCGTAAAAAAGATTCACCAAATCGGTATGGGTGCGGCTGTCCAAACGCACATGCGTCAGATCATTGAGGGGCATAAACTTTTTTTCCTTCATCGCTTCCTTCACCGCCTGATGCGCGCCCCAGCGTTTGGCCTTCTCCTGATACATCGCGATGCCCTCTTCAAACCAAAGAGGAATCACCGTGTTGAACCCTATAAATTCCCTGAAAATAATATGTCCCAATTCATGGGGAAGGATCGAATCAAAAAAACCATGCGCCATCGGGAACGTTCGGATCACCTTATCTGTCGGCGAGGCCGCCCCGTGCGACCATCCGGCCTGCTGGCCCGCGTTGACGTAATCATCGCTATTATCGTAAATATAAATCCTGGCCCGTTCATCCCAGCTCCAACTTTTATACCGCGTAAAACCGAGGTTTGTCGTAATCTCGCTATAATACTCTTCCGCCGCTTGTTCCACACTCTGCACAAAGTCCTGGGGAGCCGCTTTATAGTAAACAATAAAATGCTGCCGCTTATACTCTTTCCACTCCTCTTTCCCGTGCGTGAAAGAAGCGCTGTTCAATAAAATCGCTAACCCTAAAATTAAAGTTCTCATCTTCATGACGCTAAAAGGACCGCCTCCCTGGCCAAACGTTCAGCCGCATCAGGGATGGAAATATCCCCAAGCCGCTGCTGAATCCGCGCTAAATCTCCCCGACTCTTGAGCCACTTCACAATAGAATTCTTCAATCGTTCCGGCGAAAGGTCTTTTTCTTCAATCACGTCGGCCACCCCGGCGGCCGACAAGACCCTGGCATTTTCTATTTGATGCCCGCCGGCGTAAGGATAGGGAATCAAAATGGCGGGACGCTGGAACAAGGCAATCTCACTGACGGTCACCGCCCCAGCCCGCGAGATCACCACATCCGCGACACTGTAAGCCAAGTCAATCTTATCTAAAAATTCGAATAAGGCAACCGTAATTCCTAACTCTTTATAGGCTTGTTCCATCCGGGCATAATCATTTTTCCCCGTGGCGTGAATCACTTGGAAATCCAATTCTTTTTTCAGCAATCCTACGGCTTGGACAACCTCCCGGTTAACGCGCTGGCTTCCCTGACTCCCCCCAAAAACCAAAAGAGTCGGGCGATCCTCCTTTAATCGAAACGCCTTAAGAACCTCCGCTCTATCCTCCTCTTTTTTTGTCACGTGACATGGACAACCCGTTAACACCATTTTATCTCCTCGAACATAAGGAAAACTCTCCTTAAAGCTGACCGCCACTTTATTCACAAAACAGGCCAGCAGGGCATTCGCGCGTCCGGGCACGACATTCTGCTCATGGATCATCGTTGGGCACCGCAATATCACAGCGGCCCAAACAACCGGAAATGCCCCATACCCCCCAAAGCCCACCACAAGATCAGGCCGCCATCGTCTCAAAAAACAAAATGACCGCGCGCAAGCCCTGAGAATGGATAAGACCGCCCTGATCCCATTTCCGATATGAGAAAATTGAATTCCACGGGCATGAAGATTTTCAAAAGGGAACCCGCTCTGCCGCATTTTCTCGACGCCTATTCCGAACGAACCGAGAAAATAAATTTCGTGTCCCATTTTTCTCAACTCATCGGCGACTTTTAATGACGGGAACAAATGCCCCCCCGTTCCCCCTGTGGCTATTATAATTTTCATAAAAATAATAATGGAAGCGCTGACCGCGCCGTCAAAAACTAAGGCCTTACGCCGGGAGGCAACAACACAGATCGCCAAACGCGAAAATCCTGTAGGCCTTACTCCTCTTCCCTCCTGGATATATTCAGCATCAAACCAACGGCCATCATATTAAATATCAGCGCTGACCCTCCGTAGCTGACGAAAGGAAGCGGTAATCCTTTCGTCGGAAAGGCGCCGATACTCACCCCGATATTCACCACGGCTTGGAGTCCCAGCATGGAAACAATCCCGATGCAAAGAAAATACCCAAACGGATCTGTCGCGCGTTTAGCAATCCGCGCCCCCTGCCAGATAAAGGCAATAAATAAAATGACTACGGCCAATGTCCCCATCAACCCCAGTTCCTCTCCAATAATCGAAAGGATAAAATCGGTGTGCGCCGCCGGCAGATAAAAAAGTTTTTGAACGCTTTGTCCTAACCCCACCCCGAAAATTCCGCCATTTCCTAAAGCGATCTGCGACTGGGTTAATTGAAAACCCACTCCCTGACTGTCCTGCCAGGGATCCAAAAAAGCGACGATCCGTCGCATCCGGTACGGGGCGCTGGCCACCAGAAACCACAGAGCCGGGACAGCCAAGAGGCACAACGACCCCACATGTCTCAGCCTCGCCCCCGCCACAAACAGCATAATCATGACGATACTGGCGATAAGAACAGAATTCCCCAGATCCGGCTGTTTGACAATCAGAAGACACATCGCGCCCATGACCATAATCAGCGGCAAAAAGCCTTCTTTAAAATGCGCTATTTTACTGTGCTTGCGTGTCAGAAAATCCGCGGCATAAATCAGCATGGCCATTTTAGCGAATTCCGACGGCTGAAAATTAATCGGGCCTATCTTAAACCAGCGTCGGGCACCATAACTGGCTTTGCCGACATGCGGGATGAGGACCAGGACAAGCAGGATAAATGAAAGGAAAAGAAGCGGCTTGGCGATCTTGCGCAAATCCCGGTAGTCCATCGCCATGACCGCCCATGTCAAAAAAAAACCGATACACAAAAACAATAGATGTCGGAATAAGAAATGCGTTTTATCCCCCAGCTCATGAAGAGCGTAAACCCCGCTGGAGCTATAAATCATAACAATCCCAAGGCTCATGAGCAGGATCACAATGACCGCTAGGGATATTCGGATTTCACGCATAAATTCTTTTGAACAAACCTGTTTGAAGGCACGCCGGCCCCAAGGGGCCTGACAGACAGCAACGCTCAGGACAAATGGGCGACGATGTCCTTAAATCTTTTCCCTCTATCTTCAAAATTGGCAAACATATCAAAACTGGCGCACATGGGGCTTAAGAGAACGCAGTCGCCGCCCACCGCGCTTTCTTGGGCCCGACCTACCGCCTGTTCTAATCCCTCGCACTCTTCGAGATCAACAATACCGGCGAACGTCTTTCTCAACTTCGCCCTGGCCTCGCCGATCACAATCATCTTTTTCACCTTCTGTCCCACCAAACCCGACAACACCGAAAAATCCACATTCTTGTCTCTTCCCCCGCATATCAGGATGACGGGTTGCTCAACGTTCTTCAACGCCCAGCGTGTCGCCTCGGTTGTCGTCGACTTCGAATCATTAATAAACTCTACGCCTTTTACGTTTCTGACCTTCTCGCACCGGTGTTCCACCCCTTTGAAACCTTGAAAAACTTGAAGACAAAGGTCTTCCTCTATCCCGATAATCCTGGCGACCTCCAGGACGGCCAGGTGGTTCGGATTGAGGGCCGCGGTTGTCGTCGATGTTGAAGCCCCCCCCGCGCGACGCCCCCGCCCTTGGGTCCGTGGATTTTCTTGACCAAAATAAACAACCCCCGACCTCACGCGCGAAGACAGTTCCCTTAATCGCGCATCCTGATGATTCAACACCGCGAAATCTCCGGGCGCCTGATTCATGAGAATCCGCGTCTTGGCCTGAAAATATTCTTCGAGATCTTTGTGTCTGTCGAGATGATTCTGACTAAAATTTAAAATCACCGCGATGTGGGGCCGGAATCCCTGAACGCGCTCCAAAAGATCATAGTCACTCAACCCCGTCGGTTTATCCGAACCGTGAATGGATTCCATTTGAAAGGAACTCACCTCCAGCACAATAAAATCCAGCCGCTCTGAAGCCAGGACAAAATCCGAAAAAGGATAACCGACATTCCCGCATAAACAGGCCTTGTAGCCGGCGGCTTTGAGGATCTCATAAATCAAGGTCACCACGGTTGTCTTTCCATTGCTTCCGGTCACGGCGATGACCGGGACCCGGCAAAACTGAAAAGCAAATTCAATCTCCCCCAGAACGGGAATTCTTTTGGCCCTGGCCCATTGGACGGGAAGGGCATCGAAACGGACGCCGGGACTCAGGACGACAAAATCACTGTCCTCGATAAAAGCCCGGGTGTGTCCCTGGAACTCCACAGGGATTTTATGTACAGCCAGCCATTCTCTTTCCTGCGCGGTCAATTTGTCCTCGGGGCCAGCCTCAGAAATCTTCACGACCCCGTTAAGGCGGGAAACCAGCCGGGCCAGGGCCTGACCGCTCCGCCTCGCCCCAATCACAGTTATTTTCTTGTTCTGTATATTGATCATGGAACTCAATCCTACCGTATCTTCAGCGTCGTTAACGTCACCAGGGCCAGGATAATCGCTAAAATCCAGAAGCGGATGATGATCTTCGACTCGTTCCAGCCGGATAACTGCAAATGATGATGAAACGGTGACATTTTAAATATCCTCCTGCCAAAGGCCCTGAAGGAGATGACTTGCAAAATAACCGAGACAGCCTCGAACACAAAGACACCTCCCAGTAAAACCAGGAGGAGTTCCTTCTTGATCAAGACCGCGATCACCCCCAACGTTCCGCCTAAAGAGAGCGATCCCACATCCCCCATAAAAATGCTGGCCGGATGACAATTGAACCATAAAAATCCCAGACTGGCCCCGACCATGGCGGAACAAAATATGGTTAATTCTCCCACCCCCGGCACAAAAGGAATAAAAAGATATTCGGCAAAATTCACATGTCCCGAGACATAGCTCAACACCCCCAGCGTCAAGCTGACGATCAAAACACAGCCGATCGCTAAACCATCGAGACCATCCGTGAGATTGACGGCGTTCGATGTCCCGATAACCACCAGGGCCACAAACGGGATATAAAAAATACCCAAATTCATGACGAGGTTCTTGAAAAAAGGGAAATCCAATTGGGTTGATGTCCCAGGATTAAAATAAACAAAGGAACCGATAAAACAGCCCAGCATAATCTCCCACATCAATTTGGTCCGCTTGGTAAGCCCCCGCTGTCCCGGCTTGCCTTTCTTGGTGAGTTTAAAGTAATCATCGATCCAGCCTAACACGGCCAGCCAACAACACGTGATCAACGTGAGAATAATATGCCGGTTAGAAAGATCGGCCCACAAGAATACGGAAAATAGAATGCTCCCGATAATAATGAGCCCCCCCATCGTCGGGGTCCCTTCCTTCGAATGCTGAAATTTGTCAAGGTCCGGGGCGTCTTCTCTCTTGGCGATTTCCTGGATTTTGAATTGCTTCAATTTCCGGATAAGAATCGGCCCCAAGATAATACAAAAAAGAAATGTCGTTACCGCGGCCATGCCGGCCCGAAAGGTAATATAACGGAAGATATTAAATCCAAAGAAGACATCGCGCAGTTGAGATAAATAGTAAAACATTAGCTGTTAATTGCACTCCTTTTCAAATTGTTGCTTTAGAAAATGAACCGTTCGTTCCATGCGCATCAAACGGGAACCTTTCACCAGAATGGCATCCTCAGGTTGACAGACGTCTTTAAGCCGCTGATGGAGTTCTTCCGTGGTCAGACAATGAAACGTCTCGACGTCTCTCCGCGCCTTTTTTAAAACCCGCGTGATGTGTCTCGCGTAATTTCCGATAGAAAAAACCAGCCCGATACCGGACTCCGCCGCGGCCCGGCCGATCGATTCATGCAAGGCCTTCGTCTGAGGGCCTAATTCCAGCATATCCGCGCAGATCAGAATTTTCCTCCCCTTAATTTTTAACGTATCCAGGGTCCGGAGAGCGCTTCTGAAAGAGACCGGATTGGCATTGTACGTGTCATCGATAAGCCAAACGCGTCCGGCCTTTTGGATTTGCTGACGTCCGTCGCAAAAAGGAAACCCCGCCAACCGTTTTTGAAGAACAGGATTGCTCATGCCCAGCAGCCGTCCGCAACTCAGGGCCGCCAGAGCGTTATACACATTATGCGCGGCGGGTGTTTTTAAAGAAAACTCTTTTTTCTGAAATTTAAATCGCGTGGAGCGATTGTTCTTTAAGAGAATATCGCTGGCCTGATTGTCGGCCGCGCGCAGGATCCCGTAGCTGATTCTTTCCTGGAGAAGATCCTTCCTGGCAATAGCTTCCAAATAACGATCGTCCGCGTTGTAAATAACCTGACCGGCGATCGGCATATTCTTAACCATCTGAAATTTTTCACGGAATACCCCCGCCGGAGATTTTAACCCCTGAAGGTGCGATGCCCCGACGTTGGTGAATACGGCTATGGTGGGCTTCGCGATATAACTCAGCCAGGCGATGTCCCCGCGTTGATTCGTGCCGAGCTCCAGGACCGCGACATCGTGCGACGCATTAAGCCGAAGGATCGTCAAGGGAACGCCGAATTGGTTGTTTTCTGTTTTCACATTCTTCAGGACATTATGTTTTCCTTCAAGGATAAAGGCGATCATTTCTTTGGTCGTGGTCTTTCCCGTGCTGCCGGTAACGGCGATCACCGGAATCTGAAAGCGGCCGCGATGCAACGCCGCCACCTCGCCCAAGGCCCTGGTCGTATCCCGGACACACACCACCGGAATATCTTTTTTGAGGAAATTTCTTTTAGAAAGAATAACGGCCGAAGCGCCGTTCGCGACAGCCTCGGCGATAAAACAATGACCGTCTAAACGTTCTCCTTGGATGGCGATAAAAAGCTCTCCCGGCTGGATGGTCTTGGAGTTGATGGACACGCCTTGAATGACAACAGCCCTGTCCCCCTGCAGAAGCCTCCCTTTGACGGCCTTGACGATTTCTTCTATGGTGAATGTCACGTTCATCTGTTGTTATTAAACGTTACTATGTTTCTGTTGTTTCTCCATACAATGACGAACAATCGCCTTCTCATCGAAAGGCATGATTTTATCCTTAAAAATCTGATAACTCTCATGCCCTTTTCCGGCGATGAGGACGATTTCATTTTTACGGGCCTGATGCAGGGCCTCCCAAATGGCCACTTCCCGGTTTAAAATCACCTTAAAATTTTTTTTCTTGATACCCGCCACGATCTGTTTGGCAATCTCTTCGGGGGCCTCCGAGCGGGGATTATCATTGGTCACAATCGCGAAATCCGCCAAGTCCGAGGCCACCTTCCCCATCTTGGGCCGTTTGGTTTTATCCCGATCACCGCCGCAGCCGAAGACCACCGTGATTCTCGCGCCGCTCACATTTCTGAGTGTCGACAGGACGTTTTGCAACGCGTCCTCCGTATGCGCGTAATCGATAAAGACATGGACATCCCCCACGCCTTCGACTTTTTCTAAACGGCCGGGGACGCAGGTTAATTGCTCTATACCTTCCTTAATTTTCTGAAAAGAAATTTTCTCTTGAATGGCCACAGCCGAAGCCGCGATGATATTTTGAATATTATGCTGTCCAATAAATTTTGTCTTGATCTGTATTTCGCCGGAGGGATGGAAAAGCGTGAACGTAGTCCCCTGAATATCGGCCCTGATGTCTTTAGCCATGACATCGGCCTTCTTTTGTATCCCATACGTCACCACCCTGGCCTTGGTGCTTTGGATCAATTCTTCCGCGTAAGGGTCATCGGCGTTAATGACAGCCGCGGCCCCCGGCGACAAATTCCTGAACAGCAAAGCCTTGGCGGCAAAATATTCTTCCCGGGTTTTATGGTAGTCTAAATGATCGCTGGTCAAATTCGTGAATACCCCGCAGGAAAAGTCGATCCCATCCACCCGTCCCTGATCGAGGGCGTGCGAGGAAACTTCCATGAGACAATACGCGCAACCGGCCTTGACCATCTCGGCTAATAACCGCTGATTATCGATCAGTCCCGGGGTCGTGTTTTGAGAAGGGAAAATATTTCCGCCCACGAGATAATTAATGGTTCCGATCACCCCGCATGTTTGGCCGATCCTGCGCACAATCGATTCCAGGAGATACGTGATCGTTGTCTTCCCATTGGTCCCGGTAATCCCCACGGTTCTTAGACGAGAGGACGGGTCTCCGTAAAATCGTCTGGCAACACCGCACAGGAATTGATGAACGTCTGCGACGCTAAGATAACAAACGCCTGCTTTACCGCTTCTGGGGGCAGAGGTCACAATCACGCGGGCCCCCCGGGCCTGGGCGTCCTCGATAAAATCCTCCCCATGAGCATACACGCCTTGCGTTGCCACAAAAAGGCTGTCCGCCACGACCTTGCGAGAATCGCAACTGACGGCTTTGATCTCTAAATCACGAACAGATTTATCCAGATCAAACCGGCCGAGACCTTCGACTAATTCGACTAATTTCATAAATCTCCTCAAGCGGATCAACGGGTCGAAAGAAAAGCTTCCTCCGTCAAGTCACTCCCGGAGGCCTCAAGATATTTCAATGTGTTTTCAACCACTTCCTTAAATACCGGCCCCGATACCGTCCCTCCGAAATGGTCGGGATGAGGATCGTCCACCACAATGACGGCCGCGACGCGCGGGTTGTCCGCCGGAGCGAATCCGACAAACGTCGCGAAAAACTGCGAATGGGAATAGGTTCCGTTAACCACTTTCTGAGCGGTCCCTGTCTTCCCCGCGACTCTGATTCCGTCGATCCTGGCCAATTTCCCCGTCCCGGTCTCCACCACTCCCGCGAGAATTTCCGTAACGCGTTTAGCCGTTGCTTCGCTCATAACCCTGTCGACAATTTGAGGTGAATACGCTTTAATCATTTGATCGTGATGATCTTTGACGTATTTTACCACAAAGGGCCGCATATAAACGCCGTTGTTGGCGATCGCCGCCATCGCGCAGACAAGCTGCAGCGGCGTTGTCGTGACTTCCTGGCCGATGGGAATGGCGCCTATGGAAGTCTTGGACCAAACCGAAGGATGCTTGAGCATCCCGCCGACCTCTCCCAACAAATCAATTCCCGTTTTCTCTCCGAAATGAAATTTTTGAGCGTATTGATATATTACGGCCGCGCCTAATTTCTGGGCGATTTTAGTCACGCCGATATTGCTGGAAAGCTCAAAAACCTCCCGAAAAGTCAAGGTGCCGTGCGGGTGATGGTCATGCAGGATATGATTGGCGACCCGGTATTCTCCATTCTCGCAAAAGATTTTATCCCCTTCGTTAAAAACCCCTTCTTCTAATGCCGCCGTGGCCGTCACAATCTTAAAGACAGAACCGGGTTCGAGGATATAACTGATAGCCCTGTTCGTCCGGTTTTCTATCGCGCTGGATAAAACGTCGCCGGGATTATACGTAGGCCTGTTCGCTAACGCGAGAATTTCCCCTGTTCTTGTATCCATGAGGATAATGGTGGCTCCGTCGGCATGATGCTTTTCAAAGGCCTTCTCCAATGCCCGCTCCGCGATGAACTGGATCGTCTCATCAATCGTCAGTACAAGATGAAAACCATTCTGGGGTGGCGCAAAATCATCCTCCATCAGCAACTCTCGCTGCCGGGCGTCGCGTAAAATGGTCGCGCGACCGGGCCTGCCTTTAAGATCCTTATCGAAAAATAATTCCAGTCCCTCCAGCCCTTCATTATCTGTTCCCGCGAAGCCGATAATATGGGCCGATAAATTCCCATTAGGATAATAGCGCCTGCTCTCTTCTCGGAAACCCATCCCGTTGATATGGAAGTCTTTAATTTGCTCGACCATTTCCAACGAAAGCTTTCGTTTAATCCAAATGAAATACTTATTTTTATTCAATCGTTCCTGGAGGAATCCCGCGTCAAGGTTTAACAACCCCGAAAGATGTTTGATGGCCTTGAGCTTATCGTCCTTCGACATCGCTTTAGGATTAGCAAAAAGCGAATACACCGGGACGTTCAGAGCCAACGGCCTTAAATTCCGATCATAGATGGTCCCCCGGACAGGCTCTATATCGACGATGTGATTATGCTGTTTCTCAGCCAGGGCCGCCAAATGAGAGGATTTAAAAACCTGAATCAACACGAGTTTTACAGAAAAGGCCAAAAGGCAGCCGATAAAAAAGAGAAATATAAAACTCAAGCGGAGGACGTGTCTTCTAATGTGCACTTTACGTAATGAGTCCTGCGTTACCTAAATTTCAACCATGTCCATTTGATAAGAAATATTCAAGGGAAGCAGAGGCATCCCAACCTCCTCTAAATCATAAGACAAGAAAAGTTGGGGCTGACGACCACCGTATTTCATGACTTTTGCGGAAGTCAGCAGGTAATCCAATATTAGGGAATTAAAACGATGTCGACCCGGATCATCGATGGATGACGCGATCTATGCCACCAAGGGCCATGCTTCGAGTGTTCCATTATTCTTGTGAAAGTCAGCAATGCAATCATCTTACTCCCGCGGTTTAGCTTCAGCCTGTGTCCCAAAAGAAAGAAGACTCAGCAAAGGCTGGGTATTCTTGACAGGTTGGGGATTTTTACGTGATACTTTTTCCCATTGAGCCTCTTTGGAAGTAAATATCCGTACAACTTGTTCAGGGGCGGCAAACCCCATGCCGGACTTTTCCTTGAGGACCTCATTTCCTAAATGACTCGCGGATTTGAGCATCAAGATAGAATAAGTAAGATTTCCTTTTTGTTCAACAAGTTTATCGATTTGTTTTTCTCTGGATTTCCCCTGATAAGCCAGATCAATGATTTGCATTTGCAAATGGATATAAATCAAAGCCAAAAAGGTAAAGGCTCCAATGAATTTTAAAAACTTTCCCAGTCTCATCTAAATCCTTTCCGCTATCCTCAACCGGGCACTTCTGGCCCGTGGATTTTGTGTCGATTCTTGTTCACTCGGCCGGAGAGGTTTCTTGACAAGCAACCTGACCTGCCCGGCTCTCGCCATGGATCTAAATTTTTCTTTAACGATTTTGTCTTCCAAAGAATGAAAGGCTATCACGGCAATACGGCCGTTTGGTTTTAAAGAGGCGACGCATCGATCCAAGGCCACTTCCAGGGCCTCCAATTCTCTATTGACCGCGATCCTGAAGGCCTGAAACGTCCTTGTGGCCGGATGGATTTTTTCTTTATAGTTTCTATAAGGAATGGCCCGTAAAATAATCTCTCGTAATTCCTGCGTCGTTTCAATCGGATGTTTGACGCGTTCCGACACCAGATAACGGGCGATGCGGCTATGCCAGCGTTCCTGTCCGTAATCTTTAATGATCGCTGAAAGCTCTTTTTCTGAAAGCGAGTTGACCAGATCATAAGCGGAGATGGGACTGTCTTGATCTAAACGCATATCTAACGGCCCGTCAAAACGGAGACTAAAACCCCTCTGGGGATCATCTAACTGAAAACTCGAAACGCCTAAATCCAACAGAATGCCGTCGACACTGGGAATCTCCAATCGGCGCAGGACCGTGTCCACATTGCGAAAATCATCATGAATAAACGCGCACTGCTGAGAGAATGGCGCTAATCTTTCTTGGGCTTGCCGCAAGGACCGCTCATCCCGGTCAATACCGATAAGCCGTCCTGCCGGCCCGATCAGTCTGAGTATCGCCTCCGCGTGTCCGCCCAGGCCAAGAGTCCCATCAACAAAAACAGCCTCAGACGACGGCTTGAGATACTCGAGGATTTCATTGAACATAACCGGCACATGATGGGCCATCATTTCCTCACTGTCTTGCTGATATTGTTCCACGGCTTGACGGATCATAATATTTTGGACTTCCGATTCAACGGGAATACCATTCATCTCATGTGTCTGCGCACAGGACTACGCGTCTTCGCTCCACAACGAACCGGCTTCAAAACAAGGGATTTTTCTTTCTTCAATAGCATTATCCAATCCTAAACGAACGCGGTAATAGTCACGCTTATCTTTAAGTTCATCCCAGGCCTCCCGCCTCCCATTACGAATATAAATGCGTTTCTCATCATTAAAAATCAGAAACAAAAGCGTTTTTCCAGTCGATCTATCGCGGGTGGAACAAAACACACAATCATAGTTGGGCAAATCAATGAGATGCTGGAAGACGAGATCATTCTTTTCTTCATTCTCCATATTCTCCTCCTTTGATATTACTTGGTTCTGTCAAAATTCTTTACTC
>DOGZ01000021.1 GCA_003528115.1 Candidatus Omnitrophota bacterium
CATTACCATTTTGGGGTTACACTCCCCCTAAAACACCGCCATCTCAAATGATTAAATTTTCCAACAGCAAAATAATGCTCACAATGGATAATGAATGCTCTGTATTAGATATGAATAGGAATTTGCTGGCCTAGCAGGCAGGATCCTGATAGACAAATTGCTTTCCGGCATAATTGCGGAGCACGTGGCGGCCGCCTTCACTGGACACGACATAATTGGGGCCGATAGGAATCTTTCCGCCTCCACCGGGCGCATCGATCACTAAAGTAGGAATGGCATATCCGGTTGTATGGCCGCGTAATTTTTCCATAATATCAATCCCCACCGAGACAGGCGTGCGGAAGTGTTTGGAACCCAAGATAGGATCACATTGATAAATATAATACGGCCGGACGCGTATTTTAAGCAACTCGTGCATTAATTTCTTCATAATGGCCGGCTTATCATTAACGCCTTTAAGCAACACCGTCTGAGATCCCATGGGAATACCGCTGTCGGCCAACAAATCACAGGCAAACTTGACTCGCTTGCTGATCTCCTTGGGGTGATTAAAGTGAATACTCATCCATATGGGCGCGTATCGTTTGAACATCTTGACCAAATCAAACGTAATACGCTGAGGCAAGGTCACAGGCACTCGGGTTCCGATCCGCACGAACTCGATATGCGGGATCGATTTCAGTGTCTTGATGATATGTTCTAACAAGCGATCACTTAACGTCAAAGGATCTCCGCCAGAAATCAGTACGTCACGGATTTTTTTATTAGAACGTATATAATCAAAGGCGGCATTATATGTGTCCAAACTCAGCGTTCGATTCCCGTCGCCAACCATGCGCGAACGCGTACAGTAACGGCAATACATGGCGCACATTTCATTGACCAGAAACAAAACACGGTCCGGATAACGATGCACCAGACCGTGGACGGGCGAATGATTTTCTTCGCCGCACGGGTCCACCATCTCCTCGGAGGAGGTCTCCAGCTCAAACCGTCTTGGGACGCACTGCATCCGGATCGGGCAGGTGGGATCATCGGGATTCATGAGACTGGCAAAATAAGGGGGAATGGACATCGTCAACTTTCTTTCGCAATCGTTGATCCCAAAGTCTTCTTCCGGCGTCAAATTAATAATTTTAGAAAGGACTTCTTTCGTGCGGATACGGTTGCGCAACTGCCAGCGCCAATCTTCCCAGTCAAAAGGGGTCGCATCACTGAAAAAATTAATAACACGATTTTCTTTGGCGGTTAATTTGACACCCTTTTCCGTGACCAAAGATGGGCTTTTGTCACTTTGGACTTTATTGTCTGTAGCCTCTATGGGGTTCATGCCTCTCCCTTTTTTATAACGTGATGGTTAATTCTTACCTATCGGGGCAACTCCGCCGTGGACTGCTCCATATATTTCTTATCAATCAACCCGTACCGCTCTAAAGCAAAATTGACAATTTTGTTGAGGATTTCATCATAGTTAGATCCGATGACTTTGGGGAAAATATTAAAGGACTCATCAGGATCCAGCGTCGGTAAAGGATTTATTTCCAAGACATAGGGATTTCCCTTTTCATCCACGCGAAAATCGACCCGGCCCACATCACGGCATTCAACGCATTGATACGCCCTCACCGCCAATTCCTGCATCTTTTTTGTCAATTCCGGAGAAATTTTCGCCGGACAAACATAACGCACGCCGCCGGCAGAAACTCTTTCATAGGTGTAAAAGTCATCCCCTAATTCCGTGTTCCCGCCGATACTCACCTGCACCACCGGCATCGCCTGCGGCTCATCATTTCCCAAGACGGGAACGGTATATTCCGTCCCCCGAATAAACTCTTCCACAAGAGCGGACTGCCTGTAACGCGTATGAATAAGATGTACCTGTCTTTTTAGGCTTTCATAATCCGTAACCCGCGAATTCGACGATATCCCCTTGGAAGACCCTTCATGGCGAGTCTTGACAATAAGGGGAAACCCGATGTCATTCAATGCTTTTAGATCGTCATGATCACGCGCCACAAAAAACCGAGGCGTGGGAATACCCTCGGAAATAAACATCTTCTTCGCTATAACCTTATCTAAGGTCATCCCCAAAGACAGCGCGTCAGCGCCAATAAAAGGAATTCCTCTCATTTCCAAAAGAAGCGGCACCTGGGATTCCCGATTGCGTCCCTGTTTGCCTTCACAAATATTAAAAACAATATCGACATCAAGATGATCCATTTGAGTCAATAAGTTGCGCACGTTACCGATTTTCTTAACCGTATGTCCGCCTTTTTCTAAGGCCTCAATGATTCTTTCAACAGTCCTGGGCTTATCGAATTCAGCGTTGGCATCATGCGGATCATCCGGACTAAGCGCCCAATCACTTTTTAAATCATACGTCATGCCGATAATCATGGTGTTCAATACCTTTTCTATTCCACGAACCGTTATTCCTGCACATTTTAAAAACATTCAAGACGGAGAACGCATAAAAAAAGGAACCCGTTCATTCTTTTAGGTTCCTTGTCAATGGTTATCATCTTTTCAATTTATATCAATCTCCCCTTGGGGCACTTAATAAAAGGCCCTGCATTTTTTAAAAGGATCCTCTCCTGATTGAATCGATTCCGTTGAGCTTTTCATAAATAACAGAACTTTTAATTTTTAAATCGAACATTTTTTAACATACCCACCTGGTGATGTCAAGATTTTAAAAAAATTTTTCCGATTAAAAACTAAAAATCGAAAATCCCACCATCATCAGCGTTAAGAGGATGATGGTGACAACCGTGATATACGTAATCACGTTCAATCCCCGACTATTCGTAAACTCCCCCATCAGTTCTTTCTTGTTAATCAACGAAAGCATAAACATCAAGATAAAGGGTAGAAGGACACCGTTGCCAACCTGCGAAAGGTACATGATCTTCAATAAAGGGAAGCGCGGGATAAGCACCACCCCGGCTCCGAGAATGATCATCACCGCATATAACCAGAAAAATTGCGGCGCCTCCTCAAATCTTTTATCCACTCCGGCGTCCCAGCCCATCCCCTCACAGATACAATAAGCGGTCGAAAGAGGCAAAATCGACGCGGCAAAAATCGAGGCGATAAACAACCCGAACGAAAACAGCCAGGCCGCGTAATCGCCGGCCAGCGGTCTTAAGGCTAATGCCGCGTCTTTGGCTGTCTCAACACTAACCCCCGCCTTAAAAAGAGTCGCTGCGCAAGCCACGACGATAAAAAAAGCCACTAAAGGGGCGATCACGCACCCGCCGATCACATCCAACCGCAGATGTTTGTAATCCTCCACCGCGATGCCCTTCTCCACCACGGAGGCTTGAAGATAAAACTGCATCCACGGGGCAATCGTTGTCCCGACAAGACCGACCAGCATCACCGTATAACCCAGATTCCACTGGAACCGCGGATGAATCGTTTCCTGAAAAACAGTCTTCCAGTCCGGATGGGCCATAACCCCGGAGATAACGTACGCCACATAAAAAAGACACGCGAATAAAAACACTTTCTCTACGGATTTATAGGTTCCTTTCAAAACAAGAATCCACACAAAGACAGCCGATAAAGGGACGGAAATCCATTTGTTGATGTGAAATATCTCGAGACTAGCGGCGACACCGGCAAACTCGGCCATCACATTAAAAAGATTCACGACAAAAATGACGGCCATGAGATAAAAGGTGACTTTAACGCCATAATTCTCCCGGATAAGATCGGCCAGGCCTTTTCCCGTGGCCACAGCCATCCGCGCGCACATCTCTTGCACAATAATCAAGGCCAAGGTAATAGGCACCAGCGACCACAGCAGCGCGTATCCAAAATGAGCCCCAGCCATAGAATAGGTCGCTATACCGCCGGCATCATTATCCACATTAGCCGTAATGATCCCGGGCCCCATAACGGAAAGAAAAAGAATAAAATTCTTAAACGCTTTTGATTTTCTTAGACTTTCAAAAAAAGTTTTCATGGTTTTAAAATTTTATGCGGAATACAGAAACCGTGCGTTAAAAAAATTTTGACTTCACAACTGATCCTTATACTTCGTCCATGTCAGTGAAATCAGCTCCTCAAGGACATCATCGCTGGTGATCACACCCTGCAAGACTTCCTCTTCATTCAAGACAGGTATCGCGGAAAATTTGTACCTTTCTAATAAAAGAGCGACCTCCTCCATACCGTCATCCGTCCGGACAAACACCTGTTGCGGGTAACACGTCTCTGCAAGAGGCATCTGGGGGGGCGCGTTAATAAAACGTCTGAAAGACGTCGTCCCTAAAAGATGGTGCTGGTCATCAACAACATAAATATAAAAAATACTCCCGGGGTAATCCACATTGTCCTTGATTTTCTGCAAGGCATCTTTAACCAACGCGTCCTTCCCCAAACAGAGATATTCTGTTGTCATCAAACCGCCGGCCGAATCTTTGGAAAAGCCTAAAAGTTTTTGAAGATTTTTTGACGTCTCGCTCTGCATCAACCTCATCCATGTCCGGGTTTTGTCCTTCGGAAGCGTCAACAACAGATCCGTGGCCTCATCGGCAGGAATATGCTCCAGGAGGATAGCCGCCTCCTGATCCTCCATTTGACAGATAATGGCTTCTTGTTCCTGAACAGGTAAATCCGTAAAAACCTTTCTCTGCATGTCGGCGTTCAGGACCTTAAAAAGAGAAAACTTCTCGAAAATATCCAGATCCACCATAATCTCCGCTAACGCCGTCGGAGGAATACGCGCCAATTTCTCACGGCCGACACCTAACCGTACGACATTCTTGGTGCGCCCTATGTTCAAAACGTGGGTGTTTTTCCATGAAACCAACTCTTCCTGGGTGAGGTAAGGGGATTTCGGGGAAACATATCTCACCAGGACGTCCACCCATTTGGTCCACTCCAATCGACGGACAATCCCCCGAAGGCCGACATCCACATGCGCCAGGTATAATTGATTATCCACTTTCAGCAAATGCACATCATTCACCCGGACGACTTTCTTGTCATGAATATCCACCACCTGCTGATCCAGGACGTGCTGTCCAATGGAAAAATCAGAGACAAACGGTTGTCGCTGAAACTTTATTTGGTCACGCGTGATTTTCAATTTCAGCTCACCGTCAACCTCCTGAAAATCTTCCAGCAAAATATTGGCAAACTCTTTTCTCAGAAGGCCCTTTTTGACAATAATACTTTCGGCCTTCGGGAAAACTTCATTATTCAACCGCAAAACCATATCACACAGTTTTCCCACAACTTGATTCTTATCATCCAGGACGTCTCGCCCCAAAATCTCAGAAAAATAAAGAAAGAATTTCATTTTATTTTCCAAATAAATTCTCCTGAAAATTACCGGCTCTTCCCCACGCCGACCCTGCCGCAGAATTTTCTGATCGCGCACTTAGAACAAAAAGGGGAAACAGGTTTGCACACATTCTGTCCCCAGGTCACCAACAGCGCGTTGTATTCAATCCAATAGGGCTTGGGTAAAATTTCCCTTAACGTCCATTCCGTGGCCTCAGGCGTCGAGGTTTGAACATAACCGAATCTGTTGGATATGCGATGGACATGCGTATCCACACAAACGGCGGGTTTCCCAAAACCTTCGGTTAAAACAAGATTAGCTGTTTTTCGCCCGATCCCCTTAAAAGTCAATAAAACGTCTAAGTCCTCCGGGACATGGCCGTCGAACCGGTCCATCAACCCCCGGCAGATTCCCAGAATAGTCCTCGCCTTGGTTTTATAAAACCCGACAGGATAAATCACCCGTTCAATTTGCTCCGACGTTAAATTTAACATCCGTTGCGGCGTATCCGCCAAATGAAACAATCTTTCAGAGGCGGGCAATGTCGTCTGATCTTTCGTGCGCAAACTCAAAAGACATGAAATCAAAACTAAAAACGGGCTGTGCCATCGTTTGCCCACCAATGTCACGGAAGGTTCAGGCAGGGCCTTCACCTCTTTGCGCAACACCGTAATAACCTGATCTATATTACGTTTCGAAACCGCCATATCGATTCTTCAATTTCGTCGGTATGCCGATATCCGCCACGACAACCTTGCCCACCCTCTTCGGCCCTTCGTTTTTATAAAATCCTTTTTTCGACAAACTCAAGGTCACCGTGGTGTCGGCCTGGACGCATACGCCATAGATCTTCCCCGTCGTCCCGTCTAATCCCGAAGGAATGTCAACGGAGAGGATATGTTGCGCCTTATCGTTCAAGGACTGAATAACGCTTTTAAATGGTTCCGAAATTTCTCGATTGAGGCCGACACCGAAAACAGCATCCACCGCAATATCCGCCTTAGAAATATCTTGTGTCATGACCGAATTTAATTGATCCAACTCTTCGATGGGGTAACGCAGCTTTTTTAAAATCTGGTAATTAATCGCGGCGTCTTCTTTGAGTTTGTCCGCGCGTCCAACAAGGAAAACTTTTGTTTCGATCCCCGCGTTCCATAAATATCTTGCCGCGACAAATCCGTCTCCGGCGTTATTCCCCAAACCACAAATAATACAGACCTTGGGGGATTTTTTATGACGCAACTCATCAATAATTTCCGCGGCAACGCAGCGCCCGGCATTTTCCATAAGGACAATGGAAGGAATGCCGTACTTTTCAATAGCTATTTTGTCCAAACACTGAATCTGTTGAACAGAAACAGCCTTCTTCTTTATTATTGAATTCATTGCATTAAGGAAGGACAGGCCCCTTTAAAAACCCCCGGACTGGTCGATAAAATTTGTCCGACGCCATACTTGTCTTTGGCTTGAGTACGTTGTGTTATACATGGCCCAATATATCGTTGCAAGAGTTTTGAATAAAAACTTGCGGCAAAGAGAACCGCCCGGTCATAGAAACAGTTATCTATTCTTTAGGCTCAGTGGCCATACCCCAATTCTTGCAACAAAGAAAGGTTATCCCTCCATTTTTTCTTGGTCTTCACGTAAATCTCCAGGAAAACCTTTGTCTCTAAAAGCTCTTCCAACTCCACGCGCGCGAGGGTTCCGACATTTTTCAAGATCTGTCCCTGCTTCCCAATAACAATTTCCTTTTGTGTATCACGCTCAACTAAAACAAGCGCCTTGATCAACAGCGTCTCTTTTCGAACTTTCTGCATGTCCTCAATAGTCACGCCAATTGAATGCGGCAACTCCTCCCGCATAATCATAAAAAATTTCTCCCTGATAACATCCGCGATCACCATCTTTTGTGGGACGTCACAAACAATATCGGAAGGATACAACGCGGGTCCCTGAGGCAAATAATCAAAAAGAATATCCAGCAATGTCGCCACATGCGTCCCCTCCTGCCCTGAAAGGGTCAGCATGGTGAAGAATTGCATCTCCGTAATCTTTTGTCCCTTAGCCTTTTCCCAAAGCGCGATATATTCGGGGATATTAACGCCTTTTAAATCAATCTTATTGAGTCCTAAAATGATCGGTTTGTTCACAGATTTCAATTTATCAACGACGTTCTCTTCCTCCCGGCCGATCTTCCGGCTTATGTCCACCAGATGAATGACGCAATCCGCCTCGTGGATCGTTTCCAAAGAAGACTGGTTCATAAACGCGTCTAACTTGTCCTTTCCCAAATGAAGACCCGGCGTATCCAAGAAAATAATTTGTCCACGTTCTTCATTATAAATCCCCCGGACCTGATTGCGGGTCGTTTGAGGGACAGGGGAAACGATGGCAATCTTCTCGCCGATAATCTTGTTTAAAAGCGTGGATTTGCCGACATTCGGCCGGCCGACGATCGAAACCATCCCGCAACGAAAATTCTCTTGCTTAGGCTCGCTCATTTTCTGTACCTCAAAATGATCAAGACGACGGCCGTGAATAACGTGATATTCGTGTAATTAAATGTCCTCCAGACAGGATCCGCCGATTTAAATCCTGACGGCGCCATCAGGAGAATACAAACCCAGACGCCCAAGGCCCAGCAGAGGCTCAAGTCCTGCGAGGATTTCCTTTTAATGATCCTCATAATTAAAGGAATATTAAATAACGGTAAAACAACCGCGGCCACCAGGCCGATCTGATCAACCCAACTCATAGCGCTCCTTATGTTTTCTCGGATTAATTAATAGAATTCATTCCTCCGGTTGGGAGGAAAAGGCTGTCACACAGACGGAGAAATAAACTGGATATATTCTTTCATCCTTCGATGCACGGCGTTCAACGTCAACGGTGCTGTTTTCGCCACCCCAAAACCTTCGACATTAAAAGAAGCTACGGTGGTCGCGTAAATAACCGCCTGTCTTATTGTCTTTTCGTTGACCTTCCCCGCTTTGCTGAGATACCCCATGAGCCCGCCGGCAAATGTATCGCCGGCTCCCGTAGGGTCCACCACCTGTTCCACAGGATACGCGGGAAAAGAAAACATGAATCGGTCGCAATAAAATAAAACACCGTGTTCCCCTTTCTTGATAACAATAAATGCCGGCCCTTTCTTACGTAACTGCTTAGCGGCTTTAATGAGATTCGTTTCCCCGGTGAGGGCGCGGGCCTCCCCGTCGTTGGCCACAAAGAGATCGACGCGACCCATCAGTTCGAGAACGGATTTTCTCTTCGTATGGATCCATAAATTCATGCTGTCCAACCCAACAAATTGAGGTTTGTTCATCAATTGGAGGAATTGCAACTGAAGATCGGGATCAAAATTAGCCAAAAAGACATAGGGAATATTCCGCTGAGTCACGGCGACTTCAGGCGTATAATTTAACAGAACACCCAACTCCGTCTTGAGTGTAATGGCGGCGTTTAAGTTATCCTGTTGATATTCCCCTTCCCAATGAAAGGTCTTGCCTTTATGCTCCAAAAGAGACGTGAGGTCAATCCCTTTCTTCTCCAATAGCCGCGTATGTCTTTGTGGGAAATCTTCGCCGACAACGGCTGCCAGGTGGACTTGAGTAAAAAGAGACGCGCTCATGGAGAAATGCGTGGCCGATCCCCCCAGCAAATTCGGCTTAAACCCCGAGGCCGTCTTGATATCATCCAGGGCCACTGTCCCTAATACCATAAGACTCATCCTTTGACTCCTCTCAGAAAGTCCTGCTTGTGACAATTCACTCAACCGCGCTCAGACGGCATCACGCGCCAATGATTTTGATCAACACCCTTTTCTTCCTTCGACCGTCAAATTCCCCGTAGAAAATCTGCTCCCAGGGGCCAAAATCGAGCTTCCCCTTTGTGACGGCCACGACAACTTCCCGTCCCATCACCTGCCTTTTCATATGGGCATCCGCGTTGTCCTCCCCCGTATCATTATGACGGTATTGCGCGACCGGCTCATGAGGCGCCAATTTCTCCAACCATTTATCGTAATCGCTGATAAGACCTGGCTCGTCATCATTAATATAGACACTGGCCGTGATATGCATGGCATTGACAAGGCAGAGACCTTCTTGAATGCCGCTTTGATCCACCGCGGCTTGCACCTGATCCGTGATGTTGATATAGTCCCTGCGCTGGGATGTATGAAAACTCAATTCTTCACGGTATGATTTCATGGATCCGTCCTCGATTAAAACGCTTGATTGACCCCAAACCAAAAATGCGGATCCTCATCGGCCTGATTAATCGCCTGAGCCACGTCCGCGCGCAGGACGGCCTTTTCCAGAAAAGAACCTATACTCACCGTGGCTCTCAAACCCAAACCGGCATCCTTCTTGAAGCCTGCCTCCTGAAAATCACTATACCAACTCTGTCCCGCGTCGAAGAAAATGACCCCGCCTATCGACTCAAGGCCGAAAAGATGATCCATAAAAGAAACCCGCAGATTATCTTTAAGAGGGAAACGGTATTCGACGCTCCCTAATAGCGCCTTAGCCCCGCGGATCTCTTTACGGTCAAAGCCCCTCAAACCATTAAGACCGCCGAGCTCAAAGAGGTTCTTATCGTCCGGCTCCCCCCAGCCGCATTTAAACCTGAATGCTAACCGGCTCTTATTCGTGACCGGTTTATAAAAACTGGCGTCCATCGCTGCCCGATAAAAATATTGTGTGGCCTGCAAGAAATGACCTGAATGCTCCAGCAACGCATCCATCTTGAACCCTTGCCGGGGATCAGGATAAGGACTGGAGCGTTCAAAGTGTACTGCCGTTCCGACGATCGCTTCATTGTGTTTTAAATAAGAAATGTTGCGCGTATCTTCCGGCCCGCCTTCCAGCGATAAACTCCCATTGAGGCTCTGGTTGCGGATCATATACAACGTAACATGGTCGTTGGTGTCCAATAACCCGTATTGCACCGGCCAGAGTTCCCGTCGCAGAAAAACCTTACCGCTGACAAGGTCATCATCTCCGTCCTCATAATCTGTCCGGTTGGCGGCTTCAACCCCCAGGGCTGTCTGCGACTTCAGAAAATTTTTCAGGACATATCCCGCCCGGGAATGAAGAATGCTTTCAGAAAATTCATAATCCGTTGCCGTGTAAAAATTCTGGTCGTACGGTTTCTGTAACGAGGCCTTAACCCCCAGTCCTCCATTGGACAATTCCGGACCAAAGACAAAATTATAAGAATCATCCGGCATAAAATACGGCGTATCGTAAAGCCCCAGATATAAAGGAACGGGTTTTATCTGGACATGCCGGGGCCATGTGTTATTTGTCCGGTCCAAATCCAGCCATTTATGCCCGGGATCCGCCTCAACCCGCTTGACCTGAGCGGCCCCCTCCAGGACAATTTCCTCTGTCTTTTTCCGACCATCCCAAACAACCATTTTTTCCTGCTGGTTATCAAACTGAACAGCAATATCGACAGGCATCCCAATGCCGCCTTTATTCTCAACAGTAATACGATTTCCCCGCACCTTGGTTACAGCCACATCATAATGTTCATCTGTATAAAGCCACGGATCAAAAAACCACGTCAGATCCCGGCCACTCTCATTTTCACACATCCGAATAAACTCTTTAACATCCAGATTCTTAAACGTATACTCCTTGAACACTCTCTCAAAAACCTTATCAAAGACCTCCGGCCCCAGGATATCCTTGAGCATGGCAACGATCCTCGAGCCTTTGCCATAGGTCAGAGAGAAAATGCTGCTGGGTTCGCTGAAACTGGAAAGCTCACCGACAACCGGATGGTCCAATCCGATCCGGGAGATCATTTTATAACGAACGTCGCGCGACCTTTGAAACGTGAGTTCTGGCAAAAACCATTCCAAGGCCTTGGCCCATGAAGGATACTCCAAAATCTGCGCCTTCGGGCCGTATTTCTCCTTGATATATTCCTGGATAAAATAAGAGTGCACGCCCTCCTCCAGCCACATCTGGGTATATTCATCAATGCCGACCAGATTATAAAACCATTGATGCCCTGTCTCATGGGCAATCAGAAAATCAAAATATCGATTTAAAATTCCCGGCAATTGATAAACCCGCGTATCAATATAGGTCATGTTGGACATCTGTTCTCCGCCATAACCCAGATGCACCGGCGCCACGCTAAAGACTTCGTATGGATAATCCCCGAACTTCTTAGCATAAAATCGCATCAAACCCAACGCGGACTCCAAGGCCTGAAGGCCGCGCCCTTCGTCTCCGGGCAAATAATAGGACATGATCTCGGTGCCTCCTAATTTCTTTTGCCGCATCAAATACTCCGGACTCAGGGCCAGGGAAAATTCCCGAATAGGTAATTTCGAGTCAATGGTAAGTTTTTTAGCGCCGCTTGAAATCATTTCTTCTTTTATAAGCACGCCCGAATGAACGACGACTTGAGGACGCGCCACGGTTAATTCGACGGAATAATCAGCGGCGTCGCTAAAAAACGGCCGATGAAAAGGATAAAACGGATAATTGCACCAGCCTTGATCATTATAAACAGAAAGAATCGGATACCACCGCGAGAGGGCGATAATATTTTCATGCCAACCCAAGCGGCCATAACCATGAGGGATCTTCAACATGTAAGCCATATCCAATTCAACGGTTTCGCCGGGAGCCAAAGGGTGGATAAGGGAAACTTTTAACAGCGTTTGATCTTCGCCCTCGGTTTGAAAGAACACGGCGGCGCTATCTTGCGTCACGGATTGGATCTGAAAATCAGGAGACTGAAACCCGTCCGGGAAGGGATTCACCTTAAAATAACCGGCATAGCGCCGTAGAAGGTCTTTTTCCTGCCGTGAATACTGACGGTGGGGATAAATATGAAAATAAACCTCCTCGAGTTGCCGGGAACTAGTATTTGTGAACGTCACCCTCTGACTGGCCGTGACCACTTTCTTGTCCGCGTCTATTTCCGCCCTGATCTCGTAACGGGGATGCGCGGAGCCAAAGACCGAACCGGCCAGACAGCCACCCCAAATAAAATTCATGAACACAAAAGAAAACACAAAAATTTTTTTAGTTTCTTGCATTGGGGGTACCAAAACACTTCTCCTGGCGCGGGGGACATCGACGGCTCAACGACGGCCTTTTTCTCTCAATCCGTTTCCTCGGAAGAAACATTCTTCTTGTTTTTTATTCTCGCGAAATAACGTTTAAAGCGGCTGTCTTGCTGAAGATTATGGAGATCTTTATCCTGTTCAATAAAATCAAAATCATCATATCCGCAATTGATCGCTTTTTTAATAGTTCTTAAAGCTAAGTTCGTGTCATTGACCAAAGAATAACTACAGGCCAGGTTATACAACACAATCGGATCTTCCGGCCGTAATTGCGTCAATCTCAAATCAAGCTCTAATCCCTTTTCATACTGGCCTTTTTTGGTGTACAAATCCCCCAAGGCGCTTAAGGCCGCGAAGAAATCGGATTTTTTCTTGATGATCCCTTCGTAAAACTGGATCTCAAAATCCATATCCTCTATTTTTGATTTCTTCGTCATGGCTTATTCTTCTTATCTTTCAGATAATCCGCGATGCGGGCCACGGCCTCTTTAAGATTTTCATAACTCGAGGCATAAGAAATCCGCACATATTCGTCCCAAGCCGGCCCAAAAGCCGTTCCGGGAACAAGCGCGACTTTCTTCTGATTCAGAAGATTCGTCGCGAACTCCATGGAACTCTCTTGCGCGCTCTTAATCGACGGGAAGACATAAAACGCGCCCTCCGGCATATGACACTCAAGCCCGATCTCGTTCAAGGCACCAACGATATAGCGGCGACGGCGGGCATATTCTTTTTTCATATGCTGAACACTTGAGGCCCCGTTCTTAAGCGCCTCGCAAGCCGCCATCTGACCGCAAATAGAGGCGCAGAGGATCGTGTATTGATGGATCTTCGTCATGGCGGAGATGATTTTCTCAGGCCCGCAGGCCCAGCCGATGCGAAATCCGGTCATCGCGTAAGCCTTGGAAAAACCGTTAAAATAAACGACGTGTTCCCGCATATCTTTTAAAGAGGCCAAAGGCGTGTGCTCAAAATCATAGGTCAGCTCATCGTAGATTTCATCACTAATCACTAATAAATTATGCTTCTTCACCACCCGGGCAATCGCCTGCAACTCCGCCCTGGTATAGGAAGCACCCGTGGGGTTGCAAGGATAATTCAGCATCAGCGCCTTAACGCCTTTAGAACACGCTTGATCAATCTGTCCGGGCAGAAGTTTAAAACCGCTTTGAATATCCGTCTTTAACGTCACCGCCGTCCCTCCGGCGAGCTCCACGACAGGGCCGTAAGAAACATACACCGGATCAGGCACGAGCACTTTGTCGCCGGGATTCAACAGCGCCCGCATCACTAGATCCAAACCCTCACTCACGCCGACCGTGATCAACACTTCCTGGTCATAATCATAGTTCATCCCATAGCGGTGTTTGAGAAAATGCGCAATCTGCTTTCGCAATTCAGGCATGCCTTTATTCGACGTATACGAGGTATATCCTTCCTCCAAGGAATAAATCGCCGCCTCACGGATATGCCAGGGCGCGACAAAATCCGGCTCGCCGACCCCCAAGGAAATAACATCCTTCATTCCCAGGACCAAATCAAAAAAAGCCCGGATGCCGGACGGAGCTAGTTGCTCAACTTTTCTGGAAATTTCAATCTTCATCACTGTCTCTTAATAAGAAATGTTTAACCTCTTGCCCTGAGATTTTTTTGTGAAGACCTGCCCGTCTTCTTTGTATCTTTTTAACAAAAAATGCGTGGCTGTTTTACTGACATTCTGCATCGGAGAAAGTTTCGAGGCGACAAAATTAGCGACGGTTTGAATGTTTTCCCCCTCCACCACCAGCAACAGATCGTATGTCCCGGAGACCAAATAGCAGCTCTTCACTTCCGGAAAGCTGTAAATCCTCTCGGCCACATTGTCAAAACCAACATCTTTCTGAGGCGTCACGCTCACCTCAATAAGGGCGCGGACATAGGTATTCACTTCCCGCAGGAGGTCTTCATTAAGCACGGTCTTGTATTTAACAATCGTGCCGTTTTTCTCATAGTTCTTGATCGCCTTTTTAACGACCTCCTCGGATTTGCCGGTTAACTTCGCGATCTCCTGCGCGGTGACGCGCGCGTCATCAGCCAGAATTTCCAGTATTTCATCCATACTCAGCTCCTGCTATAAATTTTTTCTCTCTAAGAAATGTGCCGCCGCATTCTATCTCACCTCAAATGAAAAAGCAAACTTCTTATTTTGAAGAAACCTTGATTTTTTCTTTTAATCCGGCGATTCTGTCTCTTAAAATCTGATTTTCTTTATCCATTTTTATGGTCTCATCCAACAGCTTTCGTTTGACGCTCTGCCTTAAGAGAACCAGGGTCACCGTATCATTGAGCGCGGCGTATTCGGTCTCCAATTGTTCCAAACGCTGCTGAAGCGCCACCCTTTCCTTTTCTTTCTGTTCTTTAAGGGCCTTTACCGACTCGGACAAAAAAAGCCTTTTTGCCTCCAACGCCTCGACCTCACGGCTTTTGAAATCTTTCTTTCTCTGCAAATCTGTCAGCTCGTCATTGAATTCCTCATTTTTCTGGCGCAATTTCTCGACACTTTGCGGTAAAGAAGAATTCCCCTGTTCCTGTTCGCGGATCTGCGACATCATCTCTTCTTCTTTTTCCAGATAGCTCTTCAATTTCTTCTTTAAACTGTTTATTTCCCCTTGAAACTTTTGATGCTCTTCCTCAGAATAAAATTCCTTTGTCTTAAGCTGGAGTTCCAGTTCCCTTTTCTGATTCTGCAAATCGGCCAACTGAAACCTCATCAATCCCTGGCTCTCCTCCACATCTAACAACTCTCCCCGAAGATACATGTTTTGACTCTCTTGAATAAGAATATGATTGTTGATCCCATCCAAATCCTCATAATATGTTTTAACCAACTGCTTTTGCTCTTCTTCCCTCGCGCTTCTGCTGTTAGACTCCAGTTCTATTTCCCGCATTTCATTTTCATTCTGTTTAACAACTTTTTGAAGGTCCGCGTACTCCTGTTGTAACGACCGATACTCAGAAGACAATCGTTGATTCTCTTCAACCAGTAAAGCAATTTGGGATTTAATATTGTCAAGAACGCTATGACGCGCGGAGCCTGAAGAAACACCCCCCGACGAAACTGATGCGGAATTGAACGGAGCAGCTTCAGCCCAAAGAGAATCCGGGGTCAATGCCGTCTTGAGAATTATTAATATTAGTATATAAAAAGAATTTAACATGGCCTTATTATACTGATTCCCCTTTCACGGAGCAAACAGAAACAGCAAAAGATTTCCGGACCAACTCCCGGTACGCGGCTAATAATCTCCCTGTCACCCTTCCCGCTTTCCCGCCACCGATCTTTTGTCCTCCTGCCACTATTAATGGCATGACCTCAATGATCGAATTTGTCAAAAAAGCCTCATCCGCCGTTAATAATGCTTCCAGGGGAGCTGTCTTCATTTTACAGGGGATCCCCAATTGATGGGCGCATCGGATCACATAGCGCCGGGTCACGCCGTTCAGGCAGCCGCTCTTCACAGGCGACGTGTAAAGAACGTCATTCTTAATAAAAAAAATATTTGTTCGTGAGCCTTCCACCAATTCATCCCGGTGATTTAGTAATATCGCCTCATCATATCCCCGGTGTTTCGCCTTGAGAAAGGCCTCCCGCAACAACGCGTAATCTATGGTCTTAAGATGAGAATATTTTGTTTTCTTATGCCTTATCTCTGAAATAACCGCCCTGTATCCTTGGGGACCTTGTTGTTTGCGCGGGGGCAGGGGCCGGCCTACGACCGATACACGCGTCCGTCGCTGAGACTCTTGCCAGACAACCAAACGGATTCCGGCCTCTGTCAAACGGTTTAATTCCACTATCCGGTAAAGACGCTTCTCTATTTCCTTGGGCGTGTACGTCAACGTCATCTTCAATAATTGCGCGCCCATTTTCAAACGGATCCAATGATCCTCGAGAGCGAAAATGCGCCCTTCATAAACGCGCATCGTCTCAAAAACCCCTTTTCCCTTAACAACACCCGGTGATAACGCTTCGAACAACGCGTCATCAGCCTCGATGTACCGGCCATCAAGAAATATTATTTTCCCAGGGATTTTTACCTTCATGATCTCACCAACAGGGGAGGACATTGCTCCACGCGCCCAAAAACATCCTGTAGGGATAACCGGATCGCCTTGGCCTTAATTAGAACTTCTTCATCTTCTTTTTCAGGAGTGGAATCCGCCACAATCCCACTGCCGACCTGAAAATATAATTTGTTTTGATACGCCAGGACCGTCCTGATCAGGATATTGAAATCCATGTTTCCATTAAAATCGATGTACCCCAAACAGCCTGTGTACAGGCCTCTCTTGGTCGGCTCCAATTCCTCGATAATTTGCATGGCCCGGATCTTCGGGCACCCCGTAATCGACCCGCCGGGAAAAGCGGCGCGGATAAGATCAAAGATATCTTTATCCTTTCTTAAGACTCCTTCAATGGTGGCGGTCGCCTGAAACACCGTTCGATAAGATTCAATGGCGCGCATCTTTTTGACGCGCACAGTACCGTAGGCGCAAACCCTCCCCAAATCATTGCGTTCCAAATCCGTGATCATTAAAAGCTCAGCCTTGTCTTTACGGCTGAGCCTTAAGGCTTTTTTTAAATCCCTATCACGGCCGGCATTTTCTCCCCGGGGAATTGTTCCTTTCATCGGCTGAGTCTGGACAACCCCCTTCTTGACCCGCACGAATCGCTCCGGAGAACTGCTGATGATCTGAAAATCCCCCGCGTCAAAATATCCCCCAAAGAAAGTCGGCGACATATGCCGCAAGGATCTGTAGACCCTGCGAGGTTCCCATAAACTCCCTTGAGGATTAAATTCAAATCTCCGGGAAAGATTAACCTGGTAAATATCTCCCCGACGTATATACTCCAGCGCCTTGTTGACGGCCCGAAGATATTGCTCCGTGGAGAAATGGCATTGAAGGCCTAAATCCGCGTTGTCCAACAGCAACCCGGGCATCTTACCGGAATACGCGCCCGGAGGGTTGTTCACATACCCTGAAAGCTTATCGAGGACATAGCGCAATCGGTCGCGCGCCCTTTTTTCTTTTAAGACGCCGTTCTTCTCGGGCAATCCTGTTGAGATAACGCGCAGTTTCCCTTCCCAATGATCTATGCTCAGGACACAATCATACAACCCAAATAAAATATCCGGCAGAAGCACGTCCTTTTTCGACGAGCTCGGAATGCCTTCTTGGGATAACCCATAATCATAACTGATAAAACCCACGGCTCCGCCGATCAAAGGCGGAAGTTCTTTTCGTCCTCGAGAACTGTTTTCCTCTGATGTAACGGATTGGCCGCGCACTGAGGAAGCCCCTTCCCCATAAACCAAAAATTCTCTTTTTAAGAAATGGAGCGCATCCTTCCCATCCGCCCTGATGACATGAAAAGGATCAAACCCCAGAAAGGAATACCTCCCTCGATACCGTTCCTGCTGACTACTGTCCAGGAGAAATACATACGGTTCGTCACGGAAAATATCCAGCAGGTCCATGCCGTTGCCTGAGAAATCAAACGTTTTGTCAAGAAACTCCCGCATCACGCCCTGTCTTTCCAACTGAACGCCCTCTATCATAATTTATTTTTTTGTAATTACGTATGTGGGAAACAAAACCGCCGGGCGAAAAGACATTTTAACCCTCCCGACATTCCCGACTCCCAAATCATCCATCACATTAATAAAATCATGCCCCTCCACGGCCTGATCCCGGCAAAATTCCCTGAATATAAAAACAGATACGCCTTGTGTCTCTGTGTCCGCGACCTCCAATAGCACGCAAAACATTACCGGATTTAACGCGTACCCGAACGTGTACGCCTTGATTCTGCCATCGACAACAACGACGCGGCCGATTAAACCTAATTCTTGATAATACCTCATGGCCCGTTCGTGGACCTGCCTGTTCTCTTGAAGCATCTGAAGATACACATCTTTCTGAAAATCTTCGGCGGCACACGCGGTCTTGTCCAAGTCAACTCTGCCGCGCCTCTTTCCGGCCCACTCGTCGTATAACGACAAACATTCTGAACTCATCCCCGCTTCGTAATGCTGCCAGCGGGAGGTATAATTTTTCACAAAATGATTATACGACGCCCGTTGGGACTTATACGGATTTCCTCTGAGGAAGATCAAATCTTTTTTATAATAACAATACTCGTAGCCTTTTTTATACGCCTTAAACCGGTCTTCCGGAAACGCCGGGAGCATCGCGTCGTTGACATTTTCGATCCGCGTCACCCCGCTCCCCTTATTAGCGTCCTTCATATATTGAAAACACTCTTCTATGGTCTTCGTCCCAACCGTCGAGCCCAGGGGAGGGAGATAGAGAAAACAGCCGATCCGGTCTTTGGCAAAAATACAAAGATTGCCGTGAATGATCCGCAGATCAAACTCAAAGAAATCCTGCCAGATAAAAACATTGATAAAAGAAAAAGAAGATAAATGATGCGCGTTCTGGTTCAGATACCGGTCCATTAAATCCTTCTGACTCAACAGCGCTGAGGGCATATTCATTTGATCTATAATTTGATAACGAAGAGTTCTTCCATCTCGATTTCATACGCCGAATAATCCCAGGCGAGAGATGGATTTTCTTTCAAAAAATCGCGGATTCTTTTTTTCTGAAAATATCTCTCGAGGTCTTGCACATATCTCTCAAAGCCAGCCGTGGTCCTCTGTTCCTGCACAAACGGACAGCTCAAATGGACACACACGACCATCTCATCCCCCTTTTTAGTCAAAAGGAATGGATACAACCGGCATTCCAATGGCCGTCGCGCGTAAACACGGCAAATATTCTCATCCAACTTTAAGAACACACACGGCGCCTGTCCCTGGCCTCGAACCGCCTTAATATAGAAAAGCCCCTGGATTGAGGTCTCCGTGAAATTTTCTTCTGTCCGGTCCTCGGTTATTGACAATATCTCTTGCCTTTCTTCATTTGTTACCCGAGGGCGCCAAGGACTCGTCCGATCTTTAAACCGGCAGCATCCGTCACAAGAAAGACAAATGCCCGACGGCAGAAATTGAGGGAAATCTTCAAACATATCCTCTCCCAAAGAAGTATTTACTCAGGACTTTCGCGTTTGGATGACTCTCCTTCGCCAAATAACTATTATGTTTGGCTACGGCGGGTACATCCGCCGAAGCTGAACGCAAAAGCAATTCAGCGAAGGCAGATGAGATGCGCGACGCAGCCGAAAAGCCCCGAAGAAAGCTCGGGATAAACTCCGAGAGGCGTACGGGGTTGTACGTTGAGCAAGCACCAGAGGCTGCAACAAAGCAGATCGCCAAACGCGAAAGTCCTGTTACTTTACCTTGCTTCCCAGCGCCACCTCTCTGTGAGGCGCAATCAAACAAACACCTTCCGCGTCAGACGCGGCCAGCAGCATCCCTTGCGATTCCACCCCGCGGATCACGGCTGGTTGCAAGTTATTGATCATCACAATGCGTTTTCCTAACAACGTCTCTTTCGCGTAAGATCTTCGGATACCCGCGACAAGTTGTCTCTCCCCGTTTCCTGTATCCACTCTAAGGACATACAATTTATCCGCTTGCGGATGATCTTGAACGTCCTTGATCTGCGCCACAATAAGCTCTAATTTCTGGAATTCTTCAATGGCTACCATTCCGCCTCCCGTTTTTACGCGTGTTCTTGGCGCGCTCATAAAACTATGGTTTTTAACTACTGACTTCCGCAAAAGCAATGAAACACTATGGTAGTCAGCCCCAACTTTCCTCTAATAATTATTTAGAGGATGTTGGGATGTCCCTGCTCNNTTCGTCCACCGGTGGACGAATTGGGTTTTTACGGTAAAAAAAGCGCATGGATTGACCGAAAAACCCTTGCCGCGGGCCCGCGTTAAATCCGCTGAAAGGTTTTCCAGGAGGTGGTCCCCGTACTGGGCCCGGATATGATTATGCTGTTCAAACAAGACAATGTGTCCTCCAATCCTCCAATAGGTCTTGAGGATGGAGCCCCACGGCTAAAGCCGNNCCACTTTCGCCTTCCTCCACGGGCTTGCCCGTGGTCTCCGGCGTAGGCGGATGATTTTCTTAACAGCCGTGTCCGCCCTTTTTTGCGCGTCTTCGTAAAGCGCCGTGATGTCCTTCAGCAGCCCCTGGTACGCGCCGCTGGAACGCTCCAAGGTTTTAGGAGGAACGCCCTTGACGACATTCAAAGATGGCTTGTTCATGCCGGCCTCCTTCTTTTTGCTGACATTTTAACACACTCCTTCCCTTCCGTAACTCAATAAAAAACTCAAAGTAAGCGACGTCTGCCGGGCGCAAAAAATAAAGCACCTACTGAGTTCCCTAAAAGTAATGAAATATTACGGCAGTCAGCCCCAACTTCCCTCAAAAAATCATTCAGAGGTAGTTGGGACGTCCCTGCTTCCTCTAAGCGTTTTATTTGGAAAGCAGGGGTATCTCGACCTCCGTTCCCTAAAAGAGGGGGTTCCATTAGTNNGGCGTTCTAACCAGGCTGAACTACAACCCCGTAAATAATCTGTCCGACCCTTCTCGATTTGAAAAAAACCTGTTTCAAGAAGTGTAAGTCTAATATGTGACTCTAAATTTGTAAAGATTTTTTTTAATGGGCGATCAAGGACTTGAACCCTGGACCCTCTGAATGTAAATCAGATGNNCCAACTGAGCTAATCGCCCATGATAAACTATTTCTTATATCCCGACGTTCCGCGTTATTGAGGAGAAGGAAGATTCCCTAAGGCCAGAATACCGAAAACCATCACAAACAACGCGACGGTTTCAATAATACCTAGGGCGATGATGAATTTGGGATCACCTTTCCCGGTTTCACACGCGGCATCAGCGGCGGCCGCGCCAATAATCCCCTGACCATACGCTGATACGGCTAAGCCCATACCGGCAAAGACACCAAAGAGTCCTAAATAAGCACTCTTATCCATGGCCGGAATCAATTGAAGTAAAAGAATCAACCCATAGATCGTCTGGGAAATCGGGGCCGCGATATAAACAATCAAAACCCCTGGTATCGGCTTATTCTGAATATAACATTTTTTTATGCCACCAATAGCTGAAAGAGCGGCGGCCCGAATCCCCATGGACGATCCAAATGAAGCAATGGCCACCACACTAATCTCTCCCAAATCCTTAACAAATGTTGAAAATCCTGCGTCCACGTTTGTACTCCTTTCATTTTTATAAATCTGATTTTTTACGTAAGGGATTGTATTCAACCCCTGACCATTCCATTCCTAAATGTGATGAAAATTCGAGCAGATTCAATCGCACCCCATGCACCAAAACCCCAAAACAAGCCAGGATCATATTCAGCGCGTGCCCAACGACCAAAACAAACACAGCCAAAATTCCGGCAAGAAAACTATTAAATCCGGCGGATAATGCCATTTGATTAAAAGCATCGGCCACGGCCACACCCGCAAGACCTACCGCAAACAACCGGATGTAAGAAACGGTGTCTCCAAAAAAGCTCATCACATTCAAGAGAAAATCGCCGAGCCCAAGCCCTATACCCGCCAGGATATTTTTTCTGGGCTGATTAAACAAAATAACCAAACCAGGGCCCAGGATAAGAATAATATTAATAAACTTCGGCAGCGGTTCGTTCAATATCAGCATGCGCGTAAAATAGAAACATCCCCACACAATAAGAATCCATCCAACCTCAGCCAAGGCTAAGACGGAATTAATACGATTAATGGCCCTCCAGACATGAGCGAGAGTGAGATGCCCAGCGCCCAACAAAAAACAGACAAGTTGAACATTCTTGTTGTCCGTCAACCAGGGGACCACGGGTTTAATCCATGCGCCGAACAATTTTGTTCCCAAGAATGTTCCTGTCATGACACCCCAGATAATGGCAAAGAGACTCATCGTATAAATTAAGAAAAATGGCGCCTGATTGCGGATCTTCACACCCAGCTTTTTATGAAGAACCGCTGTTAAAATAATAAATAAAATACCGTACCCCGCGTCGCCGATCAAGATTCCGAAAAAGATCGACAAGAATATCAAAAAGAGAACACTGACATCCAACTCTCTGTAACCCGGAATGGAATTCATAAAATTAAAAACCGGATTGATCATCTCAATCCATCGAGGGTTCTTGAGGAGAGTCGGCGGATTGTCCGCATCGGCCGGATCTTCCATCAATATCCCCCAATGTTCTTTCTGCGCCGTCTTTATTAACTGTTCGGCATTTTCAGCCGGCGAATACCCTTTAAGAACACTAAGCTGTTCTTCCTTGCGCATCCCGGCAATGATCTCCTCAAATCTTAGCTGTTCGTGACGAGCGTTCCATGCTTCTCTCAACGATGGAACATGCCGGTAATTTTCTTTCAGCCGTTTCTCACACTCCTGAATCTTGATACGCTCTTCATCCTGCAAAGAGGACATCTGCCCAACACTCAGTGGAGGCAGACCAATCGAGAGATGGGCTAAATCCAAATTTTCTTTGCTGGCAATCAAACAGCGCACAAAACTCTTGGTTGTCTGAAGACGAATCACAACCGCCGCCGGCGGCAGATTTTTTGCTTCGGCAGGCGACATCTGTGCCAAATGCAAATAAACACCTTTTTCCGCCAGATCATGAAAGTCTTGTGGATCAAAATCACCCCAGGCCTTCCATTGGTCGATCATATCCTGCCATTTGATCACACTCTCCTTATGACGAGCCATTTCGCTGCTAAGCCGGATGATCTCTTCCACCTTTTCCGGCCAAGCGGGGCAAGACTCCTGTTTGACTTCATGCTGAAAACCGGCCAGAATATCCAGGCTCTGTTTTAACAAGGTTGTATCATCTTTAATACGGTTAATCTGTTCCCCCTGCACCGTCTCCTGATGCTCAATATGAACCACGCCCAAATCCCGCAATGTCTTCAAGGCCGGGAGGACATCCTTCTTCTGAACGACGAGATATGTTTTCTTCATCCGGACAATCATAACAATTCTATCTCTCAAAAGGAATTAGGCTAATACAGCTTCCCATTCCCTTATTTCAATTTTTCTCTTGGCCACTTTACTGATCCCGACGGCATTAGCCTGCTGATCCCCTAACGAAATCCTGATCCGCCGGATATTATCCAGACATTCGGGAATCTTGATCTTCTCAAATAAATTAACCCGCTGGGTCGTCACCCTTAATTCTTTTTCAAGGACAACCAACTGTCTTTTGATAACCTCCATCCTGGCTTGAAAGGAACTAACTTCCCGCAGGATTTCAATGGCTTTGTCCACCCAAAAAGGGGTGGTGTAATAATCGTAGTCTGCCTCTTTAAAACGGACGCTGTGAAAAATAGGCATATTCGCGCCGGCGATATTCATGGTCGTCGTTAAAATGGCCTCCGGAATGATCCACGGCTTTAAATCCATGGCGGTCTCGGTCAAAAGCCCGGCCCACCTTCTAATTTCCAACTCTTTTTGCCCCAGCCAACCAATCAAATCCGCCATTTCCCGCCGNNTCTGCAACTGCTGTTTCTTGAGCTGCAAAGTCGGCAGATAATGACGAAACTGCTTGAGACTGTCCCGCTGCCTTTTGAGTTCACCTTTTGTAAATTTAATCTTGCTCATAAGTTAAAATTTTGATCTTTTGGGCACATCTTGCGCCTCTGTTTAACCTTGAGCCGCCGGCTTCTCCGTGGGCCAGTATTCCTTCAGGAGAGACTCTTTGATGCCTGTTTCCGCGGGTTCAAAAGTATCCGACAAAATCCTCCATCCCAAATCCAGGGCTTTCTCAAGAGGGATGTTAACGGACAATTCCATTAATTCTTCTTCAAAACGTTTGCCGTATTCCAGAAGCTTTTTATCCCAGGTGCTCATCTGGAATCCCATGGACCGTTTTTCCAGCGTCGAACGGTAATCCGCGAAAAGTTGTATCATGCGATCCATAATGGCGCGATGATCTGAGCGGGTTTTACCGTTCACCTGCTGTTTGAGACGGCTTAAACTCCCAAAAGGCTCAATGCGGCC
>DOGZ01000022.1 GCA_003528115.1 Candidatus Omnitrophota bacterium
GTCACTGTCGCTGAAAAAACGGGGATGGTGAGATCGAAGGATTGTCGGTGTAAAATGAGTCCTTTAAAAACAAAAATAATTAGAAGATCGAAAAATATCTCAGAAATTATTGTTTTTGATGATAAAGAACCAAATGATTCTCGGGTTACTTACGAGATAAATAAACAAAAGAAAGAAATTAAATTTTATCCAAGTCCTCAAGGATATCCGGTTTATTTTGATAAGATTACGATAAAGGGTTTTGATCGTCTGCCAGATGAATTTAACCAGAAAGGTTATATTAAAGCAGGAGTTTTTTATTATTTAAATTCAAGATTAAATGAAAAAAAGGCAAAAGAAATTACTGTATCAAAAGATGGAGACAACTTTTTTAAGAAAAACAGGGTGCAACTCAATTATAGGACTTTTCAAAATCTTAAAGATAAATTGTCAGCAATTAATAACGAATCAAAGATAGATAAATCCTTAATGACTGCTGATTTCTTTCATGAGGTATTTCCAGGAAAATTTGCAAAGCCAATATTGAATTATTCTCAGAAGGTCCAAAAATTAGTGGGTAACGTTGACGAGAATGTTATTAAATATCTAAAGACGGATGATGTTGCAAAATTAATTGAATTCTTTGAACAATTAATAAAAAGAAAATATAAAGCATCTCAACATAAAAGAAAACTATTAAATTCTGCAAAAATCAAGGTTGATAACATTGCCATTGATCAGGTTATTAAGGAGTTTGAAGAATTATTAAAAAGTGGGGGTTCTGAGAGTGATTGGGGTGAGTATTTAAAGAAGAATCTATTTTTAATTGATTCAAAATATGTTCAAGTAATTTCAGAGCTGAATGTGATTTTAGCGAGATGCAGAAAGGTAGATTTTGGACTGGTTGATGTACAAGGTTATCTTGATATATTTGAAATAAAAAAACCTTCGACAGCGCTTCTTGCTAAAAACCAAGATAGAGGTAATTATTATTGGAGTTCAGAGGCAACCAAGACAATTGTGCAAGCCGAGAAATATCTTTACAACGCTGAGAGAAAAGCATCTGTTCTTAAAGATGATATTAAAAGAGAAATTGGTTTTGATGTCGAAGTGATTCGACCGAGAGCCATTATTATAATGGGGACGATGAAACAATTAGATAATACTAAAAAGAAAGAAGACTTCCGGGTTTTGCGAATGTCGTTAAAAAATTTAGAAATAATTTTGTATGATGAATTATTAGAGAGAATAAAGATACAAAAGAAAAAAATATTTATTGAGTAAGAGATTTAACTGTTGGGATAGCTAAGCCAGTCTGGCCCTAATCAATGAAATCCCAATCCTTGGCCTAGGATTTTTCTTTAAGCGTATATACTTCTATTACCAGATAATCCCTTTCGCTTCTTTTGTCAATATTATGTCATACGCGTCAAGGACGGCGCCCCGCAAGCGGGGCTTGCAAGTGAACTTCGTTCATCCTTGACGCGTATGCCTTTTTTTGGTCAAAAAGAATCGAAAGGAGCCGGTTATGCCCATTCTCAAATTTTCCGAGATCGTTATTTTTCACTCAATGCTGAATCCAAGCTTTGGCTTGGATTCTCTGGAACCCCGCCTTTTCTGTTAACGTTCTTGAGGTAGGCGGGGTGAAAGCAAGATAAAGAAAATGTATGACATTTTGAATTTTACACAGGAATTTTGGTCAAAATGAATGACGTTTTGAAAATGTATGACATTGGACATTCCCCCCGTTTTTTTTCAGAATTATTTCGTTCAAAAATAATGTCATACAATGTCATACAAAATCAAAAATGTATGACATTTTCTAACCCGAATTATGCGTAAAATCGAAAAATGTATGACATTCCTTTATCTTGCTTCCAGACCCCGCTTCAATTTTATGTATAGAAAAGCGGGGTCATCCAGAGAAAAAGCGGAGCTTTTTCCGCTTAAGACCTTGCCATCTTGAAAATCATCGTATATACTTTCAGCAACTTTAAAATTGTGCTGATTTTGGGTAGTTACCATGTGCTATGTTGACACGTCCTAAAATAGGTTGACAGTAAAAAGGAGTCAACCTATGGTAAAAGGAAGTAGAATAATGGTTCAGTATAGCGACGCCTTCAAGCGCAAAGTGTTGCAAGAAATCGAAGATGGGCGCTTAACGCAAGCTGAAGCAAGGCGAAAGTACGGGATTAAATATTATATGACCCTTCGCCGTTGGATCAAACAATGTGGTAAAAATCATTTACTCAGTCGAACCGTGAGGATCGAAATGCCCAATGAAGTCCAACCCAAAGAAACGATCAAGGAACTGAAAATCGAGAAGCAACAATTAGAATCGGCCCTGGCGCAGACGCAGTTAAAATTGATTGCGATGGAGTCGCTGGTCGAGGTAGCCGAAGAACATTTTAAGATCGATATTAAAAAAAAATTTGGCACCATGCTGCAGACCGGGCCCGGCAAAAAGCTCAAAAGTTAGATCTTCCCTGCGGTCTGGGAGCGATCAGCGGGTGTTACGGTTATAGCCGGCAGGCCTGGTATAAGCGCCGGGATTTTGAAAAAGAGCAAGAAAGCGAGAATACGTTGATCAAAGAAGCAGTATTAAAAGTTCGATATCGGCAACCACGCGTAGGAGGCCGCAAATTGATGATCCATATCAATGCAGCCTTGGGTTCTCAAAAGATTACCGTAGGGCGTGATCGACTTTTTGACCTTCTGCGTGGTTGGGATCTGTTGATCCGGCCCAAAAGAAATTATAAAAGAACGACGAATTCCCAACACCGATTTAAAGTGCACAAAAATCTGATCAAGGACAAAGGAGCCAAACGGCCTAACGAAATATTCGTCTCGGATATCACCTATGTCAAGACTTGCGAGAATTTTTGCTATCTATTCCTGATCACAGATCAATATTCCCGCAAGATTGTCGGTTATGATGTCAGTCTCAGCTTAGGGATCGAGGGGGCATTAAGATCTTTGGAGATGGCCCTCTCTGGTGTCCGTCCTAAACTTCCCTTGATCCATCATTCGGACCGAGGCATTCAATACTGCAGCCATGACTACGTTAATTTGCTCGTGAAGAATAAAGTCCGAATCAGCATGACTGAAGAAAATCATGTATACGAAAACGCCCTGGCCGAGCGCGTCAACGGCATTCTAAAAACAGAACTTTTAGGAAACACCGAGGACCTTCCTTTGATCGTTGTGAAACGTCTGATCATTGAAGCCATTGAAATCTATAACAATGAACGATTACACATGAATTTGGGATATCGTACCCCAGCGGCTGTCCACAACAGCCTTAACTAAATTGTCAACTATTTTAGGACAAGACATTTTCGGGCGTCCTTTTGCCGGAAGCGAGCACGCGGAAATTTGGAACGAAACGCTTCAAAAGATTGCGGATGAATGTTACAATCATAAAGCGTTGCAGTCGATAGAGGGCAAGTTTGGAGCCCGGCTGCATCATAAAAGAATTGATAAATCGGGCAGGGTGTCGCATACGGGAACAGGTTATTTGGAGCCTGTCCACGCTGACAAAAGGTTTTACGTCAGTCCTGTGTCATACAGTTCGCAGGGCTCAACCGCACCCACCCCAGTTATAATTCTCTCAAGTCAAATCGTGAGAGATCGAAAGCCCTGATGGCAGTTTTCCATCGGGGCTTTCATATTGCTTGATGTTGCAAAGAGTTAGGGCATTTAGCAAAAATGAGTTTACGCGAATAATTCCAGCCGACTCTCCATCAAATAAACTCCTCCCAAAATGCCGATATTCTGGCAAAATTAATTGAAAACATCTCACATTTCTCGGCTATTTTAAGCCGCGTATTTTAGGGATATTAATACGGATATCCTATTCTTCACCGAGCGATCAAAAAGCCAGACTAGACCTAAAATAGAAATTGGCTGATTTTGCGCGTATTTTCAGTGGCATAAAATAGAGAAGAACAGAGAGGATTATTGACAATTCTCATGTTTTCTACTAATATCATAATCCGATATCGAAATCCGATACAGATAAGGTTGAAATTATGGATCAACTCTCTAAAAGTTTTTTCTTGGGATTCATCAAGATTCACATCCTGCACCACGCGGCCAAAGAACCGGTGTACGGTCTTTGGTTGATAGAAGAATTAGGGCATCATGGCTATGAAGTCAGCCCTGGAACGCTGTATCCTATTTTTCATTCATTAGAGAAGGACGGTTTGCTCAAATCCTATAAAGAAGTGGTGGAGGGGAAAGTGCGGAAATATTATCGCACGACTCCCAAAGGAAAAGAACTATTACGCAAAGCAAAATCAAAGATTCAGGAACTTATAGATGAGGTTATGGAATGACAGATGAACCCAAAAGCCGTTTGTCCCGCCAATTAACAACGTGGGATGCCGTTATTATTGGAATAAGTGCCATGATCGGCTCCGGGATTTTTGTGGCGATTGGCCCTGCGGCCGGGAGCGCGGGTTCCGGTATTTTAATTGGAATCATCGTTGCCGCTTGCGTTGCCTATTGCAATGCTACCTCATCCGCTCAATTGGCCGCTGTTTATCCGGAATCAGGTGGAACATATATTTATGGGCGTAAACAATTGAGTCCGTTCTGGGGATGGCTGGCGGGCTGGGCTTTTGTGGTCGGAAAGCTGGCCAGTTGTGCCGCGGCGGCATTGACCTTTGGTTATTATGTGTATCCTTCTTTGGCAAAATTCTTATCATTGGGAGCCGTCATCGGTTTAACGGTCCTGAATTATTTTGGTATACAAAAAACAGCCCGTATGACTTGGGGGATTGTGATGCTGGTATTAGGCGCTCTGGCAATGATAGTGGCTACTTCTCTCTTTGGTGGGAAAGCGGATGTTGCTCATTTAAGCCCGCTTTTGGGGGATCATGGTATACAAGGAATCTTGCGCTCGGCGGCCTTGATGTTTTTTGCGTTTGCTGGATATGCCCGTATCGCCACGATGGGAGAAGAAATAAAGAATCCCCGCCAGACAATTCCTAAAGCCATTGTTATGGCTCTGGTCATTACAACGTTCATTTATCTGAGTGTTGTCGCCAGCGCTCTTCTGGCCATTGGCCCTCTGGAAATGGCTCAGTCCAAGGCCCCGCTTGCTGAGGCAGTGAATGCCGGAAAGTTCTTTTGGCTAACTCCGGTTGTTCGTTTAGGTGCGGCAGTGGCAACGCTTGGCGTATTGCTTTCTTTGATGGTTGGGATCAGCCGGACGATTTTTTCGATGGCGGCCAATCGCGACCTTCCCCATGGGCTGTCTATCGTTCATCCCAAGTTCAAAGTGCCGCATCGTGCGGAAATTATAGTGGCTTTTTTTATTGGCTTAATCGTTATGATCGGCGATGTCCGGTCAGCGGTTGGTTTTAGTGCTTTTACGATTCTTATTTATTACGCGATCACGAATGCCTCTGCGATATCTCTTCCCAAGGAGAAACGACTTTGGCCCCGCTATTTTGCGGGAGTTGGATTGTGTTCCTGTTTGCTTTTGGCCTTAAGCCTTCCCGTACAGTCGTTAATCGTGGGAGGGATCGTTATAACGGCAGGGGCCATTATTTATTTCATGAAGAGCAAAATTTGAAATCTTAAGGGGATATATGAAACAGAAATATTTTATTAGCATAGGATTCGTCGTCTTGATCGGTGTGATCATTGTGCTCGTTTTTAGAGTCACTTCGTTGCAAAAAGAAACGGCCGACAATAATCAGAAATTATCTGCGCGTATTGCCAATTTTGAATCATCGATCAATAGTCTGAACAAAACCATCGATTCCCTTAAAGAACAAGTCCCCGGATTAGGTGAGTACATGACAACGATACAGCTTCATATGGCAAAGCTGTGGTTCGCGGGGCAGGCGAAGAATTGGGATCTGGCGAAATTCGAGGTTCATGAGATTGAAGAAACAATGGAGGTGGTCGCGAATTTAAACATCACTAGAAAGGATGTCAACATTTCCTCTGTAATCCAATCCGTACTTAATTCTCAAATCCCCGATTTAGAAAAAGCTATTCAGGAAAAAAGTCTGGTGAAGTTTGAAACCGCTTACGAACAAACCGTGATTACTTGCAACAGCTGCCATAATGCTGTTGGGCATCAATTTATCCATGTTATCAAACCGACATCCCCGCCTGTTACCAATCAAAAGTGGGAGCCGGTGTTGCCAGACCAAGAAACGGATTAATGAGGGTTGAAATAATTTGAGAGGATGCTTTGGAATGAAGATTCGAGAAAGCGGCATGCCGGAGCGGGATATGTGGGAGAACTTCTTCGATCCTCAGAAAGTTCTCGGGACGCTCGGTATCAATAATCAAATCAATGATGTGGCAGAGTTCGGATGCGGGTACGGGACATTTACCATTCCGGCCGCTAAAATTATTAAAGGAAAGCTTTATGCTTTCGACATTGAGCCGGACATGATCCGTATGACTCGCGAGGAAGCAGAAAGACAAGGGTTGAATAACGTTCAAACGGTGTTGCGCGATTTTATGGCAGAAGGATCAGGATTGCCGGATGAAAGCATGGACTATGCGATGCTCTTTAATATCCTCCATCTTGAAAAGCCGACTGTGTTGTTGAGTGAGGTCAGGCGAATTCTGAGATCGGGAGGTAAGCTCGGAATTATTCATTGGAATTACGATCCGGCAACGCCTCGCGGGCCGTCGATGGATATTCGTCCCAAGCCGGAGGAGTGTTTGAGATGGGCGCAAAGCGTCGGATTCACTGATCCTGTCCAATATGATTTGAAACCGCACCATTACGGAATTGTTTTGATTAAAAAGGGGGCTGGAAAATGAAAATAGGAGTGATCATTTCAAGTAATGATGCCGAAACCTGCTGGAACGCGCTTCGGTATGCGAATTTCTCAATAGGACAGAAAGACGAAGTGAAAGTGTTTTTCATGGGGAAAGGCGTTGAATATCAAAAGGTCAGCACGGATAAATTCAACACTATTGAGCAGGCGGATAAATTCTTAAAATCATCCGGCAAGATTTACGCCTGCGGCACATGCATTAAATCAAGAGAGCAGGAAGGATCAGAGATGTGCCCTATATCAACGATGAAAGATATGTATGAGATTGTGAAAGAAAGTGATAAGGTCGCGACTTTTTAAGAAAGAGAGGATCGATCCATGAAAAAAAGATACCGGCTAATTTTAATAGTGTTCGTTCTTACGATGTCATTAGCCGTTTCACAAGTGTATGCTGAAGATGGCAAAGAAGATAAAGTCGCCGTCAGCCTCGCGCAAGAAAATTGGGACGGGAAGATTGTGCAATATGGAACGATGCATGAGGCTATAGGACAAAAGCAGTATGAGGGGCGTGTTTCGCTCGATGAAGTTGTTAATAAACCTCACTTTTACGGTGTGGCCGCATTGGAAAAATTAAAAGGCGAAGCCACTTTTTCTGATTCTGGCGCAACGATCACGGTCGTGACCGCGGACGGGGGTCTTAATTCGATTAAAGAGAAACAGATTCAAGCGACACTTCTGGCTGGTGCTTATGTCTCTTTTTGGAGTGAACATAAGATTGAAAAGGACACGCCTCCTTCGGAATTAGACAATTTGATCCGTAATAAGGCGGTTGAATCCGGTTTTGATGTTTCCAAACCGTTTGTATTCACACTCGATGGGGAATTCAGTGAAGTCAAATTGCATGTCATCAATGGGGAATGCCCGATGCACGCGCGGCTTAGGAAGATCGAGATTCCAAAGGAGTCAAAACCATTTGAAGGCGAGTACACAAGAATAAGCGGTAAGGTTATTGGGATTTATGCAAGTAATGCGGTAGGAATCTTGACCCATCCAGATACATCAACCCATCTTCATCTGATTTTTAAAGACGAGGTCTCCGGTGAAATGGTTACGGGGCATGTTGAACAGCTTGGATTGGTTAGTGGTGTAATTTTGAAGCTTCCCTTAAAGAGTTGATGGGGGCGGGGTAATAAATGGTCTCTAACCTTCTCCAGCCAGTGATCCTTTGAATTCATAATTCATTTACAAAAAACGAGTACCGTAACCCCGTGGAAATAGATCATCGGGGGTTTTTATTTGGTTGATATTCAAGTTGAAATAAATGCTGTATTGACAACTCATAAATCCCTGTTAATCTAAATAACAGGATGGTTATATAAATATGTTGAATACGACAGAGAAACTTTTCAAAAATTTTGCTGATAAGAACCGGTTGAGGATATTGAATCTCCTTCAACAGCGGAAGATGTGCGTCTGTGAGCTTGCTTTTGTGTTGCAAGTGACCCAGCCCAGCGTTTCACGGCATTTAAAGAGGATAAAGGAATCCGGGTTGATCGGGGATGAGCAGGACGGTTTATGGACGAATTATTTCCTAAAGGACACCCCAGCAGGTAAAAATCTCGTTTCTTGGCTAAAGACTTATTTGAGGGACGATCAGGTTATTAAAGCGGATATGGATCGATTGAAAAAAGTAGATAGGACAAAACTTTGCTGTAAGTAAAAATTTTTTAACTAAACCATATAACAGAATAGTTATATAAATAAAGGAGGCTTAACATGACTCAAGAGACGGAAGTAAAACAAGAGAAAAAGAAAGGGTTTTGGGGTAGATTGATGGAAAAATTGGATAAAAAGATGGAAGAGAAGTCAAAGAAAACATCCTGTTGTAGCGGTGGTTTAGACAAAAATAAGGGCTCGTCATGCTGTTAAAGTTTGCGGATTGGCTGACCTACGGATTGCTCGGATTGTCGCCTGAAACGAGGTTTGGGGCATCTGTGAACTTTTTTGTCTATGATTCCATCAAAATTCTTCTGCTCCTTTTTGTCCTGATTTTTGTTATTGGCGTATTAAGAACATTTTTGTCTCAACAAAAAATAAGGCAGTGGATGGGGCAAAGAGGGGTGGCGGGGAATTTTTATGCAGCTCTTTTTGGAGCCGTCACGCCGTTTTGTTCGTGTTCTTCGATTCCGATCTTTCTCGGATTTCTGGAGGCGGGGATTCCTCTGGGCGTAACATTCTCCTTTCTTATCACTTCGCCGTTGATCAATGAATATCTTGTGATCCTCATGCTTGGATTTTTCGGCTGGAAGATAACACTTTTATACGTTTTAAGCGGGATATTTATAGGAGTTGTATCTGGCCTAATACTGGGCCGGATGAAATTGGATCAATATCTTGTGGCTGATCTTATCCAGAAACGAGGAAATGACATCAAGGAAGAGTTGTATCCGACATTCCTTGACCGTTTTAAATTCGGATGGGAAGAAGCTGTTTCCATAACAAAGAAGATTTGGCTTTGGGTTTTAGTCGGTGTCGGAGTGGGAGCGGCCATTCATAACTATGTCCCTCAAGAGATGATTCAAGGAATCATCAGCAAGACCGGAATTTTTTCAGTGCCGATTGCCACCATTATTGGCGTGCCGATGTACGGAAGCTGTGCCGCCATCGTTCCTATTGCTGTGGTGCTGTTCCAAAAGGGAATTCCTCTGGGCACGGCTCTGGCATTTATGATGGCCATTGCCGCGTTAAGCCTGCCGGAGGCGATCATGCTTCGCCGGGCTATGCGGTTACAATTGATTGTCCTTTTCTTTGGTATTACCACGTTGGCGATTATTGTTACGGGTTATTTGTTCAATTTTCTTCAAAATATTCTTATATAAGAGGGGAAACTTATGGATAAGAAAAAAGTGTTGTTTGTATGTATTCATAACTCGGCCCGCAGTCAAATGGCCGAGGCATGGCTTAATTATCTTTGCGGTGATTTCTTTGAGGCTCATAGCGCCGGACTGGAACCCGGCGTTTTAAATCCGTTGGTGGTGGAGGTTATGAAGGAAGAAGGAATAGATATTTCTCATAAAAAGACTCAAACGGTTTCTGATCTTCTTAAGAAAGGGGAACGTTTTGCGCATGTGATTGCTGTTTGTGATGAATCGAGCGCAGAAAAGTGCCCGATCTTTCCCGGAGCGCTTGAAAAAACACATTGGAGTTTCCCTGATCCTTCAAAGGCTGCTGGAACGAAGGAAGAAAAGTTAGAAAAGATTAGAATGATCCGTGATGCCATTAAGGACAAAATAGAACGTTGGTGTTCCGCAATGTGCATTGGTTCAGAAAAATAAAATGAACAAATATTTAAGTGAATATTTTGGAACACTTGCATTAGTGCTTGCTGGAACAGGAGCCATCGTTATTAACGATGTCGGTGGTGGAGTCATCACACATTTAGGCGTTGCCCTGACCTTCGGACTGATCGTGATGGTCATGATCTATGCTTTAGGAGATATTTCTGGAGCGCATTTTAATCCCGCGGTGTCTGTTGCTTTCTAGATAGCGAAATGTTTGCTATTAAAAGAATTGGTCTGTTTCATTTTGAGCCAGATTGCCGGCGCGTTGACCGCAATTATCTTCTTAAGGATTATTTTTCCCCAACACGAGACTCTTGGGACAGCTCTTCCGCACTATATCTCAGCGAGGAGCGGTTTTATCTTCGAAACAATCTTGACTTTTATTTTGATGTTTGTCATCATTCATGTCGCTGAAGGATCGAAAGAAAAAGGTTTAATGGCTGGGATTGCGATTGGTGGAACAGTGGGATTAGAGGCGATCTTCGCAGGCCCTATTACAGGAGCTTCAATGAATCCGGCAAGATCTTTTGCGCCAGCTATAATTTCAGGACATTGGGAGAGTTTGTGGGTTTATTTTACGGCGCCATTTTTAGGCGCGGCTTTGGCAATATTTAGTTGTTGTTTTCTAAAGCAAGGAGCTTGTTGCCGTCGGAAATCATAAATTCTTTCAGAGAGAAGTTTGGCAATCCCAGTTGGATTCGGCGGTGATGGGAAGGATGAGAACATCTACGTGCCAAAATCAGTACGGCCCCAAGGCTGATGAAGGGGGAGCTTATTATTTCTTTAAGAAATCTATACGTGATCTGGATAAGATTATAAAGGTCATGGTGAATGGCCAGAAATAGGAGAAACGGATGGCGACACTGCGCAACAAGTTTCATGAATTAGGCAATTGGCACAATAAAGTCAGCATGGGTTCTGTCGTCACAAAAGAATTATTGTCCGATCCGAATATCACAAAACTCCCGGAAGATGAATTGAGGAAAGTGCTCGTCAAGGCGGTCAAAAATCTCGCTAAGTTTGAGGAATTTATAGTCGGAGCTGACAAGGCCGTTGATGAAATTAAGCCGTTTGTTTATGAAAAGTTGGGTGGGGATACGGAAATCCTCTAGGTAAAGAAAGATTAGATTATGGCCAAACTTGTGGTAATTGATGACGATAAAGATACATGCGAATACTTGAAAGAATTTTTTGAGCAGCGTAAATGCGTTGTTTTGACTGCGAATTCCGGTGCCGACGGGCTTTTAATTATTAAAGCGCAAAAACCAGATGTCGTTTTGTTGGACGTAAAAATGGAAGGGATGAGCGGTCTGGAGACTCTAAAAGAAATCAAGAATTTCGACCCCGCAATTAAGGTCATTATGGTAACCGTAGCCTCGGATCAAGAAACCCGGGAGAAAGCAACTGAATTTGGGGCCGATGATTTTATAAAAAAGCCTTTAAACACAGGATATCTGGAAGGAACCGTCAGTCTTAAGGTTTCCAAGTTTTCCAAGGAGAGGAGAAAAAGTTGACAGCTAAGATTTTGGTCGTTGATGACGAAGAAGGTATCCGTAAAGCGCTCGTTGGGTACTTATCCCGCACGATCGAATGTGAGATTACCGAAGCCTGCAATGGTTACGAAGCTATCGAAAAGCTTGAAAAAGATGATATTGATTTGGTTTTATTGGATATCAAAATGCCTGGAATAAGCGGAACCGAGGTCATCCAAAAGGTGAAAACCCTTTCCAAAGAAATCCCAATTATCGTGATCACGAAATGGGACAGTTCAGAGATTTCTAAACAAGTTGTTGATTCCGGGGCGGACTATATTCCTAAACCGTTTTCTTTAAAGATTGTTCTAGCTAAAGTTGAAGAGAAACTTAAGGCGATCGGGAAATTTTCTGCCAAACAGATTTAAATATATTTGGGGTTTTGAATAAGCAGGCACACAGACTTTTGATCTGTGTGATTCTCAAAGTAGTGCGGGTGGGTGCTGCGGAAATAAAAACTTTCATTCTTCCTTATTATATGCTTCTTTAAACCATCTTCAGTTGTCACCATGCAGATTGTCTCACCTTGTAGGCCGTAAAGCCACTTCACGAAATTTCCTTTTTCTGCCGGGTCCTGTTCGATTTCAGTTTTCGCGCCCGGAAGCAGTATCAGTCGGGCTGTTAAAAAATCCAAATTGCTGGACTCAATTTCCAAGTACGCCTTTTTATTGTACCCGTAATGGGTGAACTTTTCTTCGTCATCCGTATCCTTTCTCAGATTGGCAGGAGTCTGACCTAAAGCAGAGGCAATTTGAAAAAGGGTAGATTCCCGTAATTGGGTTTGCCCATGAACAGTACGCAGGAGTGTTAGATAGGTCACCGCATTCTCATCAAAGAGAGCGGCAATTTCTCTATGAAGGTCTTTAAGCTTCCAGCTTTTTTCCTTTAATACTACATTGATTTTTTCGTAAATTTTCATAGAGGCATTCTATCTAAAGGCCATTATCTTGTCAATAGAAAATATATCATATAATGATATAACAAGAAAATAATGTTATAGAATCTTTAATAAATATTTAATATATAATCACAATATAATGTAATTAAATAACTTACATTATATATCGTATTTATGTGACATACTTGACAAATGATATATTAAATTCTACACTTTCTTTATATGATGGTAAACTCTAGTCTTTCCTCTAAATGAGACTAAAACAAGAGGCGATGAATATGCAAGTGTTGTTAATTCTCAATCGGCAGTATTCCAAAGAAGTAAGGGTCATTGTCAGTGTGCAGGCAAAATCTCTTAAAGAAAAAGTGGTTTCTTTATTAGAGAAAGACCAAGATCGTGAAGCCTTTGATCTTTTAATAAAGAAGGCTGAAGTGAAAGCTTATCTTCCTCCAGGCCAAAAGGCTCATATCAGACCCGCGTTGACCTTAATCGAAGACTTGCTTTAATCATAAGTCCTTTGATCGATAACATTTGGATTAGCGCTATTTAAGATATAAAAAATTTTATTTTTATTTGAACACATCTGTGATAGACTGACGCACTAAGGAGCAGGTCGCTAACTAAATTGGAATTTCTAAAATAAGGAAACACATGAACCAACAGTCGCAGCATAATGATTCTTCCTCTTCAGCGCCCGCCGAGCAGGATGTGGTGGTTTTGATCAAAAGGATCCAACAGCAACTGATTTTTTTGGAGAAAAAGATAGATGTCTTGATCAACCAGTCTCAGGCAAGGTCTTTCAGTGAAAAGACATTTTCAAAACCTTTCCGGTCTTCCGGTTCTCCGCACCGGCGTCCTGATAGAAATTATGATAATGCTTCTAGAGAGAAAAGCTTTGACCGAGGGCGTCATTTTGAAAAACGTCAGGGTGAGGAGAAGCAAGGATTTGGTTACAAGAGGAAGGCTTACGATAAGCCTCGAGAAAGTGATTCTGGCCAGGAGCGTCATTCTGAGAAACGATACAGCGGCGAGAAAAGAGGGTTTGCTCAAAAAAAGAAGCCGGTCTATCTCAAACGCAAAGAGGGTGGCAGATAATTTAATAATTATCCAACCCGAAGCACAACGAATACCGCATTTCTTAAATCTTTGAACAGAGGAAGCGGCATAACACTGCGGCATTCTCTATTGACCTACGTACAACTAATGGAACTTTATTCTTTAGAGAAACGTAGGTCGAGATACTGACTACCATAATGTTTCATTATTTTTGCGGAAGTCAGTAGTATTTCAAGATGTTCAAGGAATTATGGAATGCAGTACTAACAACCGATACCTTCAAGAGGTATCACAAAAATGGAGGCAACATGGCTTTTCAAGGTGGGTATGACAGAGGTCCAAGAGAGATGCATAAGGCTGTTTGTTCAGATTGCAAGAAAGAGTGCGAAGTTCCTTTTAATCCCAGAGGAGACCGTCCAATTTACTGCAAAGAATGCTATTCAAAACGAAAAGATAGCGGCCGTTAAAAGAGGCGTCGATTAGCGCAAGGAATAGACCGGCGGCTACGGACCAGAAGCATAGGCGGAGTTACGCTACAATCAAACAGGTTTTAATCTGCTTCAGCCAGCGACTCTTTGAATTTCTTGCCGCTTCAATAAAAATTCAAACGTCATTAAGAAAATTTAACTTCTAGTTGTGTGCTAAATTCTTCGCATCACACCTCCGGCTTTCCGGCTGCGTACATTATTGACCTCCGCATAATTAATGGAGCATGCTCATCGAGCGAATAGAGGTCGAGATACCCCTGCTTTCCTAATAAAATGTTTAGAGGAAGCAGGGGTATTTCAACTTCCGTCGGCTGAACGTTCAATTCTATGACGTGTGCGGAGGTCAAGAAACAGATTGATAAACGAATAAGATCGTATTAGAACGTATGATCCTTTCCAGATTTTCATGTCTTTAACTCAATTATTTTCATCGGATATTAGAAATCATCTTAACCGCGCGGTTCATTTTCGTGAATCGTTATCCTTGAACACGAATGCCATGCGTCTGGTCAATGGGGCGGGGGACGGTCTTAAAGGACTTATTATTGAGCGATTCAACAAACACATGGTGGTTTATATTCTGGATGCCGGGTGGCATTCGCATAAGGACACGATTTCCCGTTTTTTGTGTGAACATTTTGACGTCGAGTATTTGGTGTTTAAGAATCGCGCTGTTTCCGATACTCCAGCGGCCTCTGCGGGAATGGGAGAGGTTTTAATCGATCGTCGGAATTCCCAAACAATCGTTGAAGAAAACGGTTTGCGTTTTCATGTGGATTTAAACGCGCATTTAGACGCGGGGTTGTTTTTGGATATGCGTCAGAACAGGAAACGCGTGGCGTCTTTCGCCAGGGATAAAGCGGTCTTGAATTGTTTTTCCTATACGTGTTCTTTTGGCGTCTATTGCCGGAAACACGGCGCCGCGCGGGTGATTAATGTGGATATGAGCGCGAAAATTCTTATTAAAGGGGAAGAGAATTATCGCCTTAATGGTCTGCCTGCGGACAAGAGTGAATTTGTCCGGGCCCATGTCATTCAATATATGGAACGGGCCGCGAAACATAATAATTGCTTTGATATCATCATTCTGGATCCGCCGTCGTTTTCGCGTTATGAGGGAAAAGTTTTTAGCGTGAAGAAAGATATGCCCGGCATGATGGAGAAAGCCTTGAGGATATTGAATGACGCCGGGATTCTTTTTGTTTCGACGAATTTGAGTTCGATTTCTTACCATCAGTTGGAAGAATGGGCGTTTGTCGCAACCAAGAAATTACGCCGAGAGATTGTCAAAGTTGACCGCATGGGGCAGGACCGTGATTTTCGCGCGAGCGGCTCAACGAAGGAAAGTTCTCTGTCCGCGCTCTTGCTTAAAACACGGGTACTTCCGGAGCTTCACGGGAGAGATTAAAACAGGATTCTTATGGCATTAATCAGTCTACAGGAAATTAATCTTGCCTTCGGCGGGCCTTTAGTTTTTGATAAATTAAGCCTTCAACTGGAGCCGGGACAGCGGGTGGTTTTGCTGGGGCGTAACGGCGTTGGTAAAACGACCTTGATGAAAGTTATGGCCGGCAAGGTGGAAATTGACGGCGGGGAAATTATTTATCAAAAAGGTGTTCAAGTGACCCATTTACCCCAGGAAGTTCCTTTGGATATTAAAGGGAATGTTTTTGATATTGTCCTGACCGGTTTGGGGGAACGCGCCAAACTTTTATGTGATTACCATCATTTGACGCATCGTTTGCACAGCGAACAAAGCGCCCAATTGATGCGTGAACTCGACAACCTGCAAACGGAGCTTGACCGCTCGGACGGATGGGACCTGAGTCATCAGGTGGACTATGTCTTGGCCCAAATGAAGCTTGACGGAGAAGCCGATTTTGAACATTTATCCAGCGGACAGAAGCGGCGCGTGCTTCTAGCGCAAGCCTTGGTCCTAAAGCCGGAGATTTTACTTTTGGATGAACCGACAAATCATTTGGATATCGATACCATCAATTGGCTGGAAGGGTTTTTGAAGAATTATGCCGGAACGTTGTTTTTTGTCACGCATGATCGTATGTTTATGGCCAACCTGGCGACACGGATTTTGGAGCTTGACCGCGGCAAATTGTTTAGCTGGTCGTGTGATTATCAGACATTTTTGGAGCGTAAACAAATGGCGCTTGATATTGAGACGTCGAAGCGCGCGCATTTCGATAAAAAATTTGCCGAAGAAGAGGTATGGATACGCAAAGGCGTTAAGGCCCGTCGCACGCGTAATGAAGGCAGGGTTAAAGCGCTTGAACGCATGAGGGAGGAAAAGAAGGCGCAAAGGCAAATGATCGGGCAAGCGCGCATGAAAGCGGAGGTGGCGGAAGCTTCCGGGCACCTGGTTATTAAAGCGGCGCAGCTAGGCTTTAGCTATGGGGATCATTGTCTGATCAAAGATTTTTCAACGCAAATTATGCGTGGGGATAAAATTGGGGTCATCGGTCCCAATGGATCCGGTAAGACGACGTTATTGCGAGTTCTTTTAGGACAATTAGCCCCTGACAAGGGGAAGGTGCGGTTAGGGACGAATGTTCAAATCCTTTATTATGACCAATTGCGGGAGCAATTGGATGAAGAAAAAACCGTGATCGAAAACATCACCGGCGGCGGCGACACCATTACGATCAAGGACAAGCCTCGGCATATTATCGGTTATTTGCAGGATTTTTTATTTACACCGGACAGGGCGCGTTCACCGGTAAAAGTTCTCTCCGGGGGAGAACGTAACCGTCTTTTTCTCGCGCGGCTTTTTACCAAACCTTCCAATCTGCTTGTGATGGATGAGCCGACCAATGATTTGGATATTGAGACGCAGGAACTCTTAGAGGAACTGTTGATGGATTATAGTGGGACGCTTATATTAGTCAGCCATGACCGTTCTTTTTTAAATAATGTGGTGACTTCAACGATCGTACTCGAGGGAAGCGGGATCATTAATGAATATGTCGGCGGCTATGATGATTGGCTCGCACAACGCTCTGTCCATACTTCCCAAGTCCCTCAACAACCTAAAAAAGATAAAGGATCGGAAAAACAAGAAAAACCGATGACCACGCGCAAGTTGTCTTATAAAGAAGAACGTGAATTGGAAAGTATTGCCGCGAAGATCGAAAAACTTGAGGCGGACCGTGAAGAAATTTACAACCTTTTAGCGGACAGGGCATTTTACCAGAGAGACTCGGAAGAAATCGCCCAAACCAAAGCGAGATTAGAGGCCTTGGAAGATGAGCTTTTGTCCGTCTTTCAGCGATGGGAGTATTTGGAAGATGGCCGCGCCTCGTAAACAGGCGCTAACTTTTATGCGTTGCTCCCAAAAGCGATTCCCAAAAGCGATTGAAAAATGCCGTTGATAATAGACACTCAGGTGCTATAATTTTTCACGTTATGAAAAAATTTGATAGGGATTATGTCTTTGATGTGTTGTGCGGTATGCCAGGTGGAAATCAACAACCACTAAATTAGGGAAGGTGAATATGAGTTTATTCGCTAGAAAACCTGTCGGGCAAATCATCACAGAATCAGACGCGGGCGAGCATAAGTTAAAACGAACCTTGGGTCCTAAAAGCCTTATTGCTCTGGGCATTGGAGCCATTATTGGCGCCGGGCTTTTTTCCCTTACCGGTATTGCTGCCGCTGAGAACGCGGGACCGGCCGTTGTTTTGTCCTTTGTCGTGGCGGCTATCGGCTGCGCGTTTGCCGGGATGTGTTACAGCGAGTTGGCTTCGATGATTCCTGTGGCCGGGAGCGCGTACACATATTCCTACGCGACCATGGGGGAGCTTGTCGCGTGGATTATTGGATGGGATTTAGTTCTGGAATACGCGGTGGCTGCGTCGGTTGTCGCCGTGAGTTGGTCAAGATACGTGATTTCTTTCCTAAAGGATTTTGGTATTCAGCTTCCGGCACAGTTTACCGCCTGCCCCTTTGATCAAGTCGTATTGGCCGATGGAACGCAGGTAGCCGGGATTATTAATATCCCCGCTATTTTGATTATTGTTTTGGTTTCCATTCTATTAATGATCGGTATTCATGAATCTTCGCGGGTTAACGCGGTCATTGTTGTCATTAAGGTCGCGGTTGTTTTAACATTTATTGGGGTGGGATTCCACTATATCGACTGGAACAACTATACCCCGTTTATTCCGCCCAACACGGGGAAATTCGGCGAATACGGATTAAGCGGTATTATGCGCGCGGCGGGTGTTATCTTTTTTGCTTTTATCGGATTTGATGCCGTTTCGACGGCGGCGCAAGAGTCCCGTCGGCCTCAGCGAGATGTGCCTGTGGGAATTATTGGGTCCCTTTTAATTTGTACCGTTTTATATCTGTTGTTTTCTTTTGTTTTAACAGGCATGGTTAATTATACATTGATGAAGGGAGACGCGGCTCCTGTAGCCACCGCGATCAATCTTACCCCGTATCCCTGGCTTCAGTTGATGATTAAGCTCGGCATCATCTGCGGTTTTACGTCTGTCATTTTGGTCCTTTTATTAGGGCAATCAAGAGTGTTTTATTCTATGTCCAGAGATGGGCTCCTGCCGCCGGCCTTTTCCAACATACACCCGCAATGGAAAACACCGTGGTTATCGAATCTCATTTTTATGGTCTTTATCGGATTTTTCGCGGGGTTTTTCCCTATTTCTAAATTGGGGCATATGACAAGCATCGGCACCTTGCTGGCGTTTATTATTGTTTGTGCCGGTGTGCTTATTTTAAGGAAGACTCAACCTGAATTGGTTCGCCATTACAGGGTTCCTTGTGTGCCTCTTTTTCCGATTTTGGGCATATTGGTTTGTCTGTCCATGATGACGTCGCTTGATGTTGAGACGTGGATACGGTTAATTATTTGGCTTCTCATCGGGTTAGTGATTTATTTTTGTTATAGTCGTCGACACAGTAGATTAAGTAAGTCTTAAAGAGTTATCTTGGGCCGGCAAAGGTTTTTTTGTTGACAAAACGAGGTCAGGCCTTCATACTTGGCCTTGAGTTAAATGAGGAAAAGTAATCTTAGACCGTAGGGTAGAAGGTAATGGACCTTGCGGTTTTTTTATGACCTTTGCATTTACTCAAATTTTAATAAAGGAGGTAGTGAACGATGGTAAAAGGTAAAGTAAAATGGTTCAATGACAAAAAAGGTTTTGGCTTTATTACTCCTGAATCCGGCAGCGATGTTTTTGTGCATCACAGTGTGATTCAAGGGGATGGTTATAAATCTTTAAGTGAAGGACAAGATGTCGAATTCAGCATCACAAATGGTCCTAAGGGTGAGCAAGCTCAGAATGTAGTGAAAGTCTAAGAAAAATGTAAGGCCCAGCACCCTCTGGGCCTTAATTTTATGAAATCGGTCAGGAGGAAGAAATGAATATTTTCGTTGGAAACTTAGCGAAAGAAGTAACGCAGGAGGATCTGCAGCAGGCCTTTGCCGCCTTTGGGCAGGTAGAGTCAGCTACGGTTATCAAAGATAAATTTACAGGTGAAAATCGGGGATTCGGCTTTGTAGAAATGCCTTCAAAAACGGAAGCGGAAGCCGCGATTAACGGGGTAAAAGAGATTCGAGGCCTGAAGGTTACGGCCAATGAAGCCAGACCACGCGAGACAGGTTATCGAGGTGGCGGAGGCGGAGGCGGANNGGACCAAGAAAGTTCGGTAAAAGTCGAAGTGGCGGTGGCCGTCAAGATAGAGGGCATAAAGAAGGCTGGCGATAGATTTTTTATAACGAGCGGAAGTCAATAAAAACGACTCAGTATCGAAAATAATTTTAAGGATGAGACTGGTTGTTAAGGAACAATGCCCCATTCTGACAGTATGTCAGGATGGGGCGTCTTTATTAATGGCCCATGAGGTTTGAGAGGATATTTTCAATCCTAACTCCGCGGTTAAATTCGCTTAAGGCAAGCGTGGGGTTTAATCGAAAGAAAGAAAAAAAGAATTTCTCGCAGTATGGATGTGGGATGATAAAATATCCCGCGTTCAACTTACAGAACACCAAGCCGGGGGTAATATGTTTAAGGATTTTTCCATCTGGGAGGCTGTCAAGATCGGCGGTCCTGTTATGTATGCGTTGATTATTTGCTCCGTTGTATCCGTCGCCATAATTTTGGAGAGAATTGTTTATTTTTACAGACGATCGTGCGTCCCTAGAATCGCGTTTATGCGGTCTATTCGGGAACAGTTTGGAAAAGGGGATGTGAAGAATGCGTTGATGGTTTGCAAAGATGTTCTTACGCCTTTTGCGCACGTGGTGGGCATTGGATTAAATTCTTCCCATTTGGATGAAAAAGAAATTACGGACGCGATGGAGAGGGAAATAATTATCGAAATATATAATTTAGAGCGGTGGACGGGTATCGTCGGAACCATTGGGAGCACGGCGGTTTATATCGGATTACTGGGAACGGTGTGGGGAATTATGGAAACCTTTCGGGATATTTCTCAAGCGGGGTCCGGCGGGATGCACGTGGCCATTCGCGGGATCTCCGAGGCCTTGATTTGCACGGCCGCCGGGTTGTTTGTCGCTATTCCGGCCGTCGTGGCGCATAATTATTTTGTGAAAAGAATTAGCCGATTTGTTATGGACATGGAGCTGTGCGCGTCGGAAACCGCCAGTCTGATCAAAGGAAAGAAGTCCGGTGCGAAGGACGTATAAAACGCAAAGCATTACCGCGGAAATCAATATCACGCCTTTTACGGATGTGATCTTGGTACTGTTGATTATATTCATGATAGCGACGCCTTTGATTTCTCAAAGCAACATCGAGGTGAAATTGCCCGAGGCTTCCAGCAAAACCGCCTCAGCGGATTCTAAATCCGTTTATATCACCGTCACGGATGAGGGACTTGTTTATATCGAGAACCAGATGCTGACAAACAAAGAATTGAAGGGGCGCGTTCATGTTTTATTGGAGAAAGATCGGGACCTTAAAGTTGTTTTAGCGGCTGATCAATCGTGCCGGTTTCAGGAAGTGGTGAGGGTCATCGACGCCCTTCAGGAGGCGGGTGTTAAAAGTTTGAACATAGCCACAAAAATAAATGAATACTGACTTCCGCAAAAATAATGAAACACTGGTAGTCAGCCCCAACTTTCCTCTAATAATTATTTAGAGGATGTTGGGATGCCCCTGCTCCGTCTGAATATTTCTTAAGGAAAGCAGGGATATCTCTACCTCCGTCCGCTCGATGGTTCATTTCTATTACTTGTGCGGAGGTCAATACGCGCGAAAAACAGGAGGGAAAGAATCATGAAAAATTTTCTTGCACATAGCCGCAGTTATATTCTTCGAGGGCTGATTGCCATCATTCCTATTTTGTTATGTGTCTTGGCTATTCAGTTGCTTTACGTTCTTATTGATAAAAAAATCATGGGATTCTTGGACAATTTTATTGAGATCCGCCAAATCCCGGGACTAGGCATTGTCTTGGTATTAATGTGCCTTTACTTGATCGGATTAATTGTCAGTAACATTGTCGGTCATCAGCTTTTTAGATTTATCGAGGGTATCACTCGACGAATTCCGTTGATCAATACCATCTATGGGATCGGCAAACAGTTGTCGCAGAGCCTTTCGGTCGCTGATTCAGAAAAACAAGCTTTTCAGAAAGCCGTCCTGGTCAAGATTGACAACAACGGACTTATGGTGCCCGGCTTTCTTATGAGCTCATTGACGAATCCCAAAACAAATGAGGACTTTTCTTTTGTTCTTGTCCCGACGGCTCCGACACCGGCTTCCGGTTTTGTTTTGGTGGTTAAATCGTCTCAAATAGTTGATCCGGGATGGACGGTGGAAGAATGCTTAAAAGCCATTGTTTCCGTCGGGATTATTTCACCCAAAGAATTCAAGAAATGAAGTCTCCTGTATTTTTTTCCGCGATCCGCATATTCTTGGCCGGTTGCCTGGCGGCGTGCGCTCTTGGCGTCTCCCGTGTTCAAGCCCAAGGGAATTATACCTGGCGGGACTGTCTCGAAGAAGCCAAAGAGCATCATCCCGATCTTCTCTCCGCGCGCGAAGGAATTCATCAGACCCAAGCCGATAAGGGTATTACCGCCGGCGGTTTATTCCCTCAAGTCAGCGGTAATTTCGCGGGGACTTCCTCCCAGAAGGCCTCCTCTGATCCAGCCGAAAATTATTCTTATGGAATCACAGGATCACAGCTCCTTTTTGACGGTTTTAAGAAGGTTCATCAGGTGAAAGAGTCCGAGCAGGCGATCGTCGCTGAGACGTTTAGGTATATGGTCACCTCTTCTAATGTGCGGCTGCGGTTACGCAAGGCATTTATAGAAATTCTCAAAGAACAAGAGTTATTGGAAATTACGGATGAAATTGCCAAACGTCGTCATGAGAGTGTGGAACTTGTGCAATTGCGTTATGACGCGGGCCGGGAACATAAAGGGGCCCTGTTGCAGGCCCAGGCGAATCTTGCCCAGGCGCAGGCCGATGCGGCCCAGGCCGGGCGTAGTATCAGCTTGGCGCAGAGGCGTCTGGGCAAAGAATTAGGACGATCACGGTTTGAGGCGATGCAGGCGCGAGGGGATTTCGAGGTGGCGGATCCCCAACGGCAACTTCCTGAATTTGAATTCTTGGCCGAGACAACGCCGTTTTTAAAGGAATTAATGGCCCGTCAGGAAGCGGCACGACACGGTTTGCGTTCCGCCAAAGCGGACTATTTTCCAGAGGTATTTGCCAATGCGGATATGAGTCGATCCGAAACCCGCTGGCCTCCGGGGGATGAGGCGTGGTCAGTGGGCGTTAAGGTCACGTTGCCTTTTTGGGACGGAGGAATTCGCCGCGGGACGTTAAGAAAGGCTGAATCCGTCCTGACTCAGGCTCAAGCGGAAGAACGCGGTGGTCGGGACGGCGTTACACTGATATTGCATGAAACCTGGGCGCGTCACCAGGATGCCCTGGATAACGTCGAGGTTCAAAGAAAATTTCTGGAGTCTGCCGAAGCACGCGCCAAAATCAGTGAAGCGCAGTATTCCAACGGCCTGATTCTTTTCGATGACTGGATTATCATAGAAGACACATTAGTACGGGTTAAAAAAGATTTTATTGAGGCTCAGGCCAACGCCTTAATCACCGAGGCGGACTGGGTTCAAGCTAAAGGAGGAACTCTGGAGAATGAATATTAAACCATGGCAGGGATTTTTGATCGCGGTTTTCTTTTTTGCGGGTTTCGGGATATGGAAGTTATCCACGACCCGAGAGGCCAAGAAGACGATTGTCGAACACGTGAAACCCAGCCGCGGGGATATTGAGGTTTTTATAACGGCGACGGGTTCGGTCCAGCCGCAGAACCGCCTGGAGATGAAGCCGTCGATTAATGGACGCGTTGAAGATATCCTTGTGCGGGAGGGTGATCGAGTCCAAGAAGGACAGATTGTCGCTTGGTTAAGTTCAACGGAACGCGCCGCCCTTCTCGACGCGGCTAGATCGAAAGGGGCGGAGACGATACAGTATTGGGAAGAAGCCTACAAGCCGACGCCTCTGATCGCCCCCATCGAGGGAGACGTCATTGTGCGCGTGGTGGAGCCTGGACAGACGGTGACGTCCAATGATCCCGTTGTCGTGTTATCGGATCGGTTGATTATCAAGGCCCAGGTGGATGAAACGGATATTGGACATGTCCAACCGGGACAGAAAGCGGTGGTGACGCTGGACGCGTATCCGCGGGAAGAAGTTATCGCCCGGGTGGACCATATTTCCTATGAATCAAAGCTTGTCAATAATGTGACCATTTATGAGGTGGATATTCTTCCTCAGGAGGTCCCCAAAATTTTCCGTTCCGGGATGACCGCCAATGTCAATATTCTCCAGGACAGCCGATACAATGTGTTACGTCTGCCCGTGAACGCTGTCCGTCGGGAGAAGGAAGAGGTTTTCGTTTCCATTAAGGAAAATGGACGGAATCCACCGCGGCTTCGCAAGATAGAGACCGGACTCATGGACGAAGATTACATCGAGATTACCGGCGGACTCAAGGAGCAGGACACGGTGATCATTGAGAAGGCCGGCGTCAATTTGCCGAAGAAAAATGCTTCGGGGAGCAATCCTTTTATGCCTATGGGCGGCCAGCGCAGGCGGTAGCGCAAGAAAACGCGTTTCGCAATGAGACACCAGGAATTTCTTTCCAGTGACGTGGGTATGATCGAATTAAAAAATATTAACAAAATTTATAAAGCGGGAAAAGTTCCTTTCCAGGCCTTGCACGACGTCAGCTTAACGATCGAGCAGGGAGAATTTCTGGCTATTATGGGACCCTCGGGATCGGGGAAATCGACCCTCCTGCATATTTTAGGATTCCTGGACCGGCCGGATTCNNGCGCATTTGCGCAATCATCTGGCCGGGTTCGTTTTTCAGCAGTTTCATCTTCTTTCCCGGACAACCGCCCTGGAAAATGTTCACCTGCCCTTGGTTTATGCCGGAGAACACAACGATAGACACAAGGCGCGCCAGCGGCTGACAGAGGTTGGTCTCGCCTCCCGGGAAAACCATAATCCCAACGAGATGTCCGGCGGAGAACAGCAGAGGGTCGCCATTGCCCGCGCGTTGGTGAATGATCCCTTGATCCTGTTCGCGGATGAGCCTACCGGAAATTTGGATACGCGCAGCGAAGAGGAAATTATCAGGATTTTAGAAGCCCTGAACCTCCAGGGAAAGACGATCATCATGGTGACGCATGAGAAGGAGATTGCCGAACATGCCCGGCGTGTCCTGTTTATGCGGGATGGGAGGATAGTCTCGGATGAACGCAAGAAGGACGGGCAACGGGGTTCCTTGAATTTACCGTCGGAGACAACGCGGCAAAGGCAGAGACTTGAAGAGGTCATGGCGGGTGTCACGCAGGGCGGCGCGAAATTTATGAACCATCTGCGCCTCGCGATGCAGGCGATCTTTTCGCACAAATTCCGGGCGTTTCTTTCTATGCTGGGGATTTTGATTGGCGTGGGAGCGGTGATCGCGATGCTCGCCTTAGGAGAAGGGGCCAAGGCCTCCATTGAACAGCGCCTGGCGTCCCTCGGGTCGAACCTGCTTTCCGTCCGGTCCGGATCTTCCAGGCTGCGGGGCGTCGCTCTGGAAGCGGGGGCCGTCACGCGTTTAACCATCAAAGATGCCGCGGCCATCGCCAAATTGCCGTCCGTCAAAATGGTTTCTCCCAATGTGACGGGAAGAGCGCAAGTCATTTATGGTAATCTGAATTGGAACACCCGACTGGAAGGCGTGGGGATCCATTATCAAACCATGCGTTCGTCCATCCCTGTCCTCGGTCGTTTTTTTACCGAGGAGGAATTACGGCGCCGGGACAAGGTGGCTGTTCTAGGCCTGACGGTCGCCAGGGAATTGTTTGGCGAGAGTAATCCCGTCGGGAGCATGATTAAGATCAACCGCGTCAATTTTCAGGTTCTCGGTGTTCTTCCGGAAAAAGGGGCGAGTGGTTGGCGGGATCAGGATGACGAGATTGTTATTCCATTGACGACGGCGATGTACCGTGTTTTGGGGAAGGATTACGTGGACGGCATTGATGTGGAGGTGCGCGGTCCCGAATTGATGGATCAGGCGCAGGAAGATATATTGGACCTGATTGTTCACCGGCAGCGATTGACGGGGAATGTCAAGGACAGCCTGGATATCCGCAATATGGCCGAGATCCAGGAAACATTGGCCAGCACGACCAAGACCATGAGTTGGCTGTTAGGGGCGATCGCCGTTATTTCCCTATTGGTCGGCGGCATCGGGATTATGAATATTATGCTTGTCTCCGTGACGGAACGGACTAAAGAAATCGGGTTGCGTAAAGCGATCGGGGCCAGGGCTTCGGATATCATGACGCAATTCTTGATTGAGGCCATTGTCATGACCGTCAGCGGCGGTTTGATAGGCGTACTTTTAGGGACCGGGATCGCCGTTCTTCTCTCATTTTTGGCCGGATGGGCGACTAAAGTTTCGCTCTTTGCCGTTGTTTTAGCCATCGTCTTTTCCATCGGGGTCGGGCTGATATTCGGACTTTGGCCGGCGCAGCGGGCGGCCAGGCTTAATCCTATCGAAGCCTTAAGGTATGAGTAAAAAGAATTTATTTAGGGAGAGAATTGTATGTGCACCTTAACACATTTATTTGAAAACAACCAACGTTGGTCAACGGCTCTTCAGAAACAGGATCCTGAGTTTTTTCTAAAGTTATCCAAACTCCAGACCCCGCGCTATTTGTGGATCGGTTGCTCCGACAGCCGGGTCCCGGCCAATGAAGTGACGGGACTTTTGCCGGGTGAATTGTTTGTCCACCGCAATGTGGGCAACGTCGTTGTGCCGACGGATTTGAATTGCCTGTCTGTTATTCAATACGCCGTGGATGTCTTGAAGGTGAAGGATATTATCGTTTGCGGTCATTACGGATGCGGCGGTGTCAGGGCCGCGTGGGACGGCGCCCGGTTAGGCCTTATTGATAACTGGCTCAGACATATTCAAGATGTCGTCCAAGAACACGAGGTCCAGTTTAAACAGATCCAGGATGACAGCAAAGGCTTTGAGCGGCTTTGCGAACTCAATGTCATTGAGCAAGCCCTGAATGTGTGTCAAACGACGATTGTTAAGGATGCGTGGGGGCGGGGGGAGCCGTTGACGGTCCACGCGTGGATCTATGATCTGCGGGACGGGCTTTTAAAGGATCTGGGATTGTGCGTCAGCCGCGCCGTCGATGCGATTGCGGTCTACCGGAAGATCGTCCAATAAAATTATGACTGCAGGACTTTAAAAAAATATTAACGTTTTGTGCACAAGGAGGTTCACGCCAAATGACAGATAAGAAAGATACCATTCAGACATTCGAATACAAGGCGGAGATGAAGCGGCTGTTGCATTTGATTATTCATTCGTTGTACACCCATCCCGAGGTTTTTTTGCGGGAGCTTATTTCCAACGCCTCGGACGCCCTCAAGAAAGTCCGTTATCAACAGTTAACGGAAGAGGGCATGATTGATAAAGAGAAGGATCTTGAGATAAGGATTGAGGTTGATGAGACAACGCAGACGTTTTCGATTGAAGATAACGGGATCGGCATGACTCAAGAAGAGCTTATTCATAACATCGGGACCGTGGCCAGGTCGGGCACCCTGGAGTTCTTGCAGAAAATGAAAGAGGAGGGCAAGGATACGGCGGATTTTATCGGGCAATTCGGGGTCGGTTTTTATTCGGTTTTTATGGTCACGGAGCAAGTCACGGTTGAGACGCGCCACGCGCATAAAGAGGCCCAGGGGCTGCGCTGGGTTTCCGGCGGTGAGGGGAATTATTCGGTAGAGCCCATCGACAAACCCGGCCGGGGGACAAAGATCACTTTTCAATTTAAAGAAGAGGCGAAAGAGTTTGCCGGCGAATCCAGGATCCAAGAGACGATCAGGAAATATTCCAATTTTGCCGATTTCCCGATTTTTGTGAATAAGGTGAAAGTCAACACGGTCGAGGCCTTGTGGCGCAAGAGCGAGCATGAAATCACCCCGGAGGAAGTCAATGAATTTTATAAATTCATTACCAATGATTACGAAGATCCTTTGGGACATTTGTCCCTTTCGATTGAAGGCGCGGAGGCTTCGTACAAAGCCTTAGTGTTTATCCCCGCGAAGGCTCCGTTTGATTTAATGAGGACGCGGGAGCATAAGACCATCCAGCTCTACACCAATAAAATTATGATTGTGGATGATTGTAAAGAGCTGTTGCCGGAGTATCTTCAGTTTATCCGGGGGGTGGTGGATACGGCGGATCTGCCTTTGAATGTCTCACGCGAAATGGTTCAATCCTCGCCGGTCCTGGGCAAGATTAAGTCCGGCATGACAACGAAAATCATCCAATGGCTGCAACGGCTGGCGAATAAGGAAACCGAAAAGTATCTTTTATTTTATAAAACCTTTGGCCCGGTGTTTAAGACAGGCGTTAATACGGATTTTGCCAATCGGGAGAAGCTGATTGAACTTTTGAGGTTCGAGAGTTCCGCGTTAAAGGTCGGAGAGTTGACTTCCTTTAAAGAATATGGGGGGCGGATGAAAGAAAAGCAAAAGGAAATTTATTATTTGACCGGCGATACCAGGGAGCACGTCGAGCGGAATCCGAACCTGGAGTATTTTAAAAAGCATGCTATTGAGGTCTTATTCTTGATTGATCCGGTGGATGTCTTTGTGGTGCCTTCGATCAGGGAGTATGACAAGAAACCGGTCAGGGCGATTGATCAGGGAGATGTTGATTTGGAGATGGGCGACGGGAATAAGGACAAATCCGACGATTCTCTGTCTAAATCTCTTATCGGTTTATTCAAGGAAACGTTGAAGGATCAAGTCGAGGATGTGAAGATTTCTCGGCGGCTGGTGGATTCGGCCGTGACCCTGGTGATAGGGGCTCAGGGGATGGACCGGCAGATGGAGCGGATGATGAAGATGATGGGCCAGGATGTTCCGGCGTCCAAGAGGATCCTGGAGGTCAATGTGGATCATCCCGTCATCCGGAATTTAGCGAGAAAATATATTTTGAATCCCTCCGACATGCTTTTGAAGAAATGCATCACGCAGTTGTACGAAAGCGCCCAGCTCATGGACGGGGAACTCGCCTCCCGCAGTGATTACGTCAAGCGGATGATGGAAATTATGGAAGAAGCCACAAAGTCCTGAGGCTTTACGGATTTCTCCACGCGTCTTGGAACACCAGCGCTCCGTAACAGAATTATTGATTAAGTTCTCCCCCTCCTTAATCCTCCCCACCGTCAGACTGGGGGAGGAAGGGTGGAGGTGAAAAAAAATTATGTTACAGTCTACCCGTTTTATTTCTTTTCAATGACAACAGCCCAATAGTCGTTGATTTTTTTTTGTTCCAGGATTGCGTGACCTTCTTCCCGCACGGAACCCGGCACGTTTTCGATCGGTTGGCCGTCGTCCAACCAGATTTCCAGAAGTTCCCGCGGTTGGAGTTTAGCCAGTGCCATTTTGGTTTTGACGAAGTTCATCGGACAGGTCACGCCGCGGAAGTCCTTGACGATTTTGGGCAAGGAAGGCGGGGACGTCGTTATTTCCCGGGAAGGAAACGCGCCGGGGTGTTGAGGGACGCCGGCCGTTGGTAGAGCAGCGCATTCGTTAATCTTGAACTGGAACGCGTTGTCCATGATCTCGTAGAGAAGTTTTACGCGGTCCGCGAGGGCCAGGACGTCCTGGGCGCGCGCGCAGAGGGAGGCGTCGTTTCTTTCTCGCGCCATTTCCAGGAGAGGTTGAAAACGGCCCGCGACCAGGCCGGTGTGGATGAAATGGGTCGTGAAGTTTTCGTGGAGTTCTTTTTCCGTCTTGGGTTCGCAGCCCCGGGTGATCAAAAGCGCGCGGGCGGCGTAATAAACGATGGTCCTCAGGTGTTCCGGTTTCTTCTCAGGCGCTTCTCCGGCATCCAGTTTCTTGCGTGTTTCCTCAATCATTTTCAGGTCCATGTCGATTAAGTCGAACAGACCGGCGGAGCATTCGCCCTTGCCCCGGTCCGCCACGGAAAACAGTTTATCGGAATCCCAGTCGAAATAGGTGTTCTTGTCTTCCTCGAAACTTGGGATCTCCTTGTATTGAGCGCAGAGTTTTCTTAGATCCTCTTTTCCTTCCCGCTCCAAGTAGGCCTCGAAATTTTTATGTTCTGAAGATTTGGAAAGATACCTTTTTAAGGCCTCTTGAATGAAGGCGGGGATGTCCCGGGCGCTGATCTCTCCCAATTTCTCGTTGAGTTTGGTCTCGCCGTCGCGGACCACGGCGCCGGCCACGACATTGTACGCCGGGTAAACCTTGTCGCCCTTCCGGGCCACCTTACCGAAAAAGCCCAGATGCGCGATCGGATGCTGGCCGCAGGCGTTGGGACAGCCGGAGATATTGATTCGGATATCGGAAAGAGTGTCCAGCGCCTTGGCCGGGATTTCATAACGGCTTAAGGCCTTGATCACGGCGTTGGCCGCTGGGCGCGAGAGGCATATTCCTAACTGGCAGGTCGAGGCGCCGGCGCAGGAGATCATTTTGTCGATGAAGAGCGGCCTGTTAAAATGATCCAACGTGTCTTTGAGAAAAAGATAGACGTTGCCCAGATATGTTTCAGGGATATTTCTGATTAAAAAATTCTGGTCCTTGGACATCCGCAGGACGTTTTCGCCGAACGGCCGCAGGAATTGCCCGAGTCGGACGGCCTGGGCATTGTCCAAATATCCCAGGTGAACAGGGACGATGATCGAGAAGATGCCTTTTTGTTTCTGAGGCTGGACAAAACGTTTTTCCCATAATTCAAAATCATTTTGGTCTTCGATCTTGCCTTCCCTGAGGACGGGCGACCGGCCGCTATTGTCGATCGCTTCAATAGTCAGGGGAGGGAGGTTTTGGGTCTTGACGGCTTGATACTCCTCGTCGAACCGTTTTTGAAATTCTTCAGGCCCCAGGGTGTTCCAGAGAAAACGCAGGCGGGCCGCGTGCTTGTTTTTGCGGTTGCCGTATTTCCAAAAGATTCTTTTGACCGCCGTGGTCACAGCGTAGACCTGATCGTCCTCGATGAAATCCAAGAGAAAATGCCCCGCGTCGGATTTTGCCCCCAATCCACCGGCGACATAGACTTTAAACCCTTTTTGACCATCCTTGATCCGAGTGATGAATCCGACATCAGCGATCGTGGCATAGCCGCGGTCTTCTGAAGAACCGGAAAAGGCGATCTTGAATTTCCGTGGCAGTGTCCAGGAATCCGACTCGGCAATCAACCGGCTTGTCAACGCCAGGGCGTAGGGCGTGGTGTCAAACGCCTCGTCCAGACTGATCCCCGCGTCTTCCTGGGACATGATATTCCTGACGGTGTTTCCGCCGCCTCCGCGCGAGGCCAGGCCGGTTTCTTTCAACCCGCGCATAACGGGAATCAGGTTATCCAGGGTCACATAATGGATTTGAATCTCCTGGCGCGTGGTCAGATGGATTTTATCCGATCCGTAGCGCGTGGCAAGTTCGGCTATCTTGATCAGTTGCTCGGGGGTGATGCAGCCCGCGGCGCAACGCACCCGTACCATGTAGGTATCGCTCTTGCGCTGTTCGTACACGCCAAAAGGGACCCGGTGCAGTTTTAATTCCGCCGGAGACATCTCGCCTTGCTTGCATTTGGCGATCAGGCCCTCGAGCTCATTGATCTCCTGGTCTAAATTATCCGGTAAACGGTATTGGATTTGCATAGGACTCACCTTGATTTAATCCATTATTTCTATTTTTTCATGTTCAACGACCGCGTTGACAATTTTATAAGATTGGACATCTTCCTTCCCGCCAGCCAAGGAGATAATCACATAGCTGATCGTCGGGTCATACGCGAGTTTAATATCTTCAGCCGATGGCCGGGCCGGTGAGGCCGGATGGCTGTGGTACACGGCGCATAATTCATATCCGCTGGCCCGGGCGTCCTTGAGCGCGGCAAACTGTTCCTGGGGATCAAAGGAAAAATGCTCGGCGCTGTGATCCATATTGGTTAACGCGTAATGCCGGTGGACGATCCCGTCTTCTCGGGCCAGATAGCCGCAGGCCTCCAGCGGCGCCTCTTTCCGGGCGTGTGCAATAATTTGGGAAAGCACGCCGCGTGTTATTTTCATCCCGGAGGCCTCTTTAAGTCGCAGACCGGTTGCTCGGCGTCCACCAGGGTGGTGATGGTCGGGCTCTCGCCGCAGACAGGGCACTGTGGAGCACGATGCACGCGCGCTTGCCGGAAATTCATGGTCAGGGCGTTAAAGATCAGCAGTTTATTCGTCAAGAGTTCCCCGCATCCGGTTAAAAACTTTACGGCCTCAGCCGCCTGGATGGTGCCTAACATGCCGGCCACGGCCCCCAGAATCCCGGCTTGCGAACAGCTCGGCACGGCGCCTTTGGGCGGCGGGGAGTCGAAGATGCAGCGATAACAGGCCGATCCCGGGACATAGGTCATGGTCTGCCCGTCGAATCTCAAGATGCCGCCGTGAGAGAAGGGTTTCTTGCCCATCACGCAGGCGTCGTTAATAAGGAACTTGGCCGGGAAGTTGTCCGTCCCGTCCACGATAAAGTCAAAATCTTTGATCAGGCCCAGGATGTTATCCGCCGTGGCCCGTTGATGAAACGCGAGCACACGGACGTCGGGATTGATCTTTTCGATCTTTTCCTTGGCCGAAAGCACCTTGGGCCGGCCGACATCCGGCGTGAAATGAATGACCTGCCGCTGCAGATTACTTAATTCTACGACATCTCCATCGACCAGACCGATGGTCCCGACACCCGCGGCAGCCAGATAAAGCGCGGCCGGCGCGCCTAATCCTCCGGTCCCGATAATCAGGACCTTGCCCCGCACGATCTTCTGCTGGCCTTCAACGCCGATATCTTTAAGGATGATATGGCGGCTGTAGCGTTCTAATTGTTCCTCGGTAAAATCCATTATAATTCTCCCAACGCGGATTTGATATCGGCGATGATGTCTTCCGGCGCCTCAATACCGACGGATAATCGGATCATGGTTTCGCGCACGCCCATTTCGTTCTTAAGGGCCGGGGCGTATTCACAGAAAATCGTTGAGGCCGGATGCAGGATCAGCGTCCGGTTGTCATTTAAATTGGTGGCCCGACGGATAATTTTAAGCTTATTCATGAACCTGAAACACTCCTCTTTGGAGTCCAGATCAAAGGTCAGAAGTCCGCCGGGTCTTGTCCCGAATTGTTTCTGGCATATTCTAAAGAATTTGGACGTCTCCAGTCCCGGATAGTTGACGCTCTTGACACGGCGTTCATTTTCCAGGAATTTCGCGATCTTCAAGGCATTCAGGCACGAGACATCAATCCTTAAAGGCAGGGTCTCCAGACCGATACTTTGCATAAAGGCGTTGTGCGGGGACAGGCAGGCGCCGAGATTCCGGTACACCTTGCGGCGCAGCCGGTTGATCAGGGTAAAGGGACCAAACTGCCTGGCATCCTCGGCGAATTGGGGATGCTTGCGCCAGTCATAGGTTCCGTTATCGATGATCAGACCGCCGACCGTTGTCGCCCCGCCGGAGATGTATTTTGTGCTGGAGAGGACGTCGATATCCACGCCGAAGTCGATGGAACGAAAGGCATACGGCGGGGTTAAAGTCGTATCGGCAATCACCAGGAGGTTGCGCGCGTGCGCCAGATCCGCGATAGCCCGTATGTCTACGACCTCAAGCTGCGGGTTGGTCACGGTTTCAAAGAAAACAGCGCGGGTGCGGTCATCGATGAGCTTCTCGATTCCATCGAGCCGTGTCAGATCCGTGAACCTGGTTTCCAGCCCCCAGTCCTTGAGGGTGCTCATCAGCAAGGAATAGGTGTTGCCGAACAAATGTTTGCTGGACACAATATTGTCTCCCTGCCCCGCCACCGCTAAAAGCACATTGGCAATAGCGGCCATCCCCGAAGAGAGGGCGATCACGCCCACGGCGTCGGTGACCGCCTTGATTTGTTGTTCAAATGCCTCGACCGTAGGATTGGTGATCCGGGAGTACGCATGCGCCGGTTTCTTGCGTTGAAAGGCGAGCTCGGATTCCTCAGCGGACTTAAACTCAAAAGCCACATTTTCATAGACCGGCATATGGAGAGAACCGTGAGGGTCTTCTTTAAGAAAGGGGTGATGTAAAATTTTTGTGATAAATTTCAGATCGCTCATGGATTGATCGAATGGGTTGAGTGAATTGAATTAAGAGTTGTGAAGTCCGTGAATGCCCCCGCCTCCCATAAAATAGAGAAAATCAATCTCGTCCGCGTCGTTCACCCGGGTTGTGGGATAGGCGGCTCTATTGACGAATTCGCCGTTGAGTTGGACCGAAACCATGTCCGGCTGTTGCACACGGCTTATTTTCAACAAATCAGCGACCGTGAGCGTTGCTTGTTGGAAGACTTCTTCTTTGCCGTTGACTTTAATTTTCATAGAAAATAATCCTTCTTGAATTTACGGGCTGTAAAATTGACCAAAGTATATCGTAACCGATTGATTCGATCAAGAAAAAAGATGGGTCAGAAAGAGAATAACGGGGCGGAGGAACGGTGTCAAGGGTAGAAGAAAGAGGCTATTTCTTTTCAGACTGGAGGGCTTGGATCAGGGCGTCTTTGTTCTGATGAAACCAGATGAGCCAGGTTAGGATAAGTTTTTTCCCGGCATCGTAGCGTGCTTGATTTGAGGTGATGTACCCGGCTAACCGCAATTCTAATCCGTGAACAAGAGAAGTCTTAAAACGGTCGCCTAATCCCGCGTACATTTGATTTAACTCCTCGGGATCAACAAGCTGGGCCTCCTGCCATTCTCTGCGCAAATAGATGATTTTTTTGACGTCCTTTTCTCCAAAGGTCTCAAAAGGCGGTTGGTTGTTCAATAGAGGCATGGTCTGGCCCAGAGAGGCCAGGACGTTTGTAAAATGATAAACCATGTTTGTCCTGGATAGTGTCCCTGTCTCATCCTTCAGGAAGATATCGATAAAATTAAATCGTCGGACTTTGACGTAAGTCCCGTTTTCGTCGGAGATCTTCGCGGCGTCTCTTTCGTGAAATTGGACCATCACGCAAGGATCAAAGCGGCCCAGGGGATAGGCGCGCGGTCTGCCGGAGGAGATATTTTCAACATCGACGTGCTCCACGCGAAAGGGACGGGCCGGATTTTCTTTGAGGAACACCCAGAACGGATATTCCCAATAGTCGCCGTTACCGATAAGGCCTATGTCGGCGCAGGTCCCGGACTTTATGTATTTGCCCGTTTTATCATAGGGAGCGTGGATATCCGGTCTCTTGGCAAAATATTGCTCGAGACGCGGGACATGGAAGATATTTTTTGGGCCTAAGAGAGGTCGTGTATTACAGAAAAAAAGCCAGGGCAAAGCATAGACAGACAGGACCGCGGCCACAAGGGCGGTTGGCCAGGGTCTAGGGGCTGAGGACAATAGGATGCTGATCAGCGGCGCGGCGATCAGGAAAAACGCCAGATGCAGACGGGCGTGCCAGGGCTGCCATTTCAGAAGAAGGCAGAATAGTAAAAAAGCGGATAGCGTTGAGAACGTGTACCCTTTGATGTCTTTTATGCCTGGAAATTTTCGTGAGAGACAGAGCCACGAAGCTAGGAGAATCAGGAACAGATGGGGAAGATTGCCGGCATAATCTTCATCTAAAGACACGTTGGGGAATTGATATTTATCCCATGTCGTGCGGGGATCGTTGATGTCGATGGGGAGTTGCCGATGCGTCCAGCGAATGGTTTTATCTAAAGCCTCATTGATTGGTTGGCTCGGGGTTCTTAGGTGCAAGGAGATATTTCTAAGGATATTGGAGAGCCACGCGGGGATGGAAAACACCTCATTGCGGTACGCGTCTTCACCGGTGGCCAGCGGCGCGCCGTAAAGCTGGATAGTGCGCAGACCATGACCCAGGTTCAAGCTGACGAGAATAACAGCCAGAACGCAAACGGGCTTCCAAATGTTCCGGCGCATTTTTAAAAAGAGAGCGTAAAAGAACCATATCAAAAAGGGGAAGGCGTAAATGTACGCGGTGGGTTTGGTTAAGACCGCGAGTCCGAGACTCGACGAGGCGGTTGAGATGAGAAAAAGGCGCGGATCCTTTTTGGCCATGAGGGCGAAATTGAGAAAAGATAATATCCAGAACGCCACCACGTAATCGTTTTGCGTGCTCGACGATTGCAGGATCCCCATGGGGATTGTGGCGGCAATGAGCGAGGAAAGGATCTGGGCGCGGCGGTTAGCGCCCAACTGTTGCGCCAGCAGGGAGACGCCGACGAGACTTCCGATCATGCTGAACCACTGGACGAGGTTGGCGAACCGGTCGCCGTTACTGAGAATCTGCAGATGCAGGAGGACCATTTCCGCCCAGGGAGTCATGTAGAGTTGCCGTGGAATATGGGTGGGATAAGGGGCCAGGCTTTGGTTTTGAATCCAGTGGACAACGCGGCCCATGTGATAGGTCATCGAATCCCATGTGTTGGGGGGAGCGAGGAAGGCTGTCACGGCCGTGACGACGGCAAAAAGGGCGATGAGGCATAATAAGGATATTTCTGTGGCGGAAAACCCGAGATTTTTTAAACGTGTCCTCGAAGGAAGAAAACGGAAAGGGTTCAGGTGTTTATCCCGATGAGATTTATAAAGGGCCCCGGCTAAAGCGAGGGACAGAGTCCCCCAAAATCCGGCGAGAGTTTCCCAACGAATGAGATGGAACAGGCTTAATACCTCCGTACTGCCGACGATGCAAATGCCCCAGAGGACCGAAGAGAGCAGGAGACAGCGCCGCCAGCAGCCCCACCCCAAGGGGTGTCTGGAGAGGAGACAAAAATAGATCAGGATAAAACAGAGGACGGGCAGAAGAACGAACATGTCCCCAAAATAGCAGATAATTTTTGGTGAAGCCAGGCCTTTATCAAAAAGCTGTTGAGGGTGAATTGACAGCGTGGGGATAGCCTGGTAATATTCTCACGCTATTCGCCTCCATGTTGGTTCAGGGTTCCACCTCCTGAAAAACCTTTCCGAGGATCTAAAGCGGGCCTGTGGCAAGGGTTTTTCGGTGATTTACCTGAAATCCATGCGCCTTTTGTATCGGAAAAACCGAATTTCACCTCCGGAGGTGAAATTGGACTGGAGCAAGCAGCGGCTTCTGTTATCCATTAACACCGACGGCAAAAGAAAATTGTTTGAAAAGAAAGCCCTGAACGGGTATTGGTCCAAACGTCAAATTTCTGAACAGTTAAAAGCAGCCCCCGCGTAAAGAGAGAGAGGTAAAATGAAGATCATTTCGTGGAATGTTAACGGATTGAAGTCAATCTTGAACAAGGGGTTCCTCGAATTCGTGAGAGAATTCCATCCTGACGTGCTGTGCCTGCAGGAGACGAGATCCCCCAAAGAAATGCCTCCCGTGGACCTGCCTGGCTACAAACAGTATTGGAATCATGCCAAAAAGCCCGGATATTCGGGGACAGCGATTTTTACCTTAAAGGATCCGCTCCAGTGGATCAACGGGATCGGTATGGCTAAGCACGACGGTGAGGGGAGGGTCATAACGGTGGAATTCAGGGATTTCTTCCTCGTGAACGTGTACGTGCCGAATGCCAAACGCGGGCTTGAGCGACTGCCTTACCGTACCCGAGACTGGGATGTCGATTTCCTGAAGTATCTGAAAAAGATCGAAGAACGCAAACCGGTTATTTTTGGCGGGGATCTCAACGTAGCGCATAAAGAAATCGATCTCGCGCGTCCCGAGGGGAATGAGCAAAACCACGGGTTCACGAAAGAAGAGAGGGCCGGGTTCGACAATTTGATCAAGGCCGGATTTATCGATACGTTTCGGGAGTTTGAGAAAGACCGCGGGCATTACACGTGGTGGAGTCGGATGGGGAATTGTCGTCAACGCAATATTGGATGGCGGATTGATTATTTTCTGGTCTCGGCGTCATTGCGTCCGCGATTAAAAAACGCCTCCATTCTCAAAGATGTTTCAGGCTCGGATCATTGCCCGGTCAGCCTGGAAATAATATAAGTAGGACTTTCGCGTTTGGCGATCTGCTTCGTTGCAACCTTCTGTGCTTGCTCAGCGTACACAACAGTACGCCTCGCGGAGTTTATCCCGAGCTTTTCCCGGGACACCTCGGTTGCGCCTCGCATTTCATCCAAACGCGAAAGTCCTAATAAGACGCGTTCTAAAAATGTGCTCAATGTGCTCGAAAATATTCTCGAAAATGTGCTAAAGAAAATGATGGTCAACAGGATTGTTTAGGTATAATATACGCCCTTGTTCCTGTTTGAAAATCCTTTCGAAAACTTATTAACCATTAATCGGAAAAGCGTGAGTGAAGTCACATGAATGTGGGATCTTACAAGATCATTGAGCAGAAAATTATCATGCAGATTCATAATCGCATCTGTGAGACTCCGGAAGAAGTGCTGGCAAGCGATTTGTTCAAAGACATCCTTCATCGGGCAATCACCAAATTGACCAAGAGGAACTCCTATTTGATGGAGATCTTTGACGGGAAGGTCATCGACGATGGGGATATGTGCGTTCTCGTCCAGGTATTCGGATTTTTAACAAAGATGCCTGTTCAACTGGTCCCCAATGTTGTTCCGGGGGCGGAGCGGTTTTTAAGGAATCCGGTGCTGTTCCATGAGTTCGTTGAGTATTTATATAATTATTGGCGCAGTTATGACCGTTTTATTATCGCCGATTCCACAGGCATGGATTTGGTCAAACGGCCTTACCGGACATTTCACGCGACGATTGGCCACCTGACCGGTCTGATCCGGGGAATGTACCGGGATGTCCAGGAAAATTTGACAGGGGTTCACCCCCGAATTTACCGTCAAGTCACCGCCGGCGCCGAGGTCTCCACCATCGCGATCACACGGGACAGAGAATGGGAAGACCCGCTTTACGCGAAGCTCAATGTCGTTCCCTTTATACGCCAAATTTTATTATATCCACCCTTAATCCTTAATCCGCCGATGAATAAAAGGACAGGCCGGTTTGAAAGAATCAGAAAAAATCCTTTAGAATTTATCGATATCCACGGCAGTGATTGGCTCTGCTATCCGGCGAAAGTCGGGCCTCTGGTGATCTATGTTTATTTCCATCATAAATTTTCTGAATTAGGTCATTCCCTGTGCAATCTGTTTCCATTGGCGGAAGATGAAGATTTAGAGAGAAAGCCGGACGCGGTCTTCCTTTTCGGGGCTCCCACGGAGGCCCTTGATCAGTTCGGTGTCTTCCCGACGGTATTTTATGAAGATGAGAAAAATGATCTGCTGGTGGGGGCTATTCCAGGCCGAAATGAGTTCGGGTATTTCGGCTATGTGAAGAAAATGGTCTTGACGCTGCATAATATTATTATGATTAAAAGAGGAAGGCTGCCTTTTCATGGGGCACTGGTGCGGGTCATCCTCAAGGGGAACAGGGATTTCACGATTCTTCTGATCGGCGACACAGGAGCGGGAAAATCCGAAACCCTAGAGGCCTTTCGCGAATTGGGAGAGGATCATATTCAGGATCTTGTGGTGATCGCCGATGACATGGGATCGTTGGAAATTCAAGAAGACGGAAGTGTCATCGGTTATGGGACGGAGACCGGGGCGTTCCTGCGGCTGGACGATTTGCAGCCGGGATACGCGCTGGGGCAGATCGACCGGGCCATTATCATGAGCGCGAATCAGGTGAACGCGCGGATTATTTTACCGGTGACGACGTATGACATCGTCATCAAAGGTCAGAAAATCGATTTTATTATGTACGCGAATAATTATGAGGGGGTGGACCCGGATTACCCGATTATTGAACGGTTCCCTTCTCCTGAGGAGGCCATTAAAGTATTCCGCGACGGGAAGGTGATGAGTAAAGGGACGACCACCTCAACCGGAATTACGCACTCCTATTTCGCGAATGTGTTTGGGCCGCCTCAATATAAGGCCGAGCATGATCTATTGGCGGATAAATATTTCAAGGCCTTCTTTCAAGCCGGTGTTTTTGTCGGACAGATGAGAACGCGTTTGGGTTTATCCGGTTGGGAAAGGCAGGGCCCGCGGGAGGCCGCGCAGAAACTGCTTGAGATTTTTAAGAACGATACGCAGGGATCCGTTTCGTAAACGCATTTTACAAGAAAAATGAAAGGGGGTGAACATGATGGACAAGAAAAATCAGCAACAGAAAAAAGACAACAAACAAGCCGAGCAAAAGAGCCAGCAGAAGCCTGCGGCTTCCTCTCAGCCCAAGAAATCCGGCGGTTGCGGTTGCTCACATTAATCTTCCAGTTCTTCCGTCTTTTTAGTGCTGTGTTACCTAAATAATTTACAGAAGAACACAGTACAATACTTCGTACATCTGCAAATAAATCTGTTTAAAACTTAGGTAACGAAGTACTGGAGAAATCTATAAGCCCGCTGGTCCCGATCCATGATCGGGTCCCGGCGGGCTTAATTTTCTTTCAGGACCTCTTCGCGTTACTTCCACACCACGTTTGCACATCACTTTCTTTCTGACAAAACAGATGGTATACTTCTGGCACTTTAACCCGGATTATACAGTCCTGTGAGGCTACAACGGGTTTTTCCCGTTGGGCCGAGATATCTTAAAAGAAGGAAGGTCACGCATGTCAGAGAATCTGATTATCAATTTTACGCCGACGGGAATGATTCCGACCAAGGCGATGACGCCGCATGTGCCGATCCATGTTTCTGAGATTGTTGAGGCGGTGCATGAGGCCTGGGAGATCGGCATCACCATGGTCCATCTCCACGCGCGCGATCCGGAAACGGAAGCCCCGACTTACAAGGCGGAGACGTACGCGAAAATCATTGAGGGAATACGGACCTTCGCCCCGGGGCTGGTTATTTGTGTTTCTTTAAGCGGACGCAATTTCGGAGAGTTTGAAAAGCGTTCGGAACCCTTAAATCTGGACGGGAGTTTAAAGCCGGACATGGGGAGTTTGACCTTAAGTTCGGTGAATTTTAACCAGCAGGCCTCGATCAACGAGCCGGAAATGATTAAAGCCCTGGCCCAGAAAATGAAAGAGCGCGGAATCGTTCCGGAGTTAGAGGCGTTTGATTCGGGCATGATTAATTATGCCCATTATCTGGCCAAAAAAGGTCTGATCGAACCGCCGTACTATTTTAATCTCCTTTTGGGAAATATTGCCTGCGCCCAAGCGGATCTGCTTCATGCCGGGATCATGATCCGGGATCTGCCGCCGCAGTCGTATTGGAGCCTGGCCGGTATCGGCGACGCCCAGATTAAGATGAACAGTGTGGCCATTGCCATGAGCGGCGGGGTGCGGGTGGGGCTTGAGGATAACATTTTTTACGACGGTCAGAAAAATATACATGCCCGCAACATGGATTTATTAAAACGAATTCATATCATCGCCGAGGCTAACGAGCGGCCGTTGATGATGTCCCGGGAATTCAGGAAACGCATGTGCCTTCAAGACGGCAATGGTCACTACGGCCGCCGTCAAGTTAATTGTTAATAGCTACTTTCAGAAAAGGCGCAGTGTTGTACTGTGTTCCACATATTAACAATTAAGTTGACACAGTACTACGGCCGTCAGACGAAGAAAGAGGGATAACACCGATGAAAAAATACATTATTTTCGGCGGCGGGTCCTACCTCAGTGACATCTTTGATTTGATCCACGCGAACAATGGGAGGGTCTGGAAAATATTTCAGAATATGCCGGAGATCACTAAGGCCGGGGACCTGACGCTCAGACAAAGGGTCTCGCTGCTGGATTATGCTGTTGAGATTTATGAGAACTTGGAGACTTTTAAACCGGAGAAAGACGCGGCGTATGTGATCGGTTGCATCACCGTCCACAAATATGTTCTGATTCAGGAATTGAAATCAAAATACGGCCTTGAGGTTGCCTCGTTGATTCATCCGCGGGCGCATTTGGGAGCTCATGTTCATGTCGGTGAAGGGGTGACCGTCGGCCCGATGACCGTGGCGGCCCCCAATGTTTATCTTGATGACTTCTGCGCCGTGAATCGGGCGGTTTCTCTGGGGCATGACGCCAGGATCGGAAAGTATTCCCGCGTCGGACCTTCCGTGGCCCTGGCCGGAGGCACGCGTGTGGGGGATAAATGTTCCATTGGGATCAGCGCGACGGTGTTGGATCATGTTACGATCGGAGACTGGAGCATTGTCGGCGCCGGCGCCCTGGCCACGAAAGATATCCCGGAAAGAGTCGTGGCTTATGGGGCCCCTGCCAAAGTGATTCGAAAAAATGAGGAAATAGATTTTGTGGTATATCAATCGAACAGAGCAATAATAATTTAATAACTCTTGGAGCGCGCGATTCGTTAAACGCGCAACCTCTCTCGGGAATGAATAAAACAATCCTCAACGATTTAGCCGTCTTCGGAGGCTCCCCGGCCTTCCCGGAACCCTTGCATGTCGGGCGTCCTAATGCCTGTCACCGGGAGCGGTTTTTGAAGCGGGTCAACGACCTGTTGGACAGGCGCTGGTTGACCAACCAGGGGCCTTTTGTTACGGAGTTTGAACAGCGTGTCGCCGAGTTTCTTGGAGTCAGGCATTGTGTGGCGATGTGTAACGGGACAACGGCCCTGGAAATCGCTATCCGGGCCGCCGGGCTTTCCGGGGAGGTGATCGTCCCCGCCTTTACGTTTATCTCAACGGCGCACGCCTTGAAGTGGCAGGGAGTAACTCCCGTTTTCTGCGACGTGGATCCGCGGACGCATCATATCGATCCCTCCCGCCTTGAAGGGTTGATCACAGAACGGACGACGGGCGTCATCGGGGTCCATCTTTGGGGAAGACCCTGCGCCGTGGAGGCGCTGGAGGAGATCACCCGAAAAAGGCGACTGAAATTATTGTTTGACGCGGCGCATGCCTTCGGGAATTCTCATCAAGGGCGCAGGATCGGTTCTTTCGGCGACGCGGAAGTCTTTAGTTTTCACGCTACGAAATTCTTTCACACGCTGGAAGGCGGCGCGGTCGTCACCAACGATGACGGCCTGGCGCGCGTGTTAAGATTGATGCATAACATGGGGTTTTCAGGATATGATCAGGTTGTTTGCGCCGGGACGAACGCTAAGATGAACGAGATCTCGGCCGCGATGGGCTTGACGATGTTTGAAAGTTTAGAGGCAATTTTAGCGATCAACCAACGTCATTACAGACACTACGAGCGGGAGCTTTCTGAAATCCCGGGCCTTCAGTTGATGCGTTACGACGAAGGGGAAAGGAACAATTATCAGTATATTGTCTTAGACATCGATGAACCCAAGGCGGGGATCAGCCGTGATCAACTGGTCGTGATATTGCATAAAGAAAACGTGTTGGCGCGTCGCTATTTTTATCCAGGCTGTCATCAGATGGAACCTTACCGGTCCGATCCTTTCTACGGCGGTTTACACCTGCCGGTGACGGATCATCTGGCCGGCCGATTGCTGATCCTGCCCACCGGGGAGGCCCTGCAACCGGACCAGGTCACGGGGATATGCCGGATCATCCGTTGGGTGATGGACCACGCGCCCGAGATCGCACAGAGGTTATCGAAAAACACAGAAGGTGGGAAGTAGAGGAAGCCTATGCCGCCGTCCGCCCAGCAGCCTAAAGTGAGCGTCAAAATGGTGACGTATAATCATGAGTCCTTTATCGCTCAGGCGATCGAAAGCGTCCTGATGCAGGAGGTGGAATTTGATTACGAAATCGTCATTGGGGAAGACAGTTCAACGGATGGGACGCGCGGGATTGTCCTGGATTATCAAAAGAGGTATCCTGACCGCGTCCGGCTGTTATTGACGGACAGAAACAGGGGACGACGGCACAATTTTTTACAGACTTTAAAGGCTTGCCGGGGGAAATATGTGGCGATGCTCGATGGAGATGATTACTGGACATCGCCGCGTAAACTGCAAAAACAGGCCGATTTCTTGGATACCCATCCGGGATGCGCGATCTGTTTTCATAATGCCGTCATGATTTATGAAAACGGGAAGGCCCCCCGGCTTTATCATAGAGAGAAACTCAAACAGATCCTCAAACTGGAAGATCTCTTGTACGGCAACATCATGCCGACCTGCGCGACGATGTTTAGAAATCATCTTTTTGATGAGTTTCCCGGGTTGTTTGATCCTCTCCCGTTCGGCGACTGGCCGTTACAGATTCTGAATGCCCGGCACGGGGATATCGGCTATCTGGATGAAGTGATGAGTGTCTACCGTATCCACAGCGGAGGCCTGTGGTCCAGGGGCGGGGAGGTGAGCCTGGAGGAACGTATTCAACAGGCTAAAGGGATTGTGGCCTTTTACAAGGCGATCAATCAATTCCTGGCGTATCAATATGACCGAATCATCCGAGGGGAGATCTTAAAACAAAAAAAACAAATACGCCGGCGCCAGGTTGAGAAAATCAAACGCCGGATCATGACCGCCTTCCCAAGGGGATATCATCTTTACCGTTGGCTCAAAGACGACGCCCAGGCTTAGCCGTATCAAAACATTCAAGAATAGTATTGATTCTTAAAGACAGCAAGAGGGCCGTATGCGCTTGGCGATTATGCAGCCGTATCTTTTTCCTTACATTGGATATTTTCAATTGATCCACGGCATGGATCAATTTGTTATTCTCGATGATGTTCAATACATTAAGAAGGGCTGGATTAACAGGAACAGGCTCCTTCTTGACGGGAAAGCCCACGCGTTCACGTTCAGTTTGAAAAAAGCTTCGCACCGGTTACCTATTAAGGAAAGATATTTTGTGGATGATCACGGTGTCGAGAAAGAAAGCTTTATGGGGTTAATGGCCTTGGCTTACAGGAAAGCCCCCCACTATCGCGAGACCGCGGCTTTCATAGAAGATCTATTGGGTTTCGACGAGTTGAATGTCGCGGAATTCATCCGCCATAGTTTGGAAGAAATTTGTAAATACTTAGGTATAAAAACCTCTTTTCATGTCTCTTCCCGCTTGAAGAGGACTGAGGTATCTGATAGACTGAGCCGTCTTTTAGGCATTATGACTATTATGGGATCAACGCAGTATATTAATCCAATCGGCGGGCGGGAGCTTTATTCAAAGGAAGAATTCGCCGGTCATGGAATGACCTTAAATTTTCTACGGACAAAGCCGATTCTTTACCGGCAAGGAGACCACGCCTTTGTTGAATCGCTTTCCATCATTGATGTCATGATGTTTAATTCAAGGGATGAAATCCGGCGTTTATTAACAGCGTATGAATTTTTTTAAAGGTGAAGGGGAGCGTTATGAGAAAAGGGATAAAAGGGGTGCCGGAATTATTAGCGGTGTCCAAGCGCGCCGGTAAAGCCATTATGGATTATGACATGCTTCGTGACGGCGATCGGGTGGCCGTGGCGGTGTCCGGCGGCAAAGACAGCCTTTCCTTGCTCCATGTTTTAAGAGACCGCCAGAGGGTGGCTCCGATTCATTTTGAATTCGTCGCGGTTCACATTGATTTTTGTTTTTCGGATTTCGATCCCGCCCCTCTGATCGCCTATCTGGAACGCGAGGGATTCGCGTATCTCGTGGAGAAGGCGGGCTCTTTATCGGAGGAACGCTGGGAGGAGATTGATTGTTTCCGCTGGTCGCGGCATCGGCGGACAGCCCTTTTTGATCTGGCGGATCGACAGGGGTTTAATAAAATCGCGTTTGGCCATCACATGGATGATATCGCGGAAACGATCCTCCTGAATCAGTTCTATCGGGGAGAGATTGCCTCGATGAGACCTAAACAGGAACTCTTTGACGGGAAGGTCACGATTATCCGGCCGCTGGCGTATGAACGGGAAGAGACCATGATCCGTTTGGCGCAAAGGCTCAACATCACGCAAATAGGCCAGTCCAAGTGTGCCAATGAGGAAACTTCCCATCGGCTGATCATTAAGAAAATGCTCCGTCAGCTTGAGGCCGTGAACCCGATGATCGTTCAAAATATTTTTAAGAGCCTGCAGAATGTCCGAAGAGATTATCTGCTGGAGATCGCTCCGGCAAAATCACCGGCGGGTTCAATGAAATCGTAAGAGCGTATGGATAAAATTCTGGAATTCTGGTTCGAGGGGCTTAATGATCAAACGGTTATTGACAAGCGCGCTTTTCCGGCGAAGAAGTGGTTTATCAAGAACCGGCGCGTTGATGACGAGATCCGGGAGGCATTTGAACACGATCTGATCCGGGCCGGTCAGGGAGAGTTCAAGGATTGGGAGCGCAGTGCCCGCGGACGGTTGGCGTTAGTGATTCTTTTTGACCAATTCCCCCGTAACATATACCGCAACACACCCAAGATGTTCGCGTATGATCCCCTGGCCCTGGATCTGGCCGTACGCTCTATCCGTGAAGAGAAAGATCAGGAATTACAGCTTATTGAGAGGGTTTTTCTTTATATGCCCTTGATGCACGCCGAGGATGTCAAAACACAGACATGGTCGGTCGAGCGTTTTACGCATTTATTGACCTCCGCACAACTAATGGAACATGCTCGACGAGCGAAAGGAGGTCGAGATACTGACTACCGTAATGTTCCATTACTTTTAGGGAAGTCAGTAGTCCGAGAATCTTCAGAAAAGAGCCCCGCCAATACCCCCTATTATGAATACACATTGGGTTATGCCCGACGGCACTTTTCGATTATTGAGAAATTCGGCCGTTTCCCTCATCGAAATTCAATTCTGGGGAGGACTTCCACGATGGCAGAATTGGAGTTTCTCAACACGCCTAACGCTTCTTTCTAGTCGATTTTAGTGGTTTTTCATTTTGCGTTCGTTCCGTTCTCTTGATAAACTATTTGCCGTATTCTCCAACCGGCAAGCGATGGACATGCTCCTGCCGCCTTGGGATATCGCGGGGATATCGCGCGTTTGAGGAATTCGTTGACATAGGTGATAAAATACTTCAAGCTAAAAACAAAACTTTTCCCCCAAAGCCGCGGAGCCGCAAGTAAGACTCTTCGGGCTAAGCCTTGGGGAAAGGAAACCGAAGTGAGGAAAGGAGCGAAAGATGAAGGACTGTTGTGAAAAGTTGAAACCGTTTGCGCCATTATTTTTGCGTTTGGGACTGGGTGTCATTTTTACGTACCATGGGTTTGGTAAAGTTTTTGGCGAAGGGGCGGGTTTAGGATCTACCTGGAATCCTCATGGGATGCCGGCCATTGTGCAAATTCTCGTCGCTTGGGGTGAATTTCTCAGCGGCCTATCCGCCCTCATTGGTTTTTTGACTCCATTGGCGGCTTTTAACATCATCGTGATTATGACCGGAGCGATCGTCCTGGTCCATGGGAAGAATGGTTTTGGTATGATGAACCATGGGTTCGAATATAATTACGCCCTGATCATGATGTCGTTGGCCTTAATAGGGACGGGGCCGGGGCCGTTTACCATAGGCGGAAAATGTGGTTGCGACAAGAAGTAAAGTTCATCCGCCTACGCCGGAGACCACGGGCTTGCCCGTGGAGGAAGGCGAAAGTGGGGAGAAAGTTGGGCTACGGCGGATGTTCGCCCTTATCTGGAAACGGCGGATGAACCCGGCGAAGCTCCCAAACGAAAGTTTTGGAGCGAAGACGGGTCATTTAGATGGGACCACGGCTTTAGCCGTGGGGCTCCATTTTAAAAAGGATAGGCTTTAAGAAATTTCAAGTCTATCCTTTTTTCTTTTTACACCTTCGGGAGGTGCGGTAATGAAAAAAATAATTGTTTGTATTTTTGTTTGTAGTTGCTTTCTTTTAGGCATATCCCTTTTTAATCCGTCGGTGTTTGCTCAGGAAGATATTCAGTCCTTAAAAAGGCAGGTTGAAATCTTAAATAAGAAAGTGGCGGAATTAGAAGCTGAGAAATCCCGGAAATCATTGGCGCCTCCCAATAACCTTCAGGGCTTTGAGGAGAATTCCTGGGATCCTTTTGCCGAGATGGATCGTTTACAGGAGCAGATGAACCAAATGTTTCAGGACCCGTTTGGGGCTCAATTGCATCGCGATCAATCGATGATTCAACATCATGAATTTCAAGAGCCTGACTTTAATTTAGAAGAAACGGATGTCGGCTATCTTATCAAATTCAATACTGCGGGTTTAGACCGCAAAAAAATTGATATTCAGATCAATGAAAATTCGTTGACTCTCTCCGGCGAGAGTTCCAGGGAAACAGAGGAAAGTAATCCCCAGGCTGTTATGCGGTCGCGCAGTTTCGGAAAATTTCTCAAAACAATCCCTTTACCTGTTGACGCGGACATACAGAAACTGAAGACAGAACAAAAGGGAGAGGTTCTTGAGATAACGATTCCAAAAAAGAAAATAAATTCCTAAGATTTCCTCTTCTATTTTTTAAAAAAATAATCGTCAGCAAAAATTAACCATAGCAGTATTAGAAAATATGGATATAATGAGGCCATCCCAAGAATTTTTAGTCATGAAATCAAGATCTGTTTTCCTTCCCTTACGTCCGCCGAGAGGGGAGGACTTAGCAAGAAAGAGAAAATAGAACAATTTTATTCAGGGTGGCATGTGCGATGAGATTTCTTGTGAAAAACATTCTTTCTAGTTTTGCTATGGCGGGCGTGAGCTTCTCCCTCTTGTTGGGTGGGGGCGCGATTTCCAGCTATGCCGGGTTAAGCCCCGAGGAGCAAACAACGATTGAGACGTTTGAGCGTGTTTCTCCTTCCGTGGTTTTTATTAAGAACGCCTCCGTGCAATGGGATTGGTTCTCGACAGATCTTTATGAAATTCCCCAGGGGGCCGGTTCCGGGTTTGTATGGGACAAGGAAGGACACATTGTTACGAATTTTCACGTGATTTATCAAGCGGATAAGATTGAGGTGGTTCTTTCCGATCATAATTCGTATCCGGCCCGGGTGGCGGGTATTTCCCCCGACGATGATCTTGCCGTCTTAAAGATTGAGGCGCCCGCGGCAATCCTCAGTCCGATTTCCGTCGGGAGTTCGAAAGATTTGAAAGTGGGCCAAAGGACGTTATCGATTGGAAATCCGTTTGGGCTGGATTACTCATTAACCACCGGTGTAGTCAGCGCGTTGGGCCGATCCATGCGTTCGGTCAGCGGAAGAAAAATTCATGATGTTATTCAGACAGACGCGGCGATCAATCCGGGCAATTCCGGTGGACCGCTCTTGGATTCGTCGGGGAATCTTATTGGTATGGCCACCGCCATTTATAGCCCTTCCGGGGCTTACGCGGGCGTGGGATTCGCTATTCCCGTGGATATCGTCAAGAGGGTGGTCCCTCAACTGATCCGGCATGGACGGATCAAGAAGGTGGGGTTAGGCGTGGTGCTTGTCCCGGACAATATCCGGGAACGCATGGGTATGGACGGGGCCATGATTTTGAATGTCTTGAAAAACAGTTCCGCGAGTCAGGCGGGCCTTCAGCCGACGCGGAAGAATTATTTTGGACAGATTATTCACGGGGATGTGATTATTTCTATAAACGGCCAGCCGATAACCGGCAATGAGGATCTGACTGCTTTTTTTGAAAAGGATAAAAAAGAGGGTGAGCAGGTTAATATCAAGTTTTTACGTAATGGAAAAGAATATGGAACAACAGCGATTTTGAAGGAATTATAAAGGGGTTACATTTTAGAGAAAGGAGAGACGGGGGATTTTAATACAATAATGAATTAGCCAAAATCCAAAAAAGGGGGGGGTATGGTTAGAGGCAAAGTGAAATGGTTTGATCAAAAAATGGGCTATGGCTATCTGGTTAATGCTAAAGGGGAAGAAGTATTGGCCTATGCCGGTAATATTGAAAGTCAGGACCTGAGCATTCCGCAAACGGAGTTTTTAAATCAGGGACAGGACGTTGAGTTTGATACGGTGAGCGACCAAGGGGAGATGATCGCGGTTAATATCATCACGAGTGGACATCAGAATTTTGCCGATATTAGTCAATAAGAACACTGGGTGAAAGAAATAATCAATCAGGATCAAAGTGTTTGAAATCCATGAGGGCGGGGGGCGAATCGAATGAAAAGAATCGCCCCTTCCCCATTATTCTGGAAATTATTCAGGAGGAAATAAAGATGTGGGCTTTTCAAATGAGAATGTGGCTTTTGTTAGGGGCACTTTTCGCCATCATCTACGCGATGATTGTGATGATCGGGACAGCGATGGGCCTGGGGAGTTTCTATTCCTATTTGGTTATTTCTTTCGTGATGATGTTTATTCAATTCATGATCGGCCCCAAAATCGTCGAATGGACCATGCGTGTCCGATACATTAAGCGTGACGAGGATCCGGCGTTATTCGGGATGATTGAAGATCAAGCCCGAAGGGCCGACATGCCTATGCCCCGCGTTTGTGTCGCTCAGATCGGGATTCCCAACGCCTTTGCCTTTGGGCGCGGCATCCGTGATGGGCGCGTTTGCGTGACCGAAGGCATCCGGCGGCTTTTGAGTCAGGATGAGTTAAAGGCGGTCATCGGGCATGAGATCACCCATTTAAAGAACCGCGATGTTATTACCATCACGCTTCTATCGGTGATTCCGATGATTATGTACCGCGTGGCCTGGCATTTTCTTTTTTACGGTGGGGGGAGGCGCAGAGAACACAGTGGCGGGAATACGGCTTTTATCGGCCTAGCGGCATTCCTTTTTTATTTTGTCACCAACCTTTTAGTCCTTTACGCCTCACGGATCCGGGAGTATTTCGCGGACGAGGGGTCAGTGCGATTGGGCAATCGGCCCGAGGCCTTGGCCACAGCCCTGTATAAACTCGTTTACGGCGCGGCCCGCATGGATAAGGCTTCCTTGAAGGAGACCGAAGGCATCAAGGCGTTTTTTATTAATGATCCGTCTAAAGCTTTGAGTGAAATCCGCGAGTTAAGCCAGCTTGATATGGATCGCAGCGGCACGATTGATCCGGAGGAACTGGCCCGGTTGCGTAGTAAGCAAGTTCGTTTGGAATTTGGAGATAAACTTTTGGAATTTTTAAGCACGCATCCGAATATGCTGAAACGCATCCAACACCTTTCCGGGTTGCAAATCCATTGATTGCTAAGGAAGAGACTGAATTGCAAGGGTTAATGAATTGGCCCGTTTTCTTAATGACGTTGTTTTAAAGAAAGAATGCGGTAATGAAAATAATAACGGGGACCATGGGGATCGGTGAGCTCAACCAAATGGCAGTGAATATGTTTGGAAGTTTGGTAAAAGCCGTCGTTGATGTTGATAGGGAACACCTCGCCGTTGATGCCGAGCTTCACTCTGATTTGGAAGCATTGCTTCTTGAAAAAGGTTCAAAACAGGAAAGCCTTTGGGGGATCAACCTGTATCCTGAAATGCAAGGGGATGGATTTGTTGAATTTGATTCTATGATTAATTTGCGCCCTTCTCAAGGCAATAGAAGCCGGAGCGTTGAAAACGAAGAAACGCGTCAAAAGATCATTGCCATTGTTGGAAAGAGGGTTCATCGATGATTTATCAACATCGGGGTTTGGCTGAAGGACGGTGGCAGCAGTTAAGTTTTATTGAACAAATGGCGAATATCGGAAGCGAAGTGGGACGTGCTTTGAGCTGGCGGGCGAAGGATAATCCCATTTATTGCCAGCGCGCGTTTGAGCGCGCCCTTGAGTTGATTGATTTAACTCTGGAAGGCGCGAAAGGTTTTCCTCGTCTCAAAGAGCTCACCCGTTTGCGTGAAGCCCTTGTGGATTACTTTTATGGGGAAAATGAATTTATGTCGAGTGAAGCGACGTGGAATAATTATTTCCATCACTTCCTCTGGGCGGCACGTAAGAATTATTGAAAGGGAAGGCCCCGCGGGGCGCTGAGCCGATTTCTCTAGGACGCGCGTGTTTGGCGATCTGTACAGTCAGGAAAATTTATGAACTTCCTCAGACGTTTTCAAATCAAGGTGCCTTTGGTGATGATTTTCGCCATGTGCCTTGTTTTGCTTTTGAGTTTTTTATTGGTTTATAAATTCACCCTGGATTCTCAGTTGGACAACATCAGAAAAAGATTGATGGTACTGGCTCAGACGGCCGTGCTGACGATTGACCCCGAACTCCTCCAGAATGTTCCTCTTCATAGACAAGGCGTTGAATCCGCGCCTTATCAGGTTATTAAAGAAAAACTGGAAAAGATAAAAAAGATAAGTCCGCAGATCAAGTATATTTATACAATGACGAAGACGGAAACGGAGGGGGTTTGGCAGTTCATCGTTGATCCGGATCCCGTGGGTAGAGACAAGAAAGGGAAAGTGTTGACTTCTTTTCCGGGAGACCGGTATGACGTCTTTCGGTTCCCCGAGATGCTTCGGGCCTTTGAAGGGCCGTCGGCGGATCAAAGGCTTCATCGTGATGAGTGGGGGGTGACTTTGTCCGGGTATGCCCCTGTCCTCGACAAAGAAGGCAAGGCTGTGGCCATGTTGGGGGTGGATATCCTGGCGGAGGATGTGTACGCCATCCAGCGGGAGGCCGAAAGGCGCGTTATCTTTGTGTTCGCTTTTGGAGTGATCCTTGCTTTGATTGTCGGGGGGATCATCTCAAGGACCATCACGCGCCCCGTCAGCAGACTTGTGGAAGGGACAAGCCGCATCGCGCAAGGGAATCTCCAGTACAGAGTCCATATCGACGGGGATGATGAAATAAGCGATTTAGCCAGGTCATTTAATCAAATGGCCAGAAGTCTTTATAAATCCAAGAGAAGGATTTTCAGTTATTTTCATTATGTCGTCAAAACTTTGATCCGGGTGCTGGAAGCGAAGGATCATTACACCAAGGGACATTCCCAGATGGTCGCTGAATATGCCGGAAAGATTGCTCTGAGAATGGGGGTCCCCCGGGAGGACATCAAAATCTTCAAAAAGATAACCCTTTTGCATGATATCGGCAAGGTGGGGATCGAAGATGGTATTTTAAACAAACCCGGCAAGCTCACCGATGAGGAAAGGAAAAGAATCAATGAACACCCCCTCATCGGCGAAGAGATTTTAAGGCCCATTATCGGTAATGAAAAAATGCTGGCCGTTGTCCGGGGACATCATGAACGTTACGACGGCCAAGGGTATCCGGACAGGCTCGGTAAAGATGAAATTAATATTTTCGCGGCCATCGTGGCCGTGGCGGACACCTATGACGCCATGACCTCGGACCGGGCCTACAGAAAGGCCTTGGGTCATCACGCGGCCGTCGAAGAACTCAAAAAAAACCGCGGCACCCAATTCCATCCTAAGATTGTCGATGTTTTTCTGCAGGTCCTGGAAGAAGAAAAGTTTTGATGCGAGGGAACAGTCAATATACGGGTTAAAAGCAATTCCATTTATAAAGGAAGGAAGAAATGATGTCGAAAACACACGCGGAACCGTCCTATTCGAATTATCGATTAACCGTGCGGCTTGAGCTGGAAAATCAGCCCGGGATTTTCGCCTCGGTAGTCAATTTGCTGGCGAAAGAGCGGGCGAATTTAGGAGCGGTGGATATCGTCCAGGTAACAAAGGATCACATGGTGCGGGACATTACTTTTGATGTGGATAATGAGGCCCATGGTCAACGGATTCTTGACGAATTTCGCAGTTTAAATAAAGTAAAAGTGATTTCCTTCTCCGATCCGATTTTTCTTATCCATCTGGGAGGAAAAATACGCGTTGAGAATAAAATCCCCATTCTTACCAGAAATCAACTTTCCATGGCCTATACGCCCGGGGTTGCCAAAGTCTCCAAGGCCATAGCGGAAGATGTATCGAAAGTTTATACGTTGACTATCAAAGGGAATAGCGTCGCGGTCATTAGTGATGGTTCCGCCATTCTGGGGCTCGGGAATTTGGGGCCGGAAGCCGCTTTGCCGGTCATGGAAGGTAAGGCGATGATTTTTAAGGAATTTGCCGGCATTGACGCGTGGCCTATTTGTTTGGCGACGCAGGAAACGGAAGACATTATCAAGACGGTTCAGCACATCGCCCCTGTTTTTGGCGGGATCAATTTGGAAGATATCAGCGCCCCGCGTTGTTTTGAAATTGAAGAGCGGCTTAAATCCATCCTCGACATACCGGTGATGCATGATGATCAGCATGGGACCGCCGTTGTGATCTTGGCCGCGCTAAGAAATGCCTTAAAATTGGTCGGGAAAGATATTAAGGAAATTAAAGTTGTGGTGAGCGGACTGGGCGCCGCGGGCATTGCGTGTTGTAAGATCCTGTTAAACGCGGGGGTCGAGCATCTTTATGGCGCGAAGCGAAAAGGGGTCGTCTTGATCTGTAATGAAAAAAATATTCACGCCGCGCGAAAGGACATATTTTCTTGTATTAAACCGGAGGAGCCTTTTTTAACCTTACGTGAGGCCCTCATCGAGGCGGATGTGTTTATCGGCGTGTCTGCGGGAAACATCTTAACAGCGAAAGATGTTAAGCGCATGAATAAAGATAATATTGTTTTTGCCGTAGCCAATCCGGATCCGGAAATAGATCCTAAAGAGGCTATTAAAGTTTGCCGTATTTTTGCGACGGGCCGCTCGGATTTTCCTAACCAGATTAATAATGCCTTGGCATTTCCTGGGATTTTCCGAGGAGCCCTTAATGTCAGAGCTCGACAAATCAACGAAGACATGAAGCTCGCGGCCGCGGCGGCCATCGCGGGTCTTATTCATGAGGACCAATTAAATGATGAGTATATTATTCCGAGTATTTTTGATCAGCGTGTCGTTAAAGCGGTGTCTTCCGCTGTTGAGCTTGCCGCGCATAAGACCGGAGTTTCACGCAAGAAAATGAGAACGGAGAATTACTGATTTTCCCCAAAGTAATGGACCATTATGGTGGTCAGTAGGTTTTAAATATTCCATCCTTTCTATGTCTATTAAATAATTTTCCAGAAAATTGAGGGGAGTTTCTAAATGGGGCGCCATAAACTTAAACCGAAATTGATAACAGTATTAAAAGAAGGATATTCGCTAAAAAAATTTGTTCCTGATTTAATTGCAGGAATTATTGTAGGGATTGTCGCGTTACCGTTAGCCATCGCTTTTGCCATTGCTTCCGGCGTTAAACCCGAACAGGGATTATATACGGCAGTTGTGGCAGGGTTTATTGTTTCTTGTTTAAGCGGCAGCCGTGTTCAAATCGGCGGGCCGACGGGCGCATTTATTGTCATCGTTTACGGTATCGTTTCAAAATATGGGTATGACGGTTTGGCGACAGCAACTTTAATGGCTGGATTCTTGCTTATTTTGATGGGGATTGCGCGGTTCGGTGATATCATTAAATATATCCCTTATCCCGTGACAGTCGGGTTTACCGGGGGAATAGCATTAATTATTTTGGCAGCGCAGATTCGGGATTTTCTAGGATTGACCGGAGGGGCTGTCCCAGCGGAATTTATTGAAAAGATCAAGTATTATGCCGAACATATTAATACTTATAATTTTTACGCCGTCGGTATAGGTATTTTAACGCTGTTGATTATCGTTTATTGGCCCAAGGTCACGCGAAAAATTCCGGGGTCTTTTATTGCAATTATTTTTACGACGCTGCTCGTTAAAATATTTCATCTGCCGATTGAAACGATCGGCAGCCGTTTTGGAGGGGTCCCCAATACGTTACCGATGCCGCATGTACCTAATATCAGCATAGATATTATAAAAAAATTAAGTTCACCGGCTCTAACGATTGCCATGTTGGCGGGTATCGAATCATTGCTTTCCGCTGTTGTTGCCGATGGCATGACAGGCAACCGCCATCGTTCCAACATGGAATTAATCGCCCAAGGAGTGGCCAATATTGCTTCCCCCGTTATGGGTGGAATCCCAGCGACTGGCGCAATTGCCAGAACAGCCACCAATGTTAAAAATGGCGGGCGAACACCGTTTGCGGGCATTATTCATGCGGTCACACTTTTACTTATTTTAATTTTTTTCGGACCATGGGCAGCTTTGATTCCGATGGCGGCTCTGGCCGGCATACTCATCAGTGTTGCTTATAATATGAGCGAATGGCATTTATTTGTTAAAATATTTAGAAGTCCAATGAGTGATGTCATCGTTCTATTGACGACGTTTTTGTTGACAGTATTCGTTGATCTGACTGTCGCCATCAAATTCGGTGTTGTGCTGGCGGCTTTTTTATTTATGAAAAGGATGTCCGAGGCAACGGAAGTCGGATACATCACAGATTCTTTAGTTGATCAAGAGATCGATGAAGAAGATATGGTTGATCAAAATCGAATATCACAAAAAGATATTCCCGATGAAGTTGAAGTATTTGAAATAGATGGGCCGTTTTTCTTTGGAGCAGCCGATAAATTTAAAGATACGATTCGCAGTCTTGAGAAGAAGCCTAAAATTCTTATTCTTCGCATGCGGCATGTTCCAACGATTGATGCGACTGGAATAAGCGCTCTGGAAAATGTATTGAGTCTTTCCAAGCAAGATGGCACTCGAATTATTTTGTCGGGATTACAGGCAAGACCTTTAGAGAAAATGAAACGGGCCGGTTTATTAAAGTATATCGAAGATGAAAATATTCAGTCGACCATTGATCAAACGTTCGATCGTGCACGACAGATACTTAAGGAGAACAAGTAACGATGGAACTGACGATTAACGATATCGTTAAGATTTTTGCGGTTCCGGAGGATACGGTTAACAATTGGATTGAAAAAAAAGATATGCCTTGTATCAAGGCGAATGAACAATATCGTTTTAATTATATTGAATTGCTTGATTGGGCTCTTCAGAAGAAAATCCAACTGACTCCCGAAGTATTGAGTTTGGGAGACCGCGAGAATTATGAGGTTAGTGTTTTATACCAAGCGATTAAAAACGGTCGTATTCATTATGATGTTCCCGGGGATAATCGGGAAGAAGTTTTGAAATCTATTGTTGATATATTGCCTCTTCCGTCTAAGTTAAATAGGAAATCTCTTTGGCAGATGTTGATTGCCCGAGAAAAAATGATGGCAACGGCTCTTGGCAATGGCATCGCTATTCCCCATGTACGTAATCCAGTTGTTTTGAATATAGAGCAGCCTTCCATCTCTTTGTGTTTCTTGAAAAAAACCGTCGATTTTAAAGCAATTGACGGCAAACCGGTTTTTATCCTCTTTATTCTCTTAAGCCCCTCCGTTAAAAGCCATTTAACTCTTCTAAGCCGGTTAGCTTATTGTTTGCAGAGTACAAAGCTCCAGGGATATTTGCAGGCAAAAGCGACACAAGAAGAAATTTTAGCTGAAATTAGGATTCTTGAATCAAAATTATCCTCCGTTCCTGATGAGAATGGGAAGAAAGGGGATCGATGATGGACTTTTTTTTATACAGTCTGACTATTTTGTCTGTCTCCGGGGTTTTAATAATACTGACCACGCGATTTAGAAAAATGAGCGAAAGTATTTTCCTGATCTCGTTGATATTAGGATGCGGCTTGGGGTTCATTTCTGCCGTAACTATCCTTGCTAGTCGGACACCAATAGATTATCGGTTGAATTTTCGAATGCCTATCGGAGAGTTCTATATAGGTGTCGACCCCTTAAGTGCATTCTTTTTATTAGTGATTACCATTTTATTTTTTTTGGCTGGTTTATATGGGTACAGTTATTTGAAAGATCATGGGAAAAAGAATTTAAGTGTTCATTATGCTCTCTATCATTTGGCGTTAATTTCTTTGATGCTTGTGGTCACCGCCCAAAATGCTGTTTTATTTCTGATGGCTTGGGAGATGGTAACAGTCACGTCGTATTTTCTTATTGTATTTTATGACGAGAGGGAAGTTACGAGAAAAGCCGGATATCTTTTTTTGATAGCCGCGCATACTGGAACATTTTGTTTATGGGTGATGTTTCTTCTAATGGCGCGTCACACAGGGGCGATGAATTTTGATCAAATGATGTTAACACCATTTCCTTTACCACTTGCGGGCTTGCTTTTTGTTTTAGGAGTTATAGGTTTTGGTGTTAAAACGGGCTTTATTCCTCTTCATATATGGCTGCCCCACGCTCATCCGGCAGCTCCGAGTCATGTATCAGCAGTTTTGTCCGCCGTTATGATCAAGATGGGTGTTTATGGATTAATGAGAATCATTTTTATTATTAAAGATTTTCCGGAATGGTGTGCGGTTACGTTGCTTTTGATTGGAATGATCTCAGGAGTGGGGGGTGTTTTGTATGCGTTAGGTCAGCATGAAATCAAAAAATTACTCGCTTATCACAGTATTGAAAATATCGGGATTATAACACTAGGTTTAGGAACGGGATTGTGGGGGCAGATTTATCATAATGAGTCTGTGATTCTTGTTGGTTATGCCGGCGCGCTTTTGCATGTTTTTAATCATGCCGTTTTTAAAGGGCTTTTATTTTTAAGCGCAGGATCAGTGATCCGATCGACGCATACGGGAGAGATTGACCATCTAGGGGGACTTTTGAAACACCTTCCTTGGACAGGATGTTTATTTTTAATTGGTTCTTTATCGATCTGCGGGTTACCGCTCTTTAATGGTTTTGTCAGTGAGTGGCTTGTTTTCCGTGGATTGTTTGAAGGGATGTTTCAGTTTAAAATGAACGCGCTTATTTTTAACAGTTTGGGTATTATTTCATTGGCCTTGATCGGTGGTTTGGCCGCGGCGTGTTTTGCGAAAGCTTTTGGCGCGATATTTCTAGGGAATAGTCGATCGGTTGATTTTACTCATGTAAAAGAAAATTCTCCCATCATGTGTGTTTCAATGTTTGTACTAGGAGGGATTTGCTTGTGGATTGGATTTTTTCCAACGCAAATGGTGTCTTTTGCCTTGGGGGCCGCTTCAACTATTTCCAGCGCTCAGATTTCAACCACAATTGAGGAGGCAATTATTTTTCCTCTTTTAAAAGTAGTGTTAGTTCTGATTATTTTGATGACGATTGCCGTTGTCCTGATTTTATTTAAAAGGATCGCGATGAAATTTCTACCCATTGAAAATGCGCCGACATGGGGGTGCGGGTATTCTCTCCCAACGCGTCGCATGCAGTACACGGCTTCATCATTTGCAGAACCGATTTTACGGATTTTTCGAAATGTCCTTGGGTTTAATGTTGAAGGGAATAAACCGAAAGGATATTTCCCTGATGAAGCGAAGATTTCTTCGCATGTCCTCGAAGCTTCCGAGGATATTTTGTTTCGTCCGATTTTTAAATTTATCGAGTTTTTATCGGTGAAATTTAAAATTATCCAATATGGGTATACCCAGTTGTACTTGCTTTACATTTTTATTTTTCTTTTAGTTTTATTGGTTTGGAAAATGATTTAGAGAAATAAACGATATGGGATTCCAAATTTTATTGCACATAGGTATTGTGATTATTTTGTCCCCGTTGCTTTTGGGAATTATCGGAAAAACAAAAGCCTTTTTTGCTGGACGCTGGGGGGCGCCGTTGTTACAGCCCTATTACGATATCGGGAAATTATTAAGAAAGGGAAATGTTTATAGCACGACAACAACGTGGATTTTTCAGGCGGCACCCATTGTTTCTTTGGCCGCTGTTCTTGTTTCATCAATTTTGATACCGATGGGCGGCTTAAAAGCTCCGTTTTCATTTTGGGGAGATATTATTCTTTTCGCGGGGCTTTACGCTTTAGCTAGATTCTTTATTATTATCGCAGCCCTTGATACAGGATCAAGTTTCGAAGGAATGGGCGCGAGCCGAGAAGCAGCCTTTTCATGTTTAGCGGAAATCGTATTATTCTTAGATTTTATTATCCTCGCATTGTTGTCTAAAAAACTTATCTTATCAGAAATGATTATGCGAAATATTTTATCTTGGGAGTTATTCGGGCCGGTGCTTCTTTTGGTCGTGGCGAGTTATTTCTTGGTTTTATTGACGGAGAATGCGCGCATTCCCATTGATGACCCGGCCACACACTTAGAACTAACGATGATCCATGAGGTGATGGTGTTGGATCATAGCGGATGGGACTTGGCTTATATTTTATACGGGGCTGCGATTAAGTTGTTTGTTTTAGGAGCGCTACTTGTCAATATTTTAATTCCGTTTCATGGTTTGCCTGCCATTGTGCAGTTTATGGTTTTCTGGGGGGGCATGATTATATTGGCGATTGGCCTTGGAATTGTAGAATCTTGTATGGCAAGATTACGGTTAAATCGTGTTCCGCAATTGCTCACAGGTGCTTTTGTTTTAGCTTTGGTCGGACTGTTGATTATTTTAGTCAAAGGGGTATGACGCCAATGTGGTTGGAATCGGCATTAATTTTAATTATTCTTTTTGGGATCATTATTTTAGGGAATAATCGTCTTTCGACTATGATCCAGCTTCTTGCGCTGCAATCTCTGGTGTTGAGCATAACACCTTTGTTGATCCATCCAAGTATTCATGCGTTTACCATGACAATCGTAACAATTGTTCTAAAAGTTATCGTGATGCCGAGTTTGCTTTTTTGGGCGATCCGGCATGTTTCTATTCGACGTGAAGTCCAGCCTCTCATTGGTTACGGGAAGACTTTATTATTAGGCGGTTTTCTTATGGGAGTGGCATTTTTGATATCTTCAAAATTAGACTTGCCTGATAAAGGAATGTCGAATTTATTGGTTCCCACGGCTTTTTCTCTTGTGATGATCGGATTTTTACTTTTAGTCACCCGGTTTAAAGCGATCACTCAGGTTATTGGTTATCTGGTCATGGAAAACGGCATTTTTCTATTTGCCCTTTTATTATTGGAAAAAACACCTCTCTTAGTCGAGATGGGAATATTTTTGGATATTTTTGTCGGTGTTCTGGTCATGGGGATTATTATTAATCACATCAACCAGGAATTTGGTAGCGCGAGTACGGTTAATTTAACCAATTTGAGAGACTAGATTTTATGGAGTTATTCTTATTATTAGAGCTGCCGTTGTTAATGGCCATGGTTGTTTTTCTTCCACAGAAAAATAGTTTAAGGAAAATTATTCTTCTGTTAACCAGTTCTATCCATGTGTTTGCAACGATCAGTCTTTGGCAGTATCCGCGGGCTGTTCGATTTAATTCTTTTTTAGGATTCGATGCCGTAAGCCAATTAGTTCTCAATTGTATCAGTCTCTTATTTTTTGTCGTTTCGATTTATCTGATAGGTTATCTTGATGAAAAGAAGCGTCGATCCAACAGGATTCTCATTAGCTGTCTGTTGGGGCTTCTGGCGAGCATGACGCTGGTTATGATGAGCCGGCATATGGGGCTTTTATGGATAGCCATTGCTTCGTCGACGTTATTAAGCGTCCCGTTAGTAAATTATTATCGTACCCCCAAAAGTATCGAGGCTACTTGGAAATATTTATTGATTTCTTCGGTGGGCATTGCCTTAGGTTTACTCGGGACGCTTTTTTTGGCGATATCAGCGACGTCTATTAATACGATTTTCTTAGACGATATTTTAAATAATGCGGCGTATCTTTCACCGTCGTGGTTAAAATTGAGCGTGATTTTTCTTTTGGTCGGGTATGGGACAAAAATGGGATTAGCCCCGATGCACACCTGGAAACCCGACACGTACGGTGAAGCGCCATCACCCATCGGGGCGCTCATGTCCGGGGCCGTGACAGGGTGCGCTTTTCTGGCTGTCTTAAGAGTTTTTCAAATTTGTTTTTATGCGCATTTGAAGGAATTTGTTTCTCCAATATTGATTCTCTTGGGAATTTTATCTTTGGGGATAGCGGCGGTCTTTATCCTGGGACAGAAAGATTTTAAACGGATGTTAGGCTATTCCAGTGTGGAGCATATGGGAATGTTGGTTTTGGCTCTGGGTTTAGGGGGAGGGGCGATTTGGGCCAGCTTATTTCATATGGTTAATAATACCTTTGCAAAAGGATTAATTTTTTTGGTATCAGGCAATCTGAACCAGATTTTCCGGAGCAGAAAAATTGAAAATATCCAAGGGGTCATTCATCGGTTTCCCATCACTGGTGTCTGCTTGATTGTGGGATTGCTTGTGATCACCGGTTTCCCCCCCTTTGGGATTTTTTATAGCGAACTCTTAATTCTTAAAGAGGCGTTGATAACTCATCAGTACATGGTTGGGTTGTTTTATTTGCTATTTTTATCAGTGATTTTTTTTGGTTACGCAAGAATTATTTTAAGTATGGCTTTGGGCCAGCCAACAGAAGGCCATCATCAAAGGGTGAAGAAGGAAAATTTCTTTATGGTTGTGCCGTTAATTATTTTATTATTCATTTTATTTTTTGTCGGAATTTTGGTGCCCGATGCTTTTTATAATTTAATTAATGAAGCGATCGCGCTTTTAGGGGGAAAGTAAAGTGGAACAAAAAGAGTTTCATGCGCGCAATGGACAGAGTTGGGAGTTAAATCAAATTCCTATTCTAGAAGAAAGTTCGTTCCGGCAGAAAATTTTGGAGGGATGTCATCACAATTTAAGACTTGTTAATCTATATGCCCAACAGGATGAGAATAGGAATATCAAAGTTTTTGCGATACTCGGGAATGATCAAGAAGGAAGATTGACGGTTTTTGCCATGCAGATACCGCACGATCAAGCGTTGTTCCAATCATTGACATCTGAACTTCCCCAAGCCCATATGTTTGAAAGGGAAATGGCCGAGCAGTTTGCGATTGCACCCATAGGACATCCTTGGCTTAAGCCGGTGCGTTATCATCAGAATTATCGCAATGTCTCTGATCTGTGGCCGGAGGTTTCTTCAAAGTCTATCCCGGGAGTTTATCCTTTTTATCGTGTAAATGGTGAAGAAGTGCATGAAGTAGCTGTTGGACCTGTTCATGCGGGTATTATTGAACCCGGACATTTTCGTTTTCAATGTCATGGCGAAGAAATCTTAAATTTAGAAATTCAGTTGGGTTATCAGCATCGTGGTATCGAGAAAGTGATGGAAAATGTTTCAGTAGAAAGAGCTGTGCTTTTGGCTGAATCAATTGCCGGAGACTCTGTCATCGGGCATGCGACGGCCTATTGCAATATTATTGAATCGTTAAGCGACTGTGAAATATCTCCTCGGGCGGAAGCGATTCGATCAATCGCTCTTGAATTGGAACGGCTTTCCAATCATATCGGGGATTTAGGCGCTTTAAGCACAGATATAGGCTTTTTACCGCCGTCGGCATATTTCGGCCGGCTCCGGGGAGAATTTTTAAATTTATTGATGGAGTTAAGCGGCAACCGTTACGGACGAAGTTTGTGTCGTCCCGGCGGAGTTTTATTTGATTTGGATGAAGGAATGATTAAAAATTTTCGAGAACGGCTTTTGATCGCCCAAAGAGATTTAAAAGAAATATCGGATCTGTTTTTTTCAAAATCATCGGTTCTTTCACGTCTTGAAGGAACAGGAATAGTTTCAAAGAAGACGGCTAAAGAGCTAGGACTTGTCGGTCCGGTGGCCCGTGCTTCGGGGCTCGGCCTTGATGTCCGTAGCGATTATGCCTTTGGGATGTATCGTTTTAATTATATTCCTGTTTCCACAGTTCATTCGGGAGATGTGTACGCCCGGGCACTCATCCGCTGGCTCGAGTCTCAGCGGTCGATTGAATTTCTTTTAGATGTATTGAATCAGATTCCCGAGGGAGATTTACAAACAAAGGTTTCCGTATTGAAACCAAATCATATGGCTTTATCTATGATCGAAGGGTGGCGGGGAGAAATTGTCCACGTGGCGATGACGGATTCCAATTCCCGCGTTGTGCGTTATAAAATAAAAGATCCTTCTTTTAGTAATTGGATGGGTCTTTCTATGGCGGTGCGTGGCGTGCAGATTTCCGATTTTCCGCTTTGCAATAAAAGTTTTAATTTGTCTTACGCTGGGCACGATCTTTAATGGTTTGACTTCGCTCACCACAAGGGAGGTATTTGAGTTATGTGGGGTGTAATCGTCAATCGATTTAAACAGGGATTTAGGACATTGTCCTATCCTAAAGAAATCCCTTCTTTCCCGAAACGTTTTCGTGGCAGACCAATTATTCCAACCACAGAAACCCAATTTTTAATCGACAAAGAGAAAGACCCTTTAGGTGCGGTTGTGCTCGAAAAGAAACCTGCGATTGATATGGGGAAATGTTTGTTCAATGAAGATATGAAAACTGTTTGTTCAAAAGGGACTTTGATTTATTCTCAAGATCATCGTATGGCTGTTTCAAAAAGGGAGGATTTGATTATTCAAGATGAGGTCAGGCTGGCCACCGCACTCAATGAAAAGACAAGAAGGATTTTCGGAAGATCACTTAAATTGCGAGAGGTCTGTGCGGGGAGTTGTGGCGGTTGCGATGCCGAAATTCAGGCGATGGGGAATGTGGTTTTTGACTTATCGCGCTTTGGAATTCAATTTGTCGCTTCTCCTCGACATGCGGACGGCTTGATGATCACGGGTCCGGTCACAAAAAATATGGAATTGGCTTTAAGGAAAACTTATGAGGCTGTTCCCCAGTCTAAAATTGTCATTGCCGTTGGGGCCTGTGCCATCAGTGGGGGCCCGTTTCAAGGAGGGAAAGAGGTTCATAACGGCGTTGAGGAATTGATCCCAGTGGACTTGTATATTCCCGGATGCCCTCCGCATCCGTTGACCATTCTTGATGGGTTACTTCGTTTGCTTGGGAGATTGCAAAATGAAAAAAGAATATAAAAGTTTAAAAATTTGTCGTCTTTGTTTGTCCTTTGTTTGATAGGTACACCCGAAGGACATCTCTATTGTGGCTTGACAGCGGACATCGGTCGTTTTTTGCCTTGTGCGTTAAAATGATTCCATGTAGAATAACCGCGATTTATGTCATTTGTCGAAGGCGGTTTATCCGGCAGGGACCCCGGGCATGCCCGTCGGGCTCCATATCCAGAGGTTTTAAATCATGCTTAATATCGGTGTTATAGGATTCGGCTACTGGGGGCCTAATGTCGTTCGCAATTTGACGGCTATCCGGGAGACGGCTGTTAAAATGATCTGCGACAGTCAACCGGTCATCTTAAAAGAGGCGCGGGAACTTTATCCCCACATCCGTGTGTGTCTGGATTATAAGGAAGTCGTGACCTCCCCGGACATCGACGCCGTGGCTATTGTCACTCCGGTATCCACCCATTATCAGCTTGCCAAACAGGCGTTGGAAAACGGCAAGCATATCTTTGTGGAAAAGCCGTTCACGCGTAGCATCGAAGAGGCCGAAGAACTGATCCGATTGGCCGAGAAAAATCATTTAAAGATCATGGTCGATCATACCTTTATCTTTACCGGCGCTGTCCGGAAGATCAAAGAGGTGATTGATAATAACACATTAGGCGATTTGTATTATTATGATTCCACGCGGGTGAGTTTAGGATTATACCAGCATGACGTGAATGTCATCTGGGACCTGGCACCGCATGATTTCTCCATCATTGATTATGTCATTAAGAACAAGCCGTTGGCCTTGATCGCCCAGGGGGCGGACCACGTCGGCCGCGGTCAGGAAAATATCGCGTACATCACCTTGTATTACGATAAAAAACTCATCGTGCATATCAATGTCAATTGGCTCTCTCCAGTGAAGGTCAGGCATACCTTGATCGGCGGAAAGAAGAAGATGCTGGTCTGGGATGATTTGGAGGCCGATGAGAAGATCAAGATTTATGATAAGGGGTTCATCGTCGAGAATAAAGAAGGGATTCATCATCTGCGCGTGGACTACCGCTCGGGCGATATGTGGTCCCCCCGGCTGGAGCATGAAGAGGCGTTAAAGCGGGAATTAAAGTATTTTGTCCATTGTATCGAAAACGATGAAACTCCCGTCAATGACGGTCAGGCCGGGCTCAGGGTCGTCAAGATGTTGACTCTCGCGGATCTTTCTTTGAAAAACGGCGGGACGTTAATTAAACTGCAGAAGAATGTCGAAGATGAGCTCCTGGCGTCGGGAGCGGATAGAAATATTCCCTGACCTCGTTGGAAAGGCTTCTTTAAGAAATGAATTTTACGCACAACACCACCATTTTATTGACCGGCGGCGCGGGTTTTGTCGGCTCTCACGTGATCGATCAGCTTTTGCCTGAAGGGATCCGGGAGATTGTCGTCATCGACAATTTTGTCCGGGGCTCCAGGGAAAATATTCAGGGGCCTTTGGCCGGCGGACGTGTCCGACTGATGGAAGGGGACATCCGCGACCGGGATTTAATCGACGAAGCCTTTAAAGGCGTCGATTTTTGTTTTCATCTGGCGGCCTTGAGAATAACGCAATGCGCGGCTGAACCGCGGGAGGCCCTGGAGATTATGTATGACGGCACCTTCAATGTCCTGGAAGCGTGTGTGAAACATCACGTCAAGAAATTAGTCTTCGCCTCCTCAGCCTCCGTTTACGGCCAGGCGGTGGTCTTTCCGACCCGGGAAGAACATCACCCTTACGGAAATTATACGCTTTACGGCGCGGCCAAGATGGCCAATGAATTAATGTGCCGGTCCTTCAGTCATATGTATGGCCTCAAATTCAACGCCCTTCGGTATTTTAATATTTACGGTCCCCGCATGGACGCGTATGGAAAATATACCGAGGTCCTGATCCGCTGGTATCACGCGATCAGAGAGGGGAAGCCGCCTCTGATTTATGGCGACGGTCGGCAGACCATGGATTTTGTTTATATCGAGGAAATTGCCCGGGCGACCATTTTGGCATTAAAGGCCGATGTCTGCGATGAGGCCTTCAATATCGCCGGCGGTGTCGAGACATCGCTGGAGGAACTGTGTTATTTGCTGCTGGAGGTGATGGCCTCAGATTTGAAACCGCGGTATGTCCCTTTGCCCGAAGACCGAAAGAAAGTGGAGGTTTGGCGGCGTCTGGCGGATACTTCCAAGGCCAAGGCCATGATCGGGTTTGAAGCGAAGGTGGATTTGAAAGAAGGGCTGAGGCATTTGGTCCGATGGTTGGATAAAGAAGTCGGCCGCAAGGAAACGCGTGATTGTGTCGTTAAATACTGATTTCCGGAAAAGTAACGGAACTCTATGGTAGTATCTCTACCTGCGTTCTCTGAAGGATACGGTTTCATTAATTGTACGTAGGTCAATAATTGATGAATTTTCTGATTTCCGAGGGGCCGGTCAAATATGATTCCCGTCGCTAAACCTAATTTAGGAGAAGAAGAGGCCGCTGCTATCCGCGAGGTGATTCTCTCGGGATGGATCGCCCAGGGGCCGAAGGTGAAAGCGTTCGAAGAGGCGTTCGCGGCTTATAGCGGGTGCCGGTACGCGTGCGCGGTCTCCAATTGCACGACGGCTTTGCATCTCGCCCTTTTGGTTCTCGGCGTAAAGCCGGGCGACGTTGTCATCACGGTCAGCCATTCCTTCATCGCGACGGCCAACAGTATCCGTTACTGCGGGGCCGAACCTGTCTTTGTGGATATTGATCCCGCCACGTATAATATCTCCCCCGAAGGACTGGAAAGACTATTCAGAGAAGATTGTGAACTCATCGACGGGAAATTGTTTTACAAACAGGCCCTCCGGCTCCTGACCGGCGAATCGCCGTTGCGGGCGTTGTCCAAGGATGCCGTACCTCGTCTGGGCCGTGTTGCGGCCGTCCTTATGGTTCATCAGATGGGGATGCCTTGTGACTTGGGGAGAGTTTTGCCTCTGGCCAGAGCGTGGAATCTTCCGGTTATTGAAGACGCGGCGTGCGCGATCGGAAGCGAGACCCGTTGGGAGGACGACGGACCTTGGGAGAAGATCGGGCGGCCGCACGGGGACTTGGCGTGTTTTTCTTTTCATCCGCGCAAGATTCTGACAACGGCCGAAGGCGGGATGATCACGACGAGTAATCCCGCATATGATCGCAAGCTGCGTCTCCTGCGTCACCAGGGAATGAGCGTCTCGGATTTGATCAGGCATCAGTCCCAAAGCGTTATTGTCGAAGAATATCCCGTGGTCGGGTATAACTACCGGCTGACGGATATTCAGGCCGCTCTGGGGTTGGCGCAATTAAAGAAATTGCCGCAGATGATCCTTAGGCGCAGAGACCTAGCCGCCGCGTATCAAAGAGAACTGCGCGGGATCGGCTGGGTTGAGTTGCCTCAGGAACCTCCTTACGCCAGGACGAATTGGCAGAGTTTTCCTGTGCGCGTGCGGGAAGACGCTCCCTTAAACCGCAATGAACTCATGCAGAGCCTTCTGGATGCCGGCATTTCCACGAGGCCGGGGATTATGAATGCCCATCAGGAAGAGCCCTATCAACCGCAGCGCTGGCATTTGCCGCATTCCGAAAAGGCGCGGCAGGAGACAATCCTTCTTCCGCTTTTTGACGCGATGAACGAAGAGGATTTTTATAAAGTCATTCATCATCTGAAAGGATGTCTGGTGAAATGAAACGGCGTATTCTGGGTATCCAGGCCTTTTTCCCGGACTCATCCGCGTGCCTGGTGGAGGAGGGAAAGATCCTGTGCGCGGTTCAGGAGGAGAGGCTCACCCGTCACAAACGGACGCGGGCCTTTCCGAACAAAGCCATTGAGTATTGTTTAAAGAAAACAAATACGTCTCTGGAAGAGATTGATACCGTCGCCTTTCCCGTCAATCCGGGGATTTATCTGGAACATTTTAATTCTCCACAGTCCGCCCAGCCAAGATACCGCGGCGAAATTTGGTACAGTGTCCTGAATCACCTCATGGCCCTGGCTCCGGAACCGTTGCGCGTGACGGACGCCGCGCAACACATCGGGTTCGCCGGCAATGGCAAGATGCATATCCAGTACGTCGATCATCATCTGGCCCACGCGGCGATAGGATTTTATCCATCGGGTTTTCAAGAGGCCGCGATCCTTTCGGTGGACGGATTCGGCGAGAAAGATTGCGTTATGTTCGCCCGGGGCCGGGGGCAGCGCATTGAACCTTTCTTCCGGCAGGAGTTTCCGCATAGCTTGGGATGTTTTTATCTCACCATGACGGAGTTCCTGGGGTTTACCCCTAACAGCGATGAGTGGAAGGTGATGGGCGCGAGTTCGTACGGCCGTCCCGAGGTTTATTATGAGACGTTATTGTCCTTATTTAAATTTAAGGAAATGGGGTTTGAACTGGATTTGAATTATTTTAACTTTTATAATTTTCACCGGCCGTTGAATTATTCTTCCAAGCTTCTGGAGCTCATCGGTCCTGCCCGACGAAGCGGTGAAGAAATGACCCAACGGCATTTTGATATCGCCGCCGCCACCCAGAAAGTGGCGGAGACGGTTCTTTTCAGGCTTGCGGCCCAATTGTATGAAAAGGCAGGACTAGACAGATTATGTTTTTCCGGCGGAGTGGCGATGAATTCTGTTTTAAACGGCAAGATTGTAACCCATTCTCCTTTTAAGGACGTGTATATCCCCTTTTCACCGGATGACAGCGGGGGAAGCATCGGCGCCGCTCTTTACGTGGCGCATCATCTCAAAGGGATGCCGCGTCAAGAATGGACGCATAATTATCTGGGCCCCGCGTACGCGCAGGAAGAGATCCTCGGCGAGTTGAAAAAGTTTGGTCTCACGTATGAGGTTTCGCCGGATCCGGCTAAGGAGGCCGCCGAGGCGCTGTGCGCGGGCAAGATCATCGGCTGGTTTCAAGGGGCGCTCGAATTCGGGGACAGGGCCCTGGGCAACCGGAGCATCCTGGCGGATCCCCGCAAGCCCGAGATGAAAGATGCCGTTAATATCAAGGTCAAATTCCGCGAAGAGTTCCGGCCTTTTGCCCCGTCGATTTTGGAAGAATGTTTGGAGGAATATTTTGAAGAAGCCAGGCCGACGCCTTTTATGGAGAAGGTCTTTACCGTTAAAGAAAATAAAAGGGAAGATATCCCTGCCGTGGTGCATGTGGATGGCTCGGGCCGGTTGCAGACGGTCAGTGAGAGGACGAATCCGCTCTACCATTCTCTAATCAAACATTTCCAGGCGTTGACCGGAATCCCGGTGGTTTTGAATACGAGCTTTAACGTGAAAGGCGAGCCGATGGTGTGCTCGGTGCAGGATGCCGTACGGACCTTTTACACCTGCGGCCTGCAGGTGTTGTTTCTAGGGAAGTATGTGGTGAAAAAGGGCGCATAAATTATGAAGATGATGCTCCCGGTGCAATCCAACACGCTTAAGTCCGAGGGATGTTTTAAAAGATGGATCAACGAGATCATAAAAAACAGAGGGTTGAAATGAACAGATATTTTGATGGGGAATCGCTGGTTGTTATGGCAATCACTTTAGGGCTTTTTGTCACAGCCCTTTTTGTCAAGGGATTCACGCACGACCTCCTGCTGGAGGCCGGTATTTTTCTTATCTCGGTCAAGATCATTATGGCGGGATATAGAAATCATAGGGACATGAGTGAGATCAAAGCCAGGCTGGATGAGTTGAAGAAAATGATGGAACGTTAACGTATAGGTATTTAGATAAACCGATAGAATAATAGAGTTTATTTTTGCAGCTTCGGATGTCCGATGGGTACACTATCTACTGACTTTGATGGCATTCGTAGAAAAAATATATGAGTAAAAATAATCCAAATGTTTATATTATTGCAGGCCCGAATGTGGCAGGTAAGACGACATTTGCTAGGCAGTTCTTACCTTTAATAGCTAGAGGAATAGGGGATAAGGTAGAGATTATTGACCATGATTTATACGAATCCATTTTAAAGAGAAAGGGTTCTTAAACGACAAAGACCCAACAGATCAAATTACATAAAAGCGCTCAGAAAGCTATGCGTGAAGCAGTTAAAGGTGTGGTTTTAGAACACAAAAGAATTGATTTACCATTGGCTGTTTGGAAAAATGGAAAGGTAGTTAATATTTCGGCTAAGAAATTAAAATAATTTAGACAGGCCGTTGCCTGCACCACCAAAGGCGAGAGGTGAAGTATTGTACGACTTTGGCCGGATTTTTAGAAAAGTGTATCTTTCAAGGCCAGGCCATGATCGTGACAAGGTATCTTTTTAAATAAACAAGTCACAACTAAATTAAAAATATTACAAAATACCGTACAAATGCTGACGGACTTAAGCGAACGTAAAGCATTAACAAGCGATGAGGTCAAAGGGTTATTTCAAGTTATTCGTGATTATAGTTATGGCTTAAGCGTTTTGGATGATTACGATCATGGACGCATTGCAGTTAAAACAGCGACTAAAAAGGAATTCTATCAATTAACTGCCGTTAATCTTATCGAACAAATGAAAAAGCAGTTTGGCGCTTCAGGTTTATTTGGCAAAGAAAAAGACGAATCATTCAAAAGTTCATTAGGCGCCATTTACCAAATCTTATTGCGCGGGGAGATATCTTACAGAAGAAAAATCTTTAAGAACTGTCAACCCAAAGCTCGCGAAAGAATGGCATCCATTTAAAAATAACAGTTTAACGCCAGAAAATGTCATGGCTAATTCTGGTAAAAAGGCTTGGTGGCGTTGCTCCAAAGACCATGAATGGTTTGCCGTCATTGGAAGTAGAAATAAGGGTGCTGGATGTCCTCATTGCAACTGGAATAGGAACTGATCAATGTGTGATTTTGAAAAATACCTTAAGAGATGTCAATGGCTTGATTACGAAAAATCAAATAAAAAACGTTTGGGCTATGGAGCCGTGTTTCTGGCTATAGGGATAGTTTTGATTTGTATCGCAGTACATAAATTTCATATCATTGATAAAATGTTGAAGTATTATCTTGAGCTTTTATGGGTGGCTGGTTGGTCAAGTGCTGGAATTGGCGCAGGCTTGATTAATCGGCGAATAAAGGAGAAAGAAGAAACGCGAGATAAGCAGCATTGTCATTTTATAATATATTATTTCATCTTTGCTTTTTTTGTTTCTGGCTTGGCGGGTTTTGCTTTGGGGAGATATGAAAATGGTGCATTAAATTTTTCTTTATCTGCATTAATAAGTTTAACGATTGGATTTTCCGCTAAAAAGCTTAATGAATTAGCTCCCATTAAATAAAATGAAAGTGATAAAATCAAAAAATTGAACTTGTCGCAATGTCGTATTCATTCATCTGCCTATAAGCCGATGAACATCTAAAGGACGCAATTTTAAATGATTGATATTAACCAAGATAAAAAGAGGGTATTCATTGAGACCTACGGCTGACAGATGGATGCGTTATAGGATGACAATGGAGAGGATAGTGGAAGCTTTGGTAAAACTGCAAGGAGATTAAACATGGATATACGAAAAAGATTTACATCGGTCTCGATTTTATTGTTTATAATTTTCGCACTTTTTATTTCATCTGAAAGAGGATATCCTGAGGATGACGAGAGAAGTATCCCATATTTTAAAGAAAGATTTTCATCAAATTATTGGCAGGTGAGATATTGTTTATTAGGCGTTTTAATCGGGAGAAACCAAAAGACTAAAGACCTCTTAGAGCAGCTTATTTTGGATAAGAATGAATCGGTTTCATCGCAAGCACTTGAACGTTATATGGGCAATTATGTTAATGTGAATAAAAAATTGGCCATAGATAATATAGAAAAACTTCGACCAATTCCGGTAGGGATGAATTTTAAAAAAATACCAGATATTAGATCTGTTTCTTTTTATCTTACTATGCTTGACCAGGATATTAATAATCCGAGCAATGGCAGGTATATAATGTTTGTTGGTTTGTTAGGTGGGCAAAAAGAAATAGAAGAAATTAAAAAGTATATGCAAAGCAGCAATGATTATATTTTGCTAGAGACCGTGAAGGCGTTGATTAGATTAGGGGATAATCAAGATGCTTTGGTTATCATCAAAGAATTATTATTAAAAAATATAAAGGAGCATCTTTATTATCAAACAGAGACGCTATATATCTTGGCAGAATTAGATAGGGCAGCTTTCGAAAATGAATATCGGAAAATTAGAAAACTAATAGATGAGGATCTTAGCATTCAACCAAACTGGCTCAATGACCATTTTCTCCAAGGGTTAGAATTCAATATTTCGTCAGGACAAAAATCTTCGGAATAAAATCATAATCGTTCATCGGTTTAAACCGATGAACACCGAAAGGACAATTTCATAAATGATTGACATGAATAAACTTGAAAAACGTGTTTTCATCGAGACCTACGGCTGGGAGATGAATAAATACGACAATCTATGATCTCCCTTATTTTTCCAACCTATAACGAAGAGAGCAATTTACCGGAGTTGTACAAGCGTCTTGGGGATGTGACCTCAAAGCTTCCCATCGGCATCTATGGCTGTCCGTTGGTGCAAGTACCGTACGACAATTTTGGGGATTTTGAAGATGTTAAATGAACTGGAGCAAAGGGATAGAGAAAAAATATAAAAGGACGCTCCTCTTTTAATAACAGCAAGGAGATTGATTAAAAATGCGGATTAGTAAAACTGAAATATTGGATCGCTACCATGCATGTCGGCAAAAGCTTGGTAAAGCTCCGGGGAGCACTATTTTTTGTAAAACTGCAGGGGTCAAGTTGGCAGACATTTTTTATTATTGGCCACGCTTTACCGATCTTGTTAAAGAAGCTGGTGAAATCTCTCCGGGATGGAATAGCAAAATTCCAAATGAGGAACTCTATGAGGAATATGCAAAAGTATGTCTTCACTTGGGGAAGATTCCCACCATCTTAGAGTTGCGGATTGCAACTCGCCAACTTAAAACCCGAACCCATAGAGTTAGAAATCGTTATGGTACTATCGCCGAATTCGATCAATCATTTCGTAAGTGGCTTGAAAAGCAATCAGGTGATATCCGCAAAATTTTGGATTTTCCTGGTTGGGATCGTAAAAACAGGCCATCGAAACCAGATGAAGAACTCCAATCTATTCCTTCACCCAGTTACTCATTTCATCCATATCTTCCGGCCTGCCTGCAGTATTTGAATGTGCTTGCCAGAGGTGATGTCCCACAAAATGAAAACCAAAGTCAATCCGCTGCCATTCTTTTTGAACGCCGATGTGCAGATGCATTCCAGTGTCTCGGTTTTGAAATTGAAAATTTTGGGCAAGGCAAAGGACGTGTTAGTGATTTTGTTGCCTTAGCTCGCCGTGAACGGTTTGCCGTTATTGTCGATGCAAAAAGTCGAAGCGAGGGATATATCCTTGGCACTGAAGATCGGAAATTTCTCGAATACGCAGTTAAACACGGCCGAGAGCTTCAATCAAAGGGATTTGAGAAAATTTATCTTGTTATTGTAGCGGCTTCTTTCAGAGAAAAGGACTTGGATCAGTTGACGGTTTATCTAACGGATTCTCCTATCCGAAGTGCTGACTTGATTACCGCCAGCGCACTAATTCGTATTGTTGAAGATAGCATTCGTGAGCGTCATTCATTTAATCTAAGTAAGCTTGACGAACTTTTTTTCGGCAATAAAATTATTTCCAAGTAGAGACGATGAACGTATACGACATTTCGGGGATTTTAAAGATGCTATCCGATTGTGAGGACAAGAGTTGAAAACATTTCAGCAGTTTGAGAAGGCAATAGAAAATATTCCGACAACCACCTCCTGGTATCTGGCGGATTTGGGAGAGGCACGGGGGAAGCAGGAGCTTTTTACCAAACAGTCACCGCAGAAGCTAAAGGTATTGCGCGAACATGCTCTAATTGAAAGCGCTGTTTCCTCAAACCGAATCGAGGGCGTGACTGTTAATCAAAAAAGAGTGGGCACGATTGTTTTTGGGAAAAGACATCTCAAAGATCGAAACGAAGAAGAAGTACGCTGTTACCGAACGGCACTTGATTGGATTCATCGTGAAGGGGCAAAAATTCCGATCTCTGAAAAAACAATTCTGAAGCTTCACCAAATGAGCCGAGGCGAAATTTGGGATGCTGGCAAATATAAAGAAAAGAACGTGGATATTATTGAGAAACTGCCCGGCGGAAGAGAACGAGTGCGATTTAAGACGGTTGAACCGTCAAAGACATCTGCTTTTATGAAGACGCTTATCGAATCTTGGCAAGACACTTTGAAAGAAAAGAGTGTCCACCCTCTGATTGCCCTTGCTGCGTTCAATTTAGATTTTCTTTGCATTCATCCTTTTCGCGATGGCAACGGCCGTGTTTCAAGAGTGATCCTTCTGCTTCAATGTTATTTTCTCGGTTATGAAGTCGGCCGTTACATCAGCCTGGAACGGTTAATCGAACAAAACAAGGAACGTTATTACGAAACCTTGGAGCAAAGTTCTCAGGCTTGGCATGAAGGCAAGCACGACCCGTGGCCCTATATTAATTACCTCTTATATATTTTAAAGATAGCCTATCAAGAATTTGAAAGCCGTGTGGGACAGATGAAAAGTCCACGCGGCGCGAAAACAGAGTTGATCGAAACAGCTATTGCTTCCTTCGAGAAAGAATTTGCCATTTCTGATCTCGAAAAAGCCTGTCCGGGAGTAAGCCGGGATATGATTCGACTAGTCCTTCGCAATCTTCAAAAGTCGAAGAAAGTCGAATGTATAGGCCGCGGCCCAGGAGCTCTGTGGAAGAAAAAGGGTAATATCTCTAAAAGAGGGTAATAATAAGGGTAAGTTCAAAATTTGAAATTATAACCCCTGGGAAAGCATTTAATGTCTACTAACTTTAGGTCAGTAAAAATTATATTCATGTTCGTGTTTGGCCTATTCATTGTTTGTGATTTGGTGATTATATTTGAAGCGATGATCGGTGATTTTTTGTGGCATTTATTCTCAGGTGACTTTATAAGCAGTTTCGACTTTTTAGGGTCATTTATCCAGTTACTCATTCCCACCATTATTATTTTCCTTTGTTGGTTGGTTTTAAATCGCCCATCGTTTCTAGGTTCATCTGAAGGAATGGAACTGTTTAAGAAAGAACTGGGCTTTAATTTTTTGGCATTTCCAGAAGACTATTTCTACAGGGAAAGAAATATTTTGGAAAGACGTAAATGTAGGTACTTGATTTTCTTTCGGGGGCAGTTTGTAGTAGAAAAACTGGGTAATAAATTTATAAGTCTTTGTAGTATATTCACGGATCAAATTTTAAGCATAGGGAATATAGATATTTTTTTGTACAAATCTGCTTGGATTAGCCTGTTTGCGATCATGATCATAGACTCAATTTCTAATACTGCAATTACAACGCCAATTTTTAGTATTGGGACAGGATCCTTGATTTACGAAATGTGTCTGGTTGCTTTAATTTTGATATTGTCAGCATACCTAAGTCATATGGTGTGGAGAAAATATATCGTTGATCACTCCCGCTTTGATTCGGGGACGATATTCCGCAGGCGATTTCTATCTTTGCAACTGTCCGCTCATCATCCGGATTGCATTTTTATCTGTCCGATTGAAAGGTTCAGTGAATTTGATCAAAAAAGAGCCGAGCATTTGTGTGAATCATTCATTAAAAATTCAAATAGCATTTATAACGGGAAGGTGATTAACTTGGATTACTTAAAAGAATGGGCGGCTAATGAAAACATAGGAGTCAATGAACGCAGATGACGACTGAGCGAGAAACAATGTCAAGGAAACGTGTGTGGATAGAGACCTACGGCTGGGAGATGAATAAATACGACAATCTATGATCTCCCTTATTTTTCCAACCTATAACGAAGAGAGCAATTTGGCGGAGTTGTACAAGCGTCTCAGGGAGACGACCTCAAGGCTCACGGCGCATACGTTTGAGTTTATCTTTGTGGATGATGCCTCAACGGATCAGACGCCGGAGATCCTTAAAGTCCTCCATCAAAAGGATGAACGGGTCAAAATGATCCGCTTTGCGCGCAACTGCGGCAGTCACGCGGCGTTGTCGGCGGGCTTGCATCATTGCAAGGGGGAGTCTGCCATTGTCCTGGCCGCGGATTTACAGGATCCGCCGGAGTTGATCGGCCGCCTGCTGGAGGCGTGGCAACAGGGGGCGAAGATCGTCTGGGGCGCGCGGTCCAAACGGGAAGGCGAGACGGCTTCGACGACGTTCTTATCGAAGACGTATTACCGGACCATGAACTGGCTGACCTCTGTCAAGATGCCGCCTTCGGGCGCGGATGTCTTTTTGGCCGATCGGAGTGTTATCGAGGCCTTTAAGCAGGTCACGGAGAAACACACGTCGATCTTTATGACTCTGGCGTGGTTGGGATTCAGGCAAACGACGATTTATTATGTCAAGCAGGCCAGATTTTCCGGCCGCTCCAAATGGACCGTGAGAAAAAAGATCAAACTCACCATTGATTCGCTCTTGGCCTTTAGTGACGTCTTTGTCCGATATATGAGTTTTTTAGGATTTTTCACCGCCGTTCTCGGGTTTATTTATGCCGCCCATGTTTTGTGGACATTTATCCATGGTTCACCGGTGGAAGGCTGGTCGTCGTTGATGGTGGCCATCCTGGTTATCGGCGGCGTTCAGATGATGATGTGCGGGGTCCTGGGAGAATACCTCTGGCGGACCTTCGATGAGTCCCGTCGCCGTCCGCGGTATATTATTGAATACAAGATTGAGTAGGCAATGACAGAAATGATTACCTCACCATGCCCTGGTTTCGCGCGCGATTAATTAAAGGCGAGTGTTTTCCGCCGGACGTTCCCTGGCCATCGGGTATCGAGGCCTATGTTCCCCTTCATGAAGATCTTCTGAAGACCGTGGCCCCCCCAACAAACGAAATTCAGATCTATTACAAAAGACAGAACTCAAGCGATCTTTTCCCGCTCGTCTGGATTCGGGACGGGAAGCAGGAGGCGGGTCTGGATCTAACATCGTGGATTCGGTCTCTCCAGGAAGAGACGTATCGTCCTGAGCACACAAGGCCGTTGACGGCGCGGCTGCCGTTTCACTATCACCGGATTCCGGGATGGGCCAGGAACAGTCTGGCGGCGTTCCTGGTTCAATGGAATTCGTCGGGTTTGAAAAAAAGACCGGTGTTTCCGGTCAGCCTTTTTAATGGAGGATGTGAAATCCTCCTCGGTGTGTGCCGGAGCGCGTGGAACGGCGGACTGCGCCTTCCGACTCTCGTGCTGACGCATGATATCGACACGTTTTTGGGATTTGAGTGGGTTGAACCCATGGCCGAGATCGAGGAGGTTTTGGGTTTGCGGTCCTCCTGGAACGTCGTTCCGCGTCATTACCCGATGGACGAAGGCCGTCTGTGTCGGTTGATGGAACGTGGACATGAAATCGGGTTGCACGGGATACGGCATGATAACAAAGAGGCTTTTTTAAGTGAACAGGTTTTGCGCGGGGAGTTTCATCAGCTTAAAGGTTTCATGGAGAAGTTTGGCATAAAAGGGTACCGCTCTCCGTCATGGTACAGGACAAAAACGATGTTCAAGGTGCTGGGGGAGTTTTTCAGGTATGATTTGAGTTGTCCGGACAATGACCTGATCTGTCCGGCCGGTCACGGCGGAGTAGGGTTTGTGCGGCCGTTTCGCCGGGATAATGGACTGATGGAATTGCCGTGCACCTTGCCTTTTGAGGTGCCGTTATTTTCATCCGTGAAGCCCGGTGATCTGGTCGATTATTGGCGGGAGAAGATTGATTTTGTCCATGCCTGTCAAGGGATGCTTCTTGTGAATACGCATCCGGACCCCAACTATTCGGGCAACAAAGACATGGCGCGGGCGTATGAGCAGTTATTAAAATATATTCTCAAGAGGGAATGGACGCGGATGTTGCCCAGAGAAGTGAGTGAGAATTTCAAACGATGAATCCAGGGTTATATGCTCAGTTGGCGCGGATTGAAGACCGGCACTGGTGGCATGTCTCCCGGCGAAAACAGGTGGAGGATGTTCTTTCGCGTCTCCTTCCCGGTAAGACGTCCTGGGGGTTAGACATCGGCTGCGGCACCGGGGGCAACAGAAATGTTTTAGCGAAATATTGCGTTAAGGCCGTGGGTTTGGACAATTCCTCTGACGCCCTGAAATGGGCTACTCATCAATGGTCCAGGTCTGAGTTAATCCGCGGGGACGCGAATCATCTGGACAAATTATTTTTGCCGGAGACATTTGGGCTTGTGACGGTCTTTCATGTCCTTTATCATCAATGGATTCGCGATGAGGGAGACATCCTGAAACAGGCATTTCGTGTCCTTAAACCCGGCGGTTATCTGGTGATCACAGAACCGGCTTTCCCCTGTTTGACGCGACGGCATGACCTTCAGGATATGGGAAAGACCAGATACCGGTTGGGAAGTTTTCAGCGGATGCTCCGCGAGGCGGGTTTTGAAATTATCATGGGAACATACGTGAGCGCCGTGAGTTTTTTGCCTGCGTTTGTGATTAAATGGGTTGAGCGCTTGGGGAAAATCAACGATTCCGGCGCTGATGACCTTGTCGAAGAGTTGGAACTTCCGCCGGACTGGGTCAATCAATTGTTATTGGGTATTATGGGGATTGAGAGAAAGATCATCTGTTGGACCGGTTATATCCCCGTTGGGACTTCGTTATTATGCGTGGCCAGGAGGCCGGAATAAATTCGGACAATCCGTATGATTAAGAATAAGAAAATATTTTGGATCGCCTTTTTTATTTTAACTGCCCTGGCGTTCTTTATGAAGTTTTATGGCCCGCAGGCCGTCGAGTCTTTGTACGCTCAGGGGGCGATCGGGTTTCTTAATAAAATGGCAGGCGTGGATACGGCCCGCTCTTTGGAATTTTACCTTGGAAAGACCCAGGAGACGTTTTGGGGACCGGGCAGTGTTCTTCTCTCGGGTCTCGCGTTCCTGGCTTTTGCCTTAATGTATTTAAGGAGGATCGGACACTGGAAGTTCGGGGCTGCCGTCTTTTTGTATTTGCTTGCCACCAAATGGGAAATCCTGTTGTATCCTCCTTACGGCGATTCCGCCAGCGGTCCGTTTGTGGAAGCGATCTGGCTGGTTCATCATCACTTTGATTACATCGGACTCGCCCGTGAGCCGGGTTTTATTTCCGGCGGCCCCAAGGTCTATCTTTTCTCGATTTATCCGACGTATGTGGCGGGTTTAATGACGTTGATCCCGAACGTGAAAGTATTTCTCATGATTAATCATCTGCTGGTCTTTGCCTTTGGGGCCGCGATCGTCAGTCTCCTGCGACGGATTTCATTAAAATTTTTTGACGCAACGACCGCTCTCTTGATTTCTCTTCTGCTATTGTCTCTGCCGTTGTTTCACAGTCAGGTGGAAGCGCTGAATATGGAGATCCCGGCCTTACTGCCCATTATGGGTTCGTTGTACTACTTGGTGAATCGAAGAATGGGGCCGGCATGTGTGATGTCCATGCTGGCGGCCTTGGTCAAGGTGTACGCCGTGATTGCCGGGGCCACGGTCTTTGTCGCCGGGATGGGGCTTTACTTTTTCGATAAGGAACATCGATTTAAGGCCAGGACCCTCGGGTGGAGTCTGTTGGCCATCTTTTTTGCCGCGGCTGTTGCTTACGCCGAGCGTTTCTTTTTTCACGATCAATGGCAGGTCTCTAAGGTGGGTTTATGGGAGGGATGGAAATATATTAAGTCTTTAAAGACAACCCATCTGTACTTCCTCAGCGTGATGATGTTCGCCGGTTTGTTCCTTAAGGAGAAAAGGACCAACGTCCAAGAACCTTTGATATTTTTTCTGCGCAGGCATTACGCGGCCCTGGTATTTTTCCTTTATTCCGGCGCCTGGTTTTTCGTGTTCCTGAATTCAGGATCCATGATCCCCCGCTATCTGTTGCTGATTGCCCCGTCGATGGTGTTTTTATTATTTTATGTCTTACGGGCGGTGATGGGTTCGGAGAAGATTTTGTGTTTCTTGGTCACGGGATTGATTGCCTTTTCTTTATTTTGCTCCTATGGCTTTCCTTATCCTCCGTTGGAAAAAGTCATTCATTCCTGGCTGGAGAGGAGCCTGGAGTACCGCAACGACATTCAGCTTCAGATGAAACTGGCCAGGGTCATTGAAGACAAATACAGCGATTACACGATCGGGGCGCCGTTCACGATTGCCCAGACGCTGGGCCTGCCGGAATTGGGTTTTGTGACAAAAAAATTGTCTGTGATGATCTTTGATCATCCCTGCGTCTACGGCGGGATTCAACATTTCAGAGGATTACAGTATTTAGACATGAACCGGACGCTGTGGGTCGGCTTTGAGACCAATGTCCCGCCGCCGCTGGATCAATGGATCGAGTATCCGGTAGGGCCGCAAGATCATGTGGTGGATACCGTTAGCGTCGGCTATCGAACGGTGAAATTATTCCTGGGTGGATTTTCCATCGAGAAGATGCGGCTGATATTGATTCAATTAATTAAAGAACGGGGATGAGAAGGATTTAACGGTCGAGAGGGCATTGTTATGAACCGGGAACATCCAATGAAGATGAGCAAGGATATTTTAGATTTCGACTACACGAGTTGCTCGCTGCAGGTCCTTTTGGAAAGACTCAAGACCTCTTTCAAAGGATTATCGGAGGACGACGCCAGAGGACGCTTAGCGCGATTCGGCACCAACGAACCTGCCAAGAAAAAGAACATCACCATTTTCTTTCAAATCCTATCCAAATTTCTTAACCCGCTGGTTATGGTGCTCTTCATCATTGCCGGTTTCTCTGTGTTCTTCGGCGAGAAAGTCAGCGCGATGTTGGTGATGTCGATGGCCGTGATCAGTGTGTTTTTATCGTTCATTCAAGAGTATCGCGCGGGCAAGGAGGCGCAACGTCTTAGTGAAATGGTGCGGGCGACCGCCACTGTTTATCGGGACGGAAAGCCGAGGGAAGTCCAAATCAAGGAAATTGTTCCCGGAGATGTCGTCGACTTGTTTGCCGGCGATATGATCCCCGCGGACTTGAGGATTATTTCCTGCAAAGATCTGTTTATTAATCAATCGACGCTTACGGGGGAGTCCTTCCCGGCTGAAAAGACCTCCGATCCCGCGAAGCCGGGCAGTCGCGGTTCCGCCGAGGTGACGAATATGGTTTTTATGGGATCCAGTGTCGTCAGCGGCACGGCTCTGGGCGTGGCAGTGAAAACCGGCTTTGCCACTCAATTCGGCGAATTGTCGGGAAGACTTGCCGCGATATCCACCGAAAGCGGTTTTGATAAAGGGATCCGCCAATTCACGTGGTTAATGATCTATGGGATGAGTGTGCTGGTGGTTATTATTTTCGCCATCAATGCCTTGATGAAAGGGAACACGGCGCAGGCCTTTCTTTTTTCGTTGTCCGTCGCGGTGGGACTGACTCCGCAAATGCTGCCGATGTTGGTGGCGATCAACCTTTCGAAAGGCGCCATCGCTATGTCGAAGAAAGATGTTATTGTCAAAAGATTGAACGCCATTCAGAATTTTGGGGCCATGGATGTGCTCTGCACGGATAAGACCGGAACTCTGACGCTGGACAAAATCGTTCTGGAGCGGCATTGTGACGTGGTGCGGCGCAATGATGAGGACGTTTTGCGCTACGCCTACATCAATAGTTATTATCAAACAGGGCTTAAAAATATTTTAGACCGGGCCATTTTGAAGTATGAGAAATTGCTGGTCAAACAGCACAGGAAAATCGATGAGGTCCCGTTCGATTTTTCCCGGAAAATCATGTCCGTGGTGGTGGAAGTTGACGGAAGACACAGGATTATCGCCAAAGGCGCGCCGGAAGAAATTTACAAAAGATGCGCGAAGTTTGAGTTGGACGGTGAAATATTGGATTTGGACGAGGGCAACCTGATCCTTGTCCAGTTAAGGCAGGAATACGACACGTTGAGCGCGGAAGGCGTGCGGGTCCTGGCGGTCGCCTATAAAGATTTTGATCAGGAAAAGGAAAAATATTCCAAGGAGGATGAGCAAGATCTGATTCTTAAAGGGTATATCGCCTTTTTGGATCCTCCCAAGCCATCGGTCAGGAAAACCATTGAGAGTTTAAAAAGTTTGGGGATAGAGTTTAAGGTCTTGACCGGAGATAATGAATTGGTGACCAAGAAAATATGCGGTGAGGTCGGGTTGGATATCAAAGGTTTCGCCAACGGTGATGAGGTTGAGAAGGCGGGGGATGCCGCTCTCCGAGAGCTGGTGAAAACAACCACGGTCTTTGCCCGGTTGTCGCCGTTACAGAAAGAGAGAGTGATTCTTGCCTTGAGAGAGAACAAGCGAATTGTCGGATATTTGGGGGATGGGATCAACGATGCCCCTGCCCTCAAGGCCGCGGATGTGGGGATCTCCGTCAACAACGCCGTCGATATTGCCAAGGAATCGGCCGACATTATTCTTTTGAAAAAAAGCCTGTTGGTGCTGGGGGACGGCGTCCTGGAGGGCCGGCGGACGTTCGGCAACATTCTCAAGTACGTTAAAATGGGATCGAGCTCAAACTTCGGTAACATGATCAGCATGACGGGGGCCAGTCTTTTTCTGCCGTTTCTCCCGATGCTGCCTATTCAAATCTTGTTGAATAATTTCCTTTATGATCTCTCTCAAATCGCTATCCCGTCCGATGAAGTGGATCAAGAGTATCTCCTTAAATCGAGGCCGTGGGATGTGGCGTACATTAAGAAATTTATGCTGGCGCTGGGGCCTGTAAGCTCCGTGTTTGATTTTATCACCTTCGGCGTATTGTTATTTGTTTTCCACGCCTCTGTGCCGGTGTTTCATACGGGCTGGTTTTTAGAATCGTTGTGCACCCAAACACTGGTGATCTACATCATCCGAACAGGAAAAATTCCGTTTATCGAAAGCAAGCCAAGTCAATTCTTGATGTTCACCTCGATTTATATAGTGACGATAGCCCTTCTTATTCCGTTTCTCCCTCTAGGCAAACATTTCGGTTTTGAACCCCCGCCGCCGGCCTATTTTATCGCCCTTGCTTTGATTTTGGCGCTTTATCTATTCTCGGTGCAATTCGTTAAAAGCTGGTTTATTAAGAGATACGGGTATGAATAGCCCTGCATAAATAACTTTGCCTTTTGGCATGAGGATGTTTTATACTTCGGCTGGTATTTGATGATAAAGGCAAACCATCGGAAACGATGGGACGCAAAGTTAAAGGGTCCTCTGGTAGTAAGGATAGCCTGGCCGCCAATCAGAAACACGCAGATGATAAAGCCTATCCTTATAATAAAAGGATAGGTTTTTTTGTTGGAACGCCCGGCAGGGCAAACCCTTTTGGGAGCGGAGTTCTTCATGAATGATCAGAAAAAAAACAATACCTTGGTCGTAACGCTTGTGACAGTCCTTGTTCTCTTGATGGCAGGGATGATGTTGATGAACCATTGGCTTCGGAGGGAGGCAAACAAGATCAAGGACTATTCGAAGAAACAACCGGTTTTCGCGGTTGCGGTTCAAGACAATCCGTCTTCCGCGGCTGGATCACAAGAAACTATGCAAGGCGAGGTCATCCGAAGGGCGAGGGTAGTTCGTGGAGAGGAGTATATTGAGAATATTTTTTATATAGGAAATACGGAAATCGCCCGGTTCAAAGAGTCGCACGAGGGACAATCCGATTTTCAGGGGACGATCCCTGACGGCAAGGTGAATTTTGTTGATGAATATAAAAATACGCGCGGAGAGGAATATTATAAATACGGGAAAAGACACGGGGAGAGCCGGAGTTATTACGCGGACGGAAAGTTAAAGGCTGAAGAACAGTATCGGCTCGGCCGGCTGATGCTCAAGAAAGAATATTATAACGACGGTCTTTTAAGGTTTGAGGTGGATTACGAAGACGCCAGATCATGGGGCGACAATAAAGAGGTCGGAGTCGGCAAATTATATCATAGGGACGGCACGTTGAAGTTTGAATGGCATATCACCAGGAGTGAAAGCCCGGGGTTCAAGAAATCCTACAATAAAGACGGGAGTTTAAGACACGCGGCCTATTACGATGACTTCGGTCGATTGATCGAGGAGAAAACACATTGAGCCCAAGCGGCGGATTTGAGTGAAGAGAATGAAGAAAACAGGAAAATATTTTGGAAGCCGCGGATTCCAGCGCCGGTCCGTCAACTCTCAAGGCATGACGTTGGTCGAGATCCTGGTTACCGTCGGGATCCTGGTGATCACTATGGCGGGCGTTTTACAGGTGTTCATTTTTTGTTCCAAGTTGTCGGACGCGTCTCATGAAGTCACCCTGGCTATGGCAGAAGCCCAGGGGAAATTAGACGAAATCCGCGATCACAGTTTTTCACAGGTCCCCACGGATTATGCACTCGGCGGTACGCCGGGAAACACATTTAATTTATCCCAGCTTACGGGTAAGGGCGTGATTTATATCAACGCGGCCAATCCCAATTTATTGGAAATTGACGTGGTGGTCCATTGGCGGAGCGGGGATAACCGTATGATCGGCGAAGACAGCGATCTGGACGGTATCCTGGATTCTGGAGAGGACATTAACGGAAACGGCCGGCTGGATTCCATCGCGAGGCTCGTCACGCTTGTGGCGGAACGATAGGAGGGTAAAGGAGTGTTGAGGACGCGGCGTTTGAGTGAAAATACTGACTTCCCTAAAATGAATGGGACATTACGGCAGCCAGCCCCAACTTCCCTCAAAGAATCATTCAGAGGTAGTTGGGACGTCCCTGCTTCCTCTAAGCATTTTATTTTGAAAGCAGGGGTATCTCGACCTCCGTTCGCTCAGAGAAGTATTTCCATGAGTTGTAGGGAGGTCAATCGTTCAGGCTTTACGCTCATTGAAGCTCTTGTGACGGTCATTCTTTTTTTATTCATCTACGGCGCGTGTACTTTGATTTTATTGTCAGGAACAGACGCGTGGCAGATCCGCAGCGTGAACGTGGAGTTGCGCCAGGAATTGAGGAAAGCGATGGAGAAGATCAAAGACGACTTGAGTCAGTCGGGGGCATCTGCCATCACCGGAGTTCCCGCGGACGATACGTGGCACACCACGATGACTTTTCAAACGGCCGTGGGGGTTTCTTCGGGAATTATTCAATGGGGCGTCCCTATTCAATACGTTCTCGGCGGGACGGACGCGAATCAGATCCATCGCGTTCAGGGAATACAGGATCACGTGGTGGCGCATGATATTCTGTCCATGGAGTTTCGCCGTTCCTCCGCTTCGCCGGACATGACGGAGATTGCCTTGCAGGCGCGGAAAAACACGCTCAAAGGCCGGCAGTTGACGGAAAGTTTAACGTTCCAGGTTCAATTAAGGAATTAACCCTATGACGCGCGACCAGGTATTCTTAAAAAGATTGATGAAAGATAATAAGGGAAGTCTTTTGATTATCTCTTTAATGGTCGTCATGGTCATGATCATTCTGGGTACGGCGTTTATGGTCTTGACGTCGAATGAAAAAAGGATTTCAGAGCGGCAGAGAAAAACGGCGCAGGCCTTTTATATAGCGGAGGCCGGGATCGAACGGGCGCTGTATGATTTGAGGCGGGATTTCTTAGATGACGTCAGCAGTCCGAGCTGGGCCGACGGGGACATTCATGGGTACGCGATCGGGCCTGATACAAACAGCTTTTACGCGATTCCCTACATGGACGCAGCGCTGAATGGAGGGACGTATAATGTTCAATTGAAGAATGTGCCGGGCGGTAAAGATATTTGGATTCAATCCTCGGGGGTCTTGGGAGACGCGGTACAGACCATTCAGGTTTATGTCAAGATGTTCAGTGTTTCTCCCTGGAACAATGCCATCTTTGCCGGCGCCGGCAAAGATGGCATT
>DOGZ01000038.1 GCA_003528115.1 Candidatus Omnitrophota bacterium
TCCCCTTGGCGCGGCCGCTTTTCTGGGAGCCTTACAATTGTTCCATGCCCTGAGGAATGAGCAAAAAGAACTTTTGGCTGAGTTATCAGGAGGCGTTGTGTTCGGGGCGTTTTCCTCTTCTATGCTGATCGCCGGCGGATGGTCGATCCTCGCGTCTCTGGCTGTCTGGATGATATTGGCCGTGCGGGCTGTAACGTCCATTATTTATGTCAGAAATAAGCTAGGTCAGGAAAGAGGAGAGGGGTATTCACCTATTTCTGTTGTGGGGAGCCATGTCTTAGGAGGTGGAGTTCTTTTGCTCCTGGCTGTTTACCAGGTCATCCCCTGGTTGGTTTTAGGAGGTTATCTGGTGCTTTGTCTACGAGCGGTTTGGGGACTGGGTGAAAGAAAACAGACAAAGATAAGGCCTCAGATGATTGGGGTGCAGGAAGTATTTTTAGGTTTGATCTATTCGGTGATCATCGTTGTCGGGTATAAATTTAAATTTTAAAGGGGGATGATATGAAGGATAAAGGATTTTCATTAGACTTAAACGCCATTACACACTTTCCCGATGGCGGGATTTTTAGCAAGGTCCTGGCTAAATCCAAGACGTACAATATGACCTTGTTGTGTCTGGCCAAGGGCACGGACATGGACACGCATACCTCGACCAAAACCGGCTGCGTGCAGGTATTAAAAGGCAAAGGGACGTTTGTTCTCTACGATCAAAGGATCGACCTCAAACCCGGTGTCTTTATCTTCATGCCTAAAAACGCTCCGCATTCTCTCGAGGCAGACGAAGACCTGGCCTTCTTGCTGTGCTTGACGGATTAGGCAAACACACAAACACATCGGGGCCCCGTTGTTTTAAAAGAACGGTTATGATATATTCAAAGTGCTATGGAATCCAATGTCCTCNNTCCAAAAGAGCATCTCCCAAAAATCATTCGACCAATTAACATGCGAACAACAGGCCCAGGACAGTCCACCCTTCTTTTGATAGATGTCATTGAGACGTTGAATCGATGTCACATTCCTTATGCCATTATCGGCGCTTTCGCGGTCTCATTTTATGGGATCGTCCGGGCGAGTCTGGACGCGGATGCCGTCATCTCTGTCGCAGGGAACAAAAATCATCTCCAGGGGCTGCTTTCTGAACTGGAACAAAGGCATTTGAAAATAGTTTACCGAAGAGGCGATCAGGAGGATCCCATTGAAGGCGTTATTAACATTCAAGATGATTTTTATAACCGCGTCGATCTTCTGATCGGGATCAGAGGTATGACAAAGGACGTGTTCCAGCGCGTCGTTGAGGCGGAATTTAAAGGGACATCAATCAAATTCATCAGCCTGGAAGATTTTGTTGCTATGAAAGTATTTGCCGGAGGAAACAAAGATATTCAAGATGTTATCGGGGTTCTGCAGGTATCCCGCGAACGACTTAACCTGGGTTTATTGAAGGAACTCACTCTGAATTACGGAAAGGATGAGCTGAAGAAACTGGAAAATTTATTGAAAGAATATTATTCCGATTAATGAAAAACATATGTAAGGAAAATATGATACGCAAAGAGGTGGGGAAGGCACGAAAGGCGTCTCCGTTAAAAACAGCATTCAAGTTAAAACAAATGATCGAAGAAATCAGGGGAGAAAGGCTGGATTCAGGGAATGGAAACGTTCGAAAAGTTGTTGGAAGGGTTAAGCAAGAATAGCGTTGATTATATTCTTGTCGGCGGCCTGGCTGTTGATCTCTGCGGATTTTCAAGAGCGACGATGGATGTGGATATTCTTGTTGAGGGATCTTCTGAAAATATCAAGAAATTATTAAATTGTCTGGAGGCCTTCGGTAATGGTTCCGCGAGGGAATTAAAACCGGAAGATTTTACTCTTGAAGAAGGATGTATTCGTGTCGTAGAAGAATTTCCCGTGGATATATTCACCCTGATAAAGGGATACACGTTCGGCGATTTATTGTCTGATAGTGATATTTTTGTCACAGAGAAGGGCCTCCCAATCAGATATTTAAACGCTGAAGGATTAATCAGGTTAAAGGGAGAATCCCTGCGGCCAAAAGATCAATTAGATGTTCAAGAATTGAAAAAGATAAGAACAAAAGAAAGCCTTTAACAAAATGCGTTAGGACCAGCCTCAACTCCTAATTAGAGAATCATGGCTCCCTCGATATTTCGACGAGCTAGTTTTTTCACCCAATGGGTGCAAAATGGATATCGATGAGCTCTCGAGGAGAATAGAAATTCCTAATTAGGAGTTAGGGGACCAGGGAACATTCATTGTGTTGAAAGAATGATTATGATATATTCCTAGTGCTATGGAATCCAATGTCCTCAAAAAAGATCATCAAGCTTTGATAGACCTGTCCCGGGCCATGTCACCTGAGGAACGCCTGGAGGCCTTTTATCAGCATTCCCATCTGCTCGTCCAAATACAGGAATCCGGAAAGGCTTTTTCCAAAAGAGCATCTCCCAAAAATAACTCGATCAGTTAACATGAGAACAACTGGCCCAGGACAATCCGCCCTTCTTTTGAAAAACATCGCCTGGCTGATTTCAGGGTTTCTATTTCTACTTCCCGGGGATTATCTTTTTGCCGATGCTGGCAGGGATAAGGAATGGGTGACGTGTCAATCCTTCCAGGATTGTGTTGTCATCATAGGGACATGTGATTGGACCTGTGTAAACCAGACGTTTCGAACGGAAGCGGAACAATATTATAAAGAATTGAGGACGCGGGTAAGGTGTGCCGAACCAGGTTACCAAAGCGCTGTTTTTGCGCATTGTCAGGAGAATACGTGCTGTTGTCAGGGTGTTCCCGCAATGCCATCTGAATATTATCAGGGATTGTCAAAAGAATGCGCAAAGGGTGATGGCTGCTGTCAGCAATCGGTTAATCACATGTCCAAACATCAATATCCAGTGATGCCCGAAGAAGGATGTCCCGAGGGATTTCAGCAGAACCTGTTGCGCTGCATCACGTCATATACATGGTGTGAACCGATAAAAAAATAAGTAAACCTTTGATAGACGTCATTGAGACATTGAGTCGATCTGAAATGGAATTCAGGAAAGACATTCCATTAAAACCAGCATGTAAGTTAATACCAAGGAGTCTTTTTTGTGGAGAAATATAAAATAAATAAAAAAGTTATAAAAATATCATCTTTAGATGAAGATGATGAAAAAGCCTATTGGCATTCGCGGACACCGAAGGAACGATTAGAAGCAGTCGAAATAAACAGGAGAATTGTCTATGGGTACACCCGCACTCCCCCAAGATTTCAAAGATTTTTTGAAGTTGCTCAACTCAAAAAAAGTTGAGTATCTGTTAATAGGAGGTTATGCCGTTGGGTACTACGGCTATCCACGCGCGACCGCGGATATGGATATATGGGTTGCTGTCAGTAAAAAGAACGCAAAAAAGATAACAGAAGTGATAAAAGATTTCGGCATGAGTACTCCCGACTTAAAGGAATCTGTTTTCCTTGAGTCTGGGAAAATAATCAGAATGGGTTATCCTCCGATTAGAATAGAAGTGTTAACAGAAATATCGGGTGTTCAATTTGAAGAGTGCTATTCACGGTGCACAGAGACAAAAATTAATGGGATAAAAACAAAAATTATTTCTTTGAAGGATCTCTTGAAAAATAAAAAGGCTAGCGGCCGGCACAAGGATTTGAATGATTTAGAAAATTTAACGTAACAATTCCATTTCTTGAACCCTATTTCCGCCAATCAGCGAAATATTTTTTTTCCGTTTCCAAAATACGCCAGTTCAGTTGTCCCCCTTGTTTTCCACAATACATATAGTCTATACTTCCTCTAAATCTTCAGTATTATGAAGTACCCTTAATAACTTATGTTTATTGATCTCATTTCCAAAAAGTTCAGACCCGGTTTCCGGTTCATGGCCATGTTGGTCAACGCGGCGTTTTGTGTGAATTTCCTCATGCCCGCTCAGATGGCTTTTGGCCAGAACGCGCCCTTGGCCGTTGAAGGATTAATGGGGCTTCCTCCTGTGGGGAGTATGGTTTCCCTCACGCCTGCCTTTACACCGGTGATTGTCCGAGGACTTAAAGTTCATCCCGAGAATCCTCTGGAGTTTGATTTTATCGTTGATCCCGGGGATACAGGGTTAAAAGATGATGCCCTAAGGGATGAGGCGAATAAACTCATCAAGTATTTTCTGGCCTCACTGACTATTCCCGAGAAAGAGATGTGGGTGAACCTCTCGCCTTATGAAAAAGACCGCATTATCCCCAAAACATTCGGTGAGACCGAGATGGGCCGGGACATGCTGGCCCAGGATTATATCCTCAAACAGCTCACGGCTTCGTTGATGTATCCGGAGGATGAACTTGGGAAAGAATTTTGGGAACGCGTATACACAAAAATCCAGGCCCAATATGGTCCCGTGGATATCCCGGCCAACACCTTTAACAAGGTTTGGATCGTGCCTCAGGAGGCGGTTGTGTACGAGAAGGGCGGCAGCGCGTATGTGCTGGATTGTCGTTTGAAGGTAATGCTGGAGGAGGATTATTTAGCTCGTAGCTCATCGCTCATAGCTCATAGAGAAAAAGGGCCACATGTTGATAGCCTGGAGCTAACAGCCAAGAGCCAAGAGCTAAAACCTATCACCTCTATCATTCGTGAAATATTAATTCCCGAAATCGAACGGGAGGTTAATGAAGGGAAAAACTTCGCCAACCTGCGGCAGATCTTTCATTCCATGATCCTGGCGGTTTGGTACAAGAAGACTCTTAAAGACAGTTTGCTTGGTAAGATTTACGTGGATCAAAACAAAACGAAGGGGGTGGATGTCGAGGACAGGGAGATCCACCAGAAGATCTACGACCAATACCTGGCCGCGTTTAAGAAAGGGGTTTACGATTACATCCGGGAAGACTACGACCCTGCGACGCAAGAGATTGTCCCCAGAAAATATTTTTCGGGAGGGGTGACGGCGTTTGATTCCTCCAAAATACGATACATAAAAGACGGGCTCCAATTCCTGAGCGGTGTCCTAAGGAAGAGTTTTAATCGTCTCATCAGCGGACTAAATGGGTATTTTCTTGTTAGATGGCGGACAGGTGAATCGGAGAAGGAAGTTAATGATATGCGGCCTCAGAAAACCGAGGGCAAGGACACAGCGATGATGAGTATTGAGGAGGCAAAGGAGAAAGTTAATAAAATTCTCGATGCTTGGACTGATATCAAAGAGTTGAGCTTCAAAGATAACAAGATAGTGGAGCCGGGTGAAACCTTAGAGGACATATCGCGGCATAATCAAAGTATTGTATCTGCCTATAGGTCTTTGGGGAGTGTTAATGAGACCTTTCAATTGCTCCAAATGATTTCCAAAGATGATTCCTTTGTTAAAAATGCCGGCTTTAAAGACCCCATGGATTTTTTGATCAACATTTACAATATTGTAGCAATAACTTCGTTGAGATCTAATGATGGAATCCGGGAGTTAATGAGGTTTTTTGAATTTGTCACTCAGATGAAGAAAAATAATGTTTATGACCCTGATGATTTTCAAACGGCCTTTTTAAGAAATCCTGATTTGCTTGCCGTATATTTCGCGCTACGATGGGATGACCCGACTGTCATGGCGAAAGAAAATGGAGATGACAAGGTTATTTCTCTTGGCCGGTCATTGGGACTGGCTATCGTCAGGAGTGAAGGTCAGTATTCTTTGCCAATTTATAATAAGATGTCTCAGGAATATGAAAACATTTGGTTTGGTTCAGTAGAACAATACATAAAGAAAATTATGGGATATTATTTTGCATCGGTTCAAACGAAGATAGAGTACATGTTTGAACAATTCAGATATGTGGAAACGCCCCATCAATTGCAAGGTGAATTTGTTGAAATAAGGAAAAAGGAATATCAGGAAGTTCTTGCGATGTCTGATCGTCTTGTCGACCACGTTAAAAAAGGGGCATTCCCGGGGCATTATGAGGATCAGGAGGATGCGTTGGACAAGGTGAGTGGTTTGAAAAATAAAATTTTACTCAAGGTGGTAATGATAGAAGTGGCTTTTACTCTTTTAGATTTAAAAGATAAGTTTCGTAAAAGCACAGCAGAGAATATTGTCAGAGAGACCATTAAAACTTTTGCCCAAAAACCGGAACTAGCTGTATTTGTGGATGGCTTTTTAAAGGTATTTGATAGTATCGCAGAAGCAGATTACCCGCTGAACACAGAGGATTTTCTCACTATATGCGAGACTTATTTGAAAGACCTGAATGCATTTCTTGAGAAAGAAGGAATCAACAGGCCGTTTGATGATATATCCAACACCCTTCAAAAGGTGTTCAATCCCTATCATGCGCTATATGAGCATCTGGGCGATATCAGTCCCAATCCATTTGATATAGAAATTTATTCTTCTCTGGCCGGGAACATGATGGCCCTGGATAAGTATAAAAACGCGTCTGCTGTGGAAATAGCGGTCGAAGTCGCAAGGATCATGAAGGAAACATTGGTCAAAGATTTTATTCCTATTATGGAAAGGGCACATAAAGCTTTGGGGAAGGATGCTGAGAATGGAATCCGGATCACATTGACGAAGTTCATGCGAGATCCTAAGAATTTTTATCCTGCCATATCTGATCGGGCGATGATGGGAAAAGGAAAGGATGATGGGAAATCCGCTCAGGAAATCATTAAACGGATTGAAGCTAAATGGAGGGAGATTAATGTTATTGATTCTGACCCGGGTGAGTTTTTAAATAAAGATGTCGCGCAGGAGTTGACGAGGCTCTTAACAGAGATCGCTGATGATTTTGATAAACTGGGTGACCTTGACGCGACATACAAGATTCTTTTGAGGCATGCCCCCGCACATCCGTCTAATGATGATGACGAGTTCATAACGTATTTGACCAGGCTATTTATGGCGAGAACCACAGCCTATCTGCGGGGCCGGAATGACACGCAAAAGGTCATCGAGAGTTTTCAGTGGTTAAAAGATATGAAAGAAAATGAACTAAGTTTTTTTAGGGAATTCGTTTTGAGCCAGGGAGATTTTTTAAAGATATATTTCGCGGCCGGGTATGTTCATTTTAACGGCCGTTTTAACGGTTTTGATCCGATCGATACCATGGCCGGAGAATTAGGGGTTGAATTGATCTTTAGTGAAATCCCTGATGGCATTGTTAGCCCGTCAGGGACAAGCGAACTTCAGCGGGTTAAGATTGAAGACGATGCCGCCACATACCGTCAGGAAGTTTTAAATGTGTTCTTCGAGATCGCGGATCAAAGAATTGATCTTATGCGGGAAGCTAGTGAATACGAAAAGATCGACCGGCTTATCGATATGGTGCTTATGCAAATAAGTAAGAATAAAGATTTAAACAATGAGGAAGCCCAGGATGAATTCTTAAAGGCAAAGCTGGATAATCGGGTACAATGGATTGTTTTTGAAATTTCAAGACAACTTGCTGCCCCGTCGATATGGTCCGGATATTCAACTGAAGATTTAAGCGTGTTAATTCATGCGATATACTCAGAGGATTTTGTCAATGATCTCAGAGATATTTACGGGGACTTGGTTGACGCGGTCCGTTTCGAGAAACTCAATGATCAGTTTTATGCTTCTGAACTCAGTGAAGAGATAGCGCGTAAGATCGTTCAGAAATTATTTTCAAGAATTATGCCTATTATTCAGAAGGAAGGGGAGATCTTGGATGGGGAGGGTGTGAAACAACGTATCAATGCCGAGTTGAAAGAGTTCATGAGTAGGGCCGATAATTTTATTGATCGGGCGATGATGAGTGAGGAGGAGGCGAAGGACACAATTAAGAATATTTATGAGATGTGGGGGGCGCTTTATGGAGATCAGAAAACCGGGAAGAAAGTAACAAATGAGGATATTATTTCCGCGTTTAAAAAGTTAGGTGAGAAGGAAGATCTTTTAAAAACACTTCAGAAGTTGGCGGAGGATGAAGGTTTTGTTGAAAAACTAAAAATTCAAGAGCGCGGCATTCCTGAAAAAGCCAGGTTCTTGCTGGATATTTATTACAAACTTCATTCCGCGTATTTAGGGGGGGAAGGCGGTCTGGATTATATAAAAGATTCGTATGCGTTTCTCAGCGGGGATAAATGGATAGATGGTTTCGGATTCCGCAAGGCGTTTTTAACTGACCCCGGAAGCCTGCAGTTATATTTCGCGGCGCGCGTTACAGACGCGGATGTCCTACGGAGGGATTTGGACAGGGTTGTTTATATGGCGCAGGGTCTCAAGTTGGATGTTCACCCGACTAAAGAAAAAGGGGAAAAGTACAGCATCAGTTGGAGCGAGGGAGAGGAGAGTCCAGCGGAGATAATTACCTTGTTCGATCGTAAACAAGGGCAACCTGATTCAGCCGACACCCAATCGTATATGAAAGGCATCATGGAGTTGTTTAATTCGTCGTTGTACAGGAGGTTTAAGATTTTAACAGATAAGAGAAGGTATGGTGAGATTGGGCGCGTGCTGGATGATCTGGTTGAGAAAACGCGCGGCGTTTTTCTGCCGTCTCCCAAAAGCGAAGGCAATTACGTCGATGAACTGTTGTCGGCGAAATTTCATTATCAAGCCATGAAGGTGGTTGATTTGTTTATGGCGTATTTCGCCAGTAATAACCCTAAGATGGTCTCGCAATTATTTAATGTCGTGGATAAGAAAAGATGGGTTCAAACCATTGCATCGGCCTTTAAGACGATGGACAGTAAGGGGGAATCTCAAAGGGTTGGATGGCTGGATGAAAGTTCGTTACAGGACGGCGAATTGCTGGCTGTAAAACACTTCCGGCAGCATCACCCGTATTTTTTTTATCAAGCAGGAGACAAATTAACCATCGAAGAGCAAATGGCTGTACTTATGGCGCGCAAGTTTTTGGAGATTCTGGCTCCCTTCGCCGATCAAGGGGAAAAGGTTGAATTTTATGATAGGACGCAACTGGAAATTCAGGGCAAAGTCAAGGCTCTGATACAGGATCCGTTCACTTTTATAGAAAACGTAATGCCTCATGGTTTGCCAAAAGAGGAAAGGGTTGGGTTGAGCGATGAATTGAAGAATTTAAAAGCGGTTGCCGGTGAGGTCTTGAGATTGTGGGGCGGAATAAAAAATAAGTTTAGGCACGCGGATCGCATCGTCCATGATGAACATGTCGAGGGGACGTTGATAGCTATTTTGATAGAAGCTAATAAAATGGGAGAATTTTCGGAAGAGTTTCCACGGATCTGCGAAGTTGTTTCGCGGGAGTCTGCCCGTCGGCAACCGGGATACGCGGCTATTCTCACGCAGGATTGGGCCAGTGTGTTTCACGCGGTCCATTTAGCGCGGTTGTGGCTTGACGGAGATACGGTGAGTGTCGTGAGGGAGTTTCATTGGCTGAAGGGTCTTAAGGAAACGGAAGATAAAATCGGATTCCGGCGGGCTCTTTTTGTGAATGGCGAAATCCTCAAACTCTATTTCGCGGCGCGCTGGGTGGAAGCGCATGCGGTTAAAAATAATAGGGATCCCGTTCTCTATCTCGGGCCCCTCCTGGGATTAAATATAGAAGTCGACAGAGGGCAGTATCGCATCACCCGGGTGGGAAAAGATTCTCTCATTGTCGATGGCTGGATGGGAAAGGCCAAAGAATACAGAGAAGAAGTTGAGGCCATTTCGGCGGAGGGAACGATGAGAAAAATGAAGCGGTTGATAGAGGAAGGCAGGTACGGAGAGTTGGAGGATCTGTTTGAGAATCTGGCGCATTCTAAGGCGAAAAGGAAGGCCGCGGGCTATTCTTCCGGCGAGCTGGTTGACGCGGTTCTGGACGGAAAAAATCAAAGTCTTTTTTATATGATCTCCCTTGAATTCATCCGCGATCTGAAAGATTTGAAAGACGAAGGAAAGATATCGAAACGCGCGTTTCAGGTTCTGGAAGGCGTATTTCAGGCTGTCCCTTTTAGCGTTCTGATTGGGCAAATTTATTATGAACTGAAGGACCGGATCGAAGCCAGCGAGCCTGGAGTCGACGCGGAAAGTATCCGAAGAAAAATCATTGGATTAATGATCGATAAATTCATGGAACACGTCGTCCCGCTGATAGAGAAAGAAATGAAAGATGCCGATGAAAAAATCAATAGGGATCTCCCGGCGGTGATTAAAATGAATATGGAGGAGTTGGATAATAAGAGGCCGAGTGAAGAGATAAAAAGGAAGGCTAAGGAACTCATGGCAGAAACGTATCAGAAGCTTGTGGTGGAAGATAACAGGCATTCCATGAATAAAATATGGAAATCCATTATTACCCTGATGGCTGACGCGGACCATTTTATCCCGGCGGGTCCGCAACCTTTGGCGTTCGACGCTTTTTATAATGAGAAGGTTTTACTGAATAAAATCAAACCCGAAGATACGCTTCTCATTATGCATAACGGCGCGGAGACCACTGTTGTGTGGAAGCAGATCAACTCCTCCAGCTTACCGGATCAAATGGAAGCAAGCGTTTCGGACACGGGAAGAATTGTTATTCCAAGAAGAGATATTATCAGTATTACTGTTGTTCCCGCTGCTGCTGACAAGGCCATGATAATAAACCCGGATGCTCGGGATCGAACCAAAGGCGGGATTGATTTTAATCCGGATTATTTGAATCTGCAGATCAAGCGCGACGGGAAAGGGGTGGCGTTGCCCCTTGAGCAGCAAAATATTTCGACTATTCATATCAACGGATTATTCCCGGTCATTATTGAGATTATTCCTGTCTCCCAGGCGCCGCTGATATTAGGGGAGATGGAGTCAGTAGATGAGGAAGAGAATTCTACTACACTGTAACATAAATTCCCCCCCCACCCTTCCTCCCCACAACAGGGGGAGAACTTAATCAATAATTTTTGTTACAGTGTACTACGGTTTATCTCCGGCAGGGTTGACACTTCCAGAGCAAACCTTCAATAATTCTTCCGGTTTATGGATGAGATAGTCCGGCTTGTGCGCCAGGAGGGCTTTGGAAGAATTGTATCCCCAGGAGACTGCCGCGACGCGAATCCCCGCCTTTTGCGCGGCTTCGATGTCCCGTGTTTCATCCCCGACGTAAATAACCTCGCGCGGATCCATGCCTTTGTCCTTCATCAGGGCATCTAACCCGTGACTCTTTTCCCAGACTTTGGAAGAGGCTCGGATAAAATCAAAGACATCCAGGTCATGGTTTTTTAAGAATGTGACGACGTTTTTTAATGAATTGGACGTCAGAATGCCGATTTCATATCCCAGAGATTTCAAGGCGTGCACCAATTCTCTCAGGCCCTCGGTCGGTTTGACCGAATCCATGCTTTTATGAAGCTGCCAGCGTCCTTTAGCCACAATCAAGGGGACCTTCAGAAGCGGGACGCCGAGGTACCGGGTGACCTCCTGGGAGGTCATGTCCTTGAGGCGCTCCACGTCATTGGGATGAATGGCATTGAAGTTGAATTCTTTGGAAAGAAGGTTGCTGATCTCGATGATGTGATGGAAGGTGTCGGCGATCGTGCCGTCGAAATCAAAGACCAGAATATCTTTTTTTGTAAAGTGGTTCATTTGCGTGAAAGCGCCGGAAAAATAAAGATGGCGGTAAAGGCCGAGACCAGCATGCCAAAAACGATCGCCCCTCCAAAACGTTGCGTGGGAGGGAACGAGGAACAGAAGAATATCCCAAAGCCGCTGCAGACGATAAACGTCGACGTGATGACGGGTTCATACATGACCTGGGAAGCGCGTAACCAGGCCTTGAGCCGGCCTTGCCCGGATTTATAAAATCTTTGATACGCCTGCGTGAGATGGAGCATCGCGTCGATCCCCATGGACATAGCCAAATTGGCGGCAGGCGCGGAAATAATATCCAACGGGACCTTCAGGAACCCGACAGCGCCGACCATACAGAAAGGAAGGAGACAGATGCTGAGCGTCATCCCCACGGCGATGCGTAACGAATGAGAGTGGATCAAGGCAATGAGAAAGAAAATAAAGGTTAAATTCAACAGCCCATAGATGAGGCTCGTGGCCACCAGGCTCGCCAGATGCCCTTGCAGGGCATAAATCCCGCCGACAAGGTGCGGCGTAAAATGATGGGCCCGGATTATTTTCTGGATTCCCTCGATGACTTCAAGACGCGTGGCGGTGCGGTTAAGTTCATTCATTCTGAGAAGGAAAAGACCATAGCGTCGGTCTTTGGTGACAAAACTTTCGGCAATACGATCGTAGGCCGGACTTTCCAGGATATCCAGCATTTTTTCCGGTCCCACAAAGAAACTGAATTTGGAGCGTTTCCCCTCGGCCAAAAGGACGGGAAGAGAGACCACCGTCCCGATGTCGGGATTTTTTTCCAAATCCTTTTGCAGGGCCCAGAGGCGGTGATAAATTTGATTCGTATTCAGCCGTTCTCCGCCCGCGTCTTTTATCACAATGATGAGAGGACTACTCCCGCCGTTTCGATCGATATATTTCAACCCCTCAGTTATTTTGCTTTTTTCAGAAAAATAGGAGATGAGGCTGGGGTCGGTGTTCAGCGATCCCAGGCTGTGAAAGGTCATCAGGATGATCCCGAAGATAATCCCCATGACCAGGCTTTTGCGTTTTATCAGAAAGGCGTAGGAGCGTTGATAGTAATGTTTGATATGCCGATTCAATTTATGATGAGGGCTCTTTTCGAGACGTAAAAACGAGGGATAGATGCCGTAGGCAATGAAGAAAGCCATCAGGGTCCCGATGGATCCCGCGGTGCCGAGTTCGCGAAGGGGTTTGGCCTGAACAGATAACAGGCTCAGGAAACCCAGGAAGGTGGTGAACATGCTCCAGAAGGAAGCCCAAAAAGTTATCTTGAGAGCCTCTTGAACAAGCGCATGAGGGTCTTTGGTTTCGTGATCTTCTTTTTTTTCCGGATCTTTGCCGGAAGTCGTCTTTTTGAGGTTTTCCCAGTTAAAGGTCATAAATACGATGTGAGATAATGTCATAACAAAGATGATGGTCGCGAGATTGGCTGTGAGGATGCCGATTTTCACGTCCAGGAGATGCGTCATCAAGAAGGTGAGGTTACAGGAATTCGCGCAAGAAAGGATGACGCCCAGGAGTATCCGCCAGGAATGAAAGATGATCAATATGACAATCCCGAAGAATGTGAAGGCCAGGGCGCTGAAAAGTCTGAAATCTCTGATCAGATAGCGGTTGATCAGATCGACAATGTAAGGGAAGCCGGATATTTTTATATGAAAATGGTCCGATTGAAGGGCATAGATCATGTCTTCAATCTTGGAAATGAGTCTTTGCGAGGAGTTGGCGTCGAGAATCACAATGATGTTGGTCGATTCTTGCGTGGTAGAGATTAAAAGTCTCTTCCAGAAAGGGCTTGCCAGAGCGTCATGGATCCCATTGGGGCCGTGGGTGATACTCTTGAGGGAAGTAACAGCGTCCAAGGTCAGGATAAGATTGCTTAATTGTTCGATCCTTTTTTTATAGTCTTCGGAGAAAATATCTCCGCGGGCGCTGATAATCAGTTGGGTATCTTTTCTGGTAAACAGCCGAGAGATCTCATTGTCGGCCTGATAGTGGAGGTCATCGTTGGAAAAGAAAAAATCACTATCCACATGAGGGGTTAAATCAACGAATTTAACCAGGACGACCAAGGTGAGCGCGCTTAAGAGGAGAAAAACCCAGGTCTCTTTTGAAAGAAAATTCTTTAACATAGTGGCATAAGGATACCTTAATTGAATTGGAATTTCAATCGGAATACTTGGGGTTTTATGCTTTGGGTTTTGGGATGAAGATTGTTGAAAGTAAGACAGCGTTTTATATTGCGCTATGTTATAATTTGAAAGTTTTGAAAAATAATTTTTCAATATTTATGGGGGCAGAGCATGGAAAATAATGATATCCGCTGGCAACAACGTTTCGCGAATTACTCCAAGGCGCTTTCTCAACTGGAGAGATTTATTGAGAAAGGCAAGAATCTGAACGAACTGGAAGAGCAGGGAATGATTCAATCGTTTGAATACAATTTTGAATTGGCCTGGAATTTAATAAAGGACTATTATAACTATCAGGGGGTAGCTGAAATACAAGGGAGCCGGGACGCTTTTCGTCTGGCATTTAACAGAGGGCTTATTGAGGACGGAGAAGGCTGGATGAAAATGATAGAAAGCAGAACGAAAACTTCACACACGTATAATGAAGCCATAGCCAGGGAAATCGTATCCGCCATTTTGAACAAATATTTTAGTTTGTTTAAAGGGCTTCATCAAAGAATGGAGAAAATCCTGAAAGGGCAAGGTAATTTATCCGGTGACGTGAAATGAGGTTCGGGTTAAAAGAAAATATCATTGAGAAAATTCAAAATATTTTTTCCATGTTCCCTGAAGTGGATGAGGCCGTATTGTATGGTTCGCGGGCTAAAGGGAATTACAAGCCGGGTTCGGATATAGATTTAACATTGAAAGGGAATAACATTGACCTCGCTGTATTAAATAATATAAGTTCACAGTTGGACGATTTGTTGTTGCCCTACATTATTGATTTATCCGCTTACCGCCACATCGAGAATCCCGGTTTAATCGATCATATAAATCGAGCCGGTATTCCTTTTTACAAAAAAGAAAATATCGATGGCTGAGCGCAAAGAGTGTCGGCTGGGTGATCATGCCGAAGGAGGATAGAGTTTATGTGGATGAAATGGCTTCCGTGGCGGTTTGTTGTTCGTAATATGGCGCGTCGGGGAGGTTTCTTGGATCCCTTGACTGTGTTATCCCGTCTGCAGCGATTCGCGCAACCGTCGGAGGTGGCGGCGCCGGTTGAATTGTTACGATCCGGGGCGCTCCTCCATGCCCGGGGATTGATGAACAGCCAGGCCATCCAGCATAACCTGGACTGGGTCTGGCCTTATTGGGTGGAACGCCAGTTCGACCCTTTTGATGATGCCTTCATCCCGCGGGCTTTTTCTATTACGCACATCAATCTGACCCACCGCAACTGGACCGCCGTTGGGATCCCGGATTATCCGGAACTGCCTATTGTCGATCCGCGCGGTCTGGTGACGCCGCTTTATGACGGATGGTCCATCGACGGCTGGATTGTCACGGAAAGCGGATACGCCTTAATTCCCTCGCGACTGCCTTCCGTCACCCAACAACTGGTGTATAACGATAATCTCATGATTACCACCGAGGCCAAGGCCGACAGATTATCCCTTGTTTCTAACGTGGATGTCCTGGATCTGGACGAAGCCTCGCTATGTCATATCCGTTTGATCGGATGCGCGGATACCAAGGCGTGGTTGGTTGTCGCTTTGCGGCCGTATAATCCAGAGGGGGTGAGCTTCATTCACGAGGCGGCCTTATCGGCAAATCGGAAGGGCTGGAGGGTCAATGATCGTCAATTTGTTTATTTCGACGAATGCCCGCAAAAACATTATATGTCCCGGTATCACGAAGGGGATGTTTACAAAGGGCTTTACGTCTCGGAGGAAGAGAGCCAGATCACGTGTGACGTCGGGATGGCCACGGCCGCGGCGCTTTTCGAATTGAAGCCGCGTCAATCGCGGGAGGTCTCGGTGTATATTCCTCTAAGGAAGAAAAAGGACTTGAGGCCTTCGGGCTTTGTCGAGATGCTTTCGCATTCTTTTCCGTCCGCCGGCCGGCCAAAAAAGACGGAAAAAAAATATCCGGCCGTGTTTGAGGAAGAGAATTTTAATCCGAAAGAACAACTGGTCTCTTGGCAGCAAAAGACAAGTTCCCGTTGGCAGGAGAGTCTTCAAGGCCATTGCCGTTTGCAGGTCCCGGATGAGCATTTTCAATTTCTTTACGACGCGGCCATTCGAACCCTGATTCTTCATTCGCCGGAAGATGTCTATCCGGGGCCGTACACCTATCGGCGGTTTTGGTTCAGGGACGCGGCTTTTATTTTGTATGCCATGCTGTGCGCGGGGTTGGGGAAGAGAGTGGAACGCGTGATCGACCGGTTTCCTCTGCGTCAGACCGCGTTTGGATATTTTCTTTCCCAGGAAGGGGAGTGGGATTCCAACGGCGAGGCCCTGTGGGCGATGCGTCGCTATTGTGAATTGACGAACACCCCGCCCAAGCCTTCCTGGAAGAAGGCGATCTACCACGGGGCGCAATGGATTGAAAACAAACGTCTGCCTCAAAATTTGACCGTTGCGCACGCCGGACTTTTCCCGGCGGGATTCAGCGCGGAGCACTTCGGGCCGAATGATTATTATTTCTGGGATGACTTTTGGGGTGTCGCCGGGCTTGAAAGCGCCGGATACCTGGCGGGGAAGTACAATGATCAAGAAAAGGCCGGGCGTTTTTCGCAAAAGGCCGGGGAGTTTTTGCGGTGCCTTGAAAACAGCCTTCAGAGGATTTCTCAGGACATGGATCTGCCCGTGATCCCCGCTTCACCGTACCGGAGGATGGACGCCGGGGCCATCGGGTCGATTGTTTGCGGGTATCCCTTACAGATTTTCGCGCCGGATGATCCGCGTTTGAAAGGGACAGTGGATTTTCTCATGGAAAATTGTTTGGTTCATGGGGGATTTTTTCAGGACATGACGCACTCCGGCATTAATCCGTATTTAACCCTGCACATTGCCCAGGTGCTTCTTCAAATGGAGGACCCGCGGTATTTTGACCTGATGACCACCGTCGCGCACCTGGCCAGCCCGACCGGTCAGTGGCCTGAGGCGATCCATCCGAAGACCAAAGGCGGATGCATGGGGGACGGACAGCATACCTGGGCCGCGGCGGAATGGATTTTAATGATGAGAAATTGTTTTATTCGGGAAGACGAGAAATCGGGATGTTTAATCTTATGCTCCGGCATTCCACGGACATGGCTGGTGAGACAGAAGCCGCTCTCCTTTGGCCCCGCGCCGACGCGGTTTGGTCCTGTAAGAATAGTCCTGCAACCGCAAGGCGATAAAATAGTGATCACCTGGGACGCTCAGTGGATAGCCGAGGAGCCGCGTATGGAGATTCGTCTTCCGGGTTTCTCGAGAATAACGGCGGTGCCGGGGCAGAATTCGGTCGAAATTGTGTAGAGATTGTTTACCTGACTTCCGCCAGCCGTATGTAGGTCATAAAAATGAAAATTCTCATGTTGAGCAATACCTTCACACCGATTGTCGGCGGCGTGGAGAAATCCATCCGGACCTTTACCGAACAGTTCCGGAGGGAAGGGCATCAGGTTCTGATTGTCGCCCCGGAATTCGACGGAATGCCCAAAGGCGAAAGGGAAGTTGTCCGCGTGCCGGCCATCCGGCGTTTTAACGGCAGTGATTTCTCGGTGCGGCTGCCGATCCCTGTGGATCTCTTTTCGGCCTTGCGTTCTTTTAAACCGGACATTGTTCATTCCCACCATCCCTTTATGCTCGGCGATACCGCCCTGCGGATCGCGAAGAAATACCGGGTCCCGCTGGTTTTTACCTACCATACCAAATATGAAGATTACACGCATTATGTTCCTTTAAACTCTCCTGCCTTAAAACGGTTTGTCGTGGAACTCTCGACCGGGTACGCGAATTTGGCGGATCGGGTCTTCGTCCCAAGCGAGAGCATCGCCGAATTGCTGCGCGGACGCCATGTGCGCGCGCCTATGGACGTGATCCCGACAGGCCTTGATCTTGAGGCGTATCATCGCGGGGACCGTGAACGGTTCCGGTCGCGTTGGGGTCTGGCCGCGGACGCCTTTATCATCGGGCATGTCGGCCGGATGGCGCCGGAAAAAAATCTTTTGTTCTTGTCTGAGGCTGTGCTGGATTTTCTTAGGACCCATGAGCGCGGACGATTTCTCGCTGTCGGGAAAGGGCCTGTGGCCGGGCAAATCAAAACTTTGTTCCAGTCTGCCGGCATGGAAGATCGGTTATGTCTGACCGGGACTTTGGAGGGGCAGGAGCTGATTGACGCTTATCACGCCATGGACGTCTTTGCCTTTGCTTCAAAGACGGAAACACAAGGACTAGTCGTCACCGAAGCCCTGGCCGCCGGGACGCCGGTCGTGGCGCTGGATGCCTCGGGGGCCCGGGAAGTCGTTTTAGATAAAGAAAACGGACGGTTATTGAAAGAAGAAAATATCCGGACATTTTCTTCAGCCCTGCAATGGGTCTACGGCTTGGGGACGCAGGAGTATCAGGCGCTCAAGAAAAAAGCCTGGGAGACCGTCCAACCGTATTCCATCCAGGAGATTGCCCAAAAAGTATTGGGGATTTATCAGTCTCTTAGGAACGTGGAATTTATCGAGAGGACGAAGGAAGAGAGTTTATGGGAGAAGACCTTGGCGCAGATTAGAACCGAATGGGATTTAGTTAAAAACTTAGCCGAGGCCGCGGGAGCGGCCTTTTCCGGCGGAGAAGAGTCTTTTTCGCCCGGCGGGTCTCCGGCAGGAAAGAGTATCCTGAACACACAGGAAGAGCGCTGGATGATAAAGCTCAAGCGTTGGCTCAGCCATCACGAGTGGTCGGCGCGGATCTTGGGTCTTTCTCAATCACAGGATACCGGGAGTCAACCGGGGCTTGTGCTGATTCAGATCGACGGATTTTCAATGACGCAACTGAACCGCGCCCTGACACAGGGAGAGATGCCGTTTCTAAAAAAACTCCTGCGGAAGGAACGTTACCGGCTGTATCGTTATTATTCCGGCCTTCCGTCCAGCACACCTTCGGTCCAGGGGGAGTTGTTTTATGGCGTCAAGATGATCGTCCCCTCATTTTCATTTCGGGATCATCAAAGCGGAAAGGTTTTTCGTCTGTATGATCAACCGGCCGCGCTGGAGATTGAGCGGCGACTGGCGCAGTGCGGCCAAGGACTTTTGGAAGGAGGAAGTTCTTATTCCAACGTTTATTCCGGCGGGGCCGGGGAGACGCATTTCTGCGCGGTCAACATCGGATGGAGCCACGTATGGAGAGAATTGAATCCGTTCAGGTTCCTGATGCTGATGCTCACGCATCTGCCATTTATTGTTCAGACCGCGATTCAATTGGCGGTGGAGCTGGTTTTGGCGGTGGGCGGATTCATATACGGTATTTCTCGTGGAGAAAACTTTATTAAGGAATTCAAATTTATTGTGACCCGTCTCAGCCTTTGCGTATTATTGAGAAACCTTGAAACGTTGGGCGCGAGCATTGATTGCGCCCGCGGCCTTCCGGTCATTCATTTGAATTTTATCGGTTATGACGAGCAGGCGCATAGACGGGGGCCGTCCTCCCGTTTCGCCCATTGGGCCTTAAGGGGCATTGATAAGGCCGTAGCCAGGATTTACAGCGCGGCCATCCACTCGACCCGACGCCGTTATGATGTCTGGATTTATTCAGACCATGGGCAGGAGGATCAGGTGAGTTATGCCGTGGATCAGGGAAAGACCATTCAGCAGGCGGTGGCTCAGGCGTTTCACGCGGCGAGTCCGGGACCGCAAGCGCGCAAAGATCCCGTGGTCACAGCCATGGGACCGGTGGGGCATGTGTATCTTCCTTGTTCTTTGACGCCGGAAGAAAGATATTGTTTTATCCGTTATTTGGTGGACAAAGCCCATGTCCCCGTGGTTTTGATGCCGGGCGACGAGGGACGTGTCACGGCCTGGAGCAAGGAGGGGGAATGGGTTTTGCCCGAGGAGACAGAGAAAATCGCGGGTGTCGGACACCCATATTTGGCCGAGATCCGGGAAGATCTCACGGCCTTATGTCATCACCCCGATGCCGGCGATTTCACGATTCTCGGCTGGCGCCTGGAAGCGAAACCGGTCAGTTTTCCGGTGGAGAACGGTTCTCACGCCGGCCCGGGAACAGAGGAGACCAACGCCTTCGCGATTCTTCCGCCGGATATCTTAAGTTTACCCGAGAGCCGCGCGTATATGAAAACGATGGATTTAAGAGAGGCCGCTTTGCGTTTCCTCAAGCCCTGTCCACCGCCCCGTCCTTTCTCGGGCATTAAAGTTGCTGACGCGCGTTTGCAGACCGCAAGACAGGTGAAGGATTTTAAGTCAACCAGGACCCTGAGAATCCTGACGTACAATGTTCACAGTTGCGTGGGGCTTGACGGCAAGATATCGCCGGAACGGATTGCCCGGGTGATCGCCCGGCATGAACCGGATATCGTGGCCCTGCAAGAGTTGGATATGCGCCGGCCCAGGACCGGCGAGGTCGATCAACCGCACACGATTGCCCAGTATTTGGAAATGATTTACCATTTTCATCCCGCCATTCAGATTGAGGAGGAACAATACGGAGACGCTATTTTAAGCCGGTATCCGATGCGCTTGATCCGTTCGGAACAATTGCCGGATTTTCCTCAAAAACCTCATTTGGAACCCCGCGGGGCCTTATGGGTGGCTATCGATTTAGACGAGAAGACGAGGGTACAAGTCTTGAATACGCATTTGGGTTTAAGAAGAGGAGAATGCCTTAAACAGGCCCAGGCCCTGACGGGCCCGGAGTGGTTGAGTCATCCGGATTGTCAGGGGCCGGTGATTCTTTGCGGGGATTTGAACGCTCTTCCCGGCTCGGCGGTCTGCCGGTGTTTCAGCCGGAAACTGCGGGACGCGCAGACCGAATGTGAAAACCACCGCCCCAAGGCCACATGGTTCAGCCGCTTACCCATCGGCCGCATCGACCATATCTTTGTCAGCCCTGAATTAGAGGTCACGCGGGTCGAGGTTTCGGATACGGACCTGGATAAAGCCGCTTCGGATCACCTGCCGCTGGTGGTGGATGTCCGGATAAAGTGAACGTCTGAAATTATTTTTAGCAGACCTTCCCATAATTTACCCCACCGAAGAATTGACAAAGATTTTCCTTAGTGATATATCATCGCATAGTATTAAAAAAGGTTTCAAATTTGTTTAAAGGAGGTTGGTCATGGCAGAGTTTAATATTTCCGTTATCAATGAAAAGGTGAAAAAAGAGAGCGCCTTTGTCGAGGCGGTGTTGATGGAGTGGGAAAAGGTCATTGTCGGCCAGAGGTATCTTCAGGAGCGGCTTTTGATCGGACTCCTGGCCAACGGCCATATCCTCATTGAAGGGGTGCCGGGACTCGCCAAGACCACGGCGGTCAAGACCCTTTCCGCCACCTTGCAGACAAAATTTCAGCGGCTTCAGTTTACGCCGGATATGCTGCCGGCGGACCTGACAGGCACGCTCATTTATGACCAGAAGACCGGCGGGTTTGTGACGAAAAAGGGGCCGATCTTCGCCAATATTATTCTGGCGGATGAAATCAACCGGGCGCCGGCCAAGGTGCAGAGCGCGCTTCTGGAGGCCATGCAGGAACGCCAAGTGACGATCGGCCAGGAGACCCATCTGTTGGATGACCCGTTTCTCGTCCTGGCTACGCAAAATCCGATTGAGCAGGAAGGGACGTATCCTCTGCCGGAGGCGCAGGTGGACCGTTTTATGCTCAAGGTCAAGATCACGTATCCGACAAAAGAGGAAGAATACAAGATCCTCAAACGTATGGCCTTTACCGACAAAAAGATTGAAGTCCAAAAAATTGTCACCCCGGCGGATATAGTCCGCGTGCGCAGGACGATTGATGAGATTTACATGGATGAAAAGGTGGAGCGCTACATTGTGGATATTGTCGAGGCGACACGCTCCCCTGAAAAATATAAATGCGCGGATCTTAAAGGATTGATTCAATACGGGGCCTCGCCCAGGGCCACGATTTATCTGGCCGTCGCGGCCAGGGCCTATGCCTTTCTTCAGGGGCGCGGATATGTCACGCCGCAGGATGTCAAATCGATCGGCATGGATGTCCTGCGTCATCGTGTCATTGTCACCTACGAGGCCGAGGCGGAGGAGAAGACTTCGGAAGATATTGTGAAAAGGATATTTGAAGAGGTGGAAGTGCCGTAAAGAGTTTGCGAGTTGTGAGTTTATTGAGTTGGCGAGTTTAACGAGTTAGCGAGTTGAATACATGATTCCCAGAGAAATTCTTGAAAAGGTCAGGCGCATTGAGATCACGACTTCGCGGATGGTCACGGATGTCTTTTCCGGCCAGTATCACAGCGTGTTTAAAGGCCAGGGAATGGAGTTTGATGAGGTGCGGGAGTATCAGATCGGCGACGATGTCCGCGCCATTGATTGGAACGTGACCGCGCGTACCGGCCGGCCGCATATCAAGAAGTACATCGAAGAACGTGAACTCACGGTCATGATTCTGGTGGATGCCTCGCGGTCCTGCCGTTTTGCCAGCGTTAATCAATTGAAGAATAAATTAGCCGCTGAGATTGCCGCCGTTTTGTCCTTTGCCGCGATCCGCAATAATGACAAGGTCGGGCTTATTCTCTTTACAGATGTCATTGAAAAGTTTATCGCCCCGCGCAAAGGCGTTCGCCATGTCCTGCGGGTGATTAGGGAGCTCCTCTGTTTTCAACCCCGGGGAAAGGGGACGGATATCAGCGCGGCCCTGGATTACCTGAACAAGGTGACGACCCGTAAGACCGTCGCGTTTATGATTTCAGATTTTATTGACTTTAACTCGTCTTTAAAAAAATCACCTCAGGAAGAGTTTGCTTTTAAAAAGTCCCTGACCGTCGCTAACAAACGCCACGATATGATCGCCGTGACCTTGAACGATCCCAGAGAAACGGAACTGCCGGATTGCGGGTTATTATTATTGGAGGACGCTGAATCGGGCGACACTAGGGTGATTGATACCTCGGATCCCGCGCTCAGAAAGGCTTATCGAGAAGCGGCGCTGGTACGGTTAAGAAAAAGGGAGATGCTCTTTGGTTCCACCGGCGTTGATCCTATCGACATATCGACGGATAAACCGTATGAGCGGGAATTGGTGAAGTTCTTTTTGCGGAGACGCAAGAGAAGGATGCATTAAAAAAAGTTTACGAGTTTACGAGTTGGCGAGTAGGACGAGTTAACGAGTCGAATGAAGGTTAAAGGCAAAAGGATGATGGATAAAGTTAGAAAATCATGCTCTCAGGTAAGGCGTTTGGGATTTGTTTTCTTTAGTTTCTTTTATTTCCTTTCATTTCTTTTACCTTCTTACGCCCAAGATATCCGTGATGTCAAGCCGCCGATGACGCTACCGCCGGATTGGAGGTGGCTGTACGGTGTGCTGGTCTTGGTTCTGGCGGCAGGGGCGTATTTTTTTGTTAAGCGATTTTTTAGTAGAGAGATCAAAAAGCCCGCGCCAGTGATCCCGCCGCAACCGCCTCATGTGATTGCCTATGCGCGTTTGGAAGAGTTAAAGAACAAAAATTTGCCGGATCAGCAGAGGATCAAAGAATATTTTGACGAGCTTTCCGACATCGCCAGGTTTTATATCGAAGACCGCTTTTGCATCCGTGCCCCGGAGATGACTACCGAAGAGTTTCTCGGCACTCTCAATACATCAGACACCCTGAAGGCTGAACATAAAAGCATGCTGGGGGATTTTCTTAACTCCTGTGATTTGGTCAAGTTTGCCAGGCATGGCGCCACGGCGGCAGAGATCAAGCGCGGTTTTGATTTTGTCCGGAAGTTTGTCGATGAGACCAAAGAAGAAATCACGGCGGGGGTTGTATGATTTTATTCAAAGATCCATGGATATTACTCTTGATCCCTTTGGTTATTTTGTGGGTTTACTGGACGAACAGCGGGCGGGAGGTAAAAGGTTTTCGTTTTCCATCGCTGCAGATGGTTAGGGGATTGGAGACCAGCCTTAAGTGCCGGTTGAGCCGTTACCTTTGGCTTGCGCGCGCGTGTGTTTTGATTTTGTTTCTCTTAGGCCTGGCCCGGCCGCAGTCGCCTTTAGAAGAAACCAAACGCGCCACTGAGGGGATAGATATTGTCCTTACCGTTGATGCCTCGGGCAGTATGGCTGCCGAGGATTTCGAACTGGAAGGCCGGCGTACCAATCGGTTAAAGGTTGTGAAAGATGTGGTCGCTGATTTTGTCAGGATGCGCTCCTCGGACCGCGTCGGCATGGTTGCTTTTGGCGGGCGGGCGTACACGGTGTGTCCGCTCACTCTGGATTATGACTGGCTCTTGACTAATCTGGAACGCGTGGAATTGGGTGTCCTGGAGGATGGGACCGCCATCGGATCAGCCATCGTCTCATCGCTTACGCGTTTGAAGGGGACCAAGGCTAAAAGCAAAATTATTATTTTGTTGACGGATGGAATGAATAACGCCGGTCAGGTCGATCCTCTGAAAGCGGCCAAGGCCGCGCAGGCGCTGGGCGTCAAGATTTATACCATCGGCGCCGGGACAAGGGGATTGGCTCCTTTCCCGATGCAAGATTTCTTTGGCCGGACAGTTTACCAGAACGTGAAGATTGATTTAGATGAGGAGCTATTGAATCAAATTGCGTCTGTTACCGGTGGGACATACTACCGGGCCACGGATACAACCTCTTTGCGCCGTATTTATGAAGAGATCGATAAGCTGGAGAAGACAAAGATTGAGGAGAGCGGGTATCGGGAATACAAGGAACTGTTTCCGCTATTGGTGTTGTGCGCGCTAGGGTTGCTTGTGCTGGGCATCATTCTCGAGAATACGATTTTATTAAGGATCCCTTAATATGAATTTCGCGAACTTTTCCATGATCCATTTAAGTTGGCTCGTTATCGGTCTGGGGGTATTTCTATATTGGGCGTCTGTGCATAAGAAAAGAATGATGCGCAAGTTTGCGGAGGCAAGATTTATCGATGAGATTGTGCCTGCGCATAAACAGATGAAGAAAGACAATCAATGGTGCATGATGATCATCTTTACGGTTCTTATCTTAAGCATCTTAAGTCTGATGCGGCCGCAATGGGGCTTTCGCTTAGAAGAGGTCAAGCGTCAGGGATTGGACATTATGCTGGTCATGGATGTTTCCAAAAGTATGCTCACCCAGGACGTGAAACCCAATCGTCTGGAACGTTCAAAGCTGGCGGTCAAGGAACTCATCCGGAAGTTAAAAGGCGATCGCGTCGGGCTCGTGGCCTTTGCCGGGACAGCCTTTAGTGTGTGTCCCTTAACCGTGGATTATAACGGCTTTATGATGTCCTTAGACGATCTTTCACCGGATACGATCCCGCGCGGCGGCACGGCCTTGAATGAGGCTATTAAGGAAGCTGTGAAAAGTTACAAGGATGTCCCTAGCCAGTACAGGGCTGTTGTGATCATGACCGACGGAGAAAACCTTGAAGGTGACCCTTTGAAAGAGGCAGAGGCGGCCAAGAAGAAAGGGATCAAGATTTTTTGTATCGGGATCGGGACGGAAGAAGGAGAGTTAGTGCGCGTCACCAATGAACGTGGAGAGGAAGAGTTTTTGAAGGACAAAGAAGGTCACGTGGTTAAATCCAAATTGAATGAAAAGCTCATGCAGGAAATGGCTTTAATGACCGACGGGGCCTATGTCCGCTCCAGCGGCGCTCAGTTTGGGTTGGACTACATCTATGAAAAATATCTTTCGTCCATGGAACGACGCGAGATCAAAAGCGAGATGGCGAAGAAGTATTTCGACCGGTTCCAGATTCCTTTGGCATTAGCTTTCGTCTTGCTCTGTATCGAATCTTTGATCGGAGTCAATCTGCGCCGGAAGAAAGAAATGATGAGTAGAGCATGAAAATTGTTTATTGGACAGTCATCAGCCTCCTGTTATTTTGCCCGCCGGTCTTGGCCGCGTCAAAAGCCAGAGAGGTCAAGCAGGGGAAGAAACTCTTTGAGCAGGGTAAGTATGAAGAAGCCTTGGAAAAGTTCGCCCGGGCGCTGGAAAAAGATCCAAATTCCGATATCATTAATTTCGACACAGGCATCGCGCTTTATAAATTGCAGGATTACGGAAAGGCTATCCGGCACTTGCGTCAGGCATTGCTCTCGGATGACAGAACGCTAAGGCAAAAGACGCATTACAATTTGGGCAACAGTTTTTATCAACAAGGCATGATCAAGGCGGCCACGGATTTGGCCATGGCCGTGGAGTTTTTAAAACAGTCCGTGGATCATTTTGACAAGGCCTTGGTGATGAACAAAAAGGATGAAGACGCTCAATTTAACCGGGAGCTGGCGGCCAAGGAACTCAAGTTGCTTGAGGAGGAGTTGGAAAAGCAAAAGAAGGAGCAGCAGAAAAATAATCAAACATGTCCATTTCCCAAGAAGGAAGAAAGCCAAGGCCAATCTCAGTCCAGTCAGCAACAAGAACAAAATCGCCCCGATGCGGGTGAAGATCAAGAGAAAGGCAACAAAGAGGATCAGGCTCAAGGACAGGAACAGAAATCCGGCGAGGAAAAGAAGGACGGGGAAGAAAGGAATGATGCCGGGAAAAAGGCTGAGGAAGATACTGAAGGCCAATCGGCAGGCACGCAGGATCAGGAATCGTCATCCCGGGAAGGCGAGGGCGGACAAGCTGTCTCTGATGAAAAATCGGAGGCCAGAGAAGATGCCATGATTTTATTGGAGAAATATCAGCAGGAAGAACCAAAAGGATTTCTACAGCGTTTGCTGCGCCGGCAGGCCGGCGAACGAGAGGTGGAGAAGGATTGGTAGGGGAAAGAAAGTTAAAAGTTTAAAGTCAAAAGTAGCTATGATAAAAATTTTCTTAAAATATTTCGTTCTTGCCTTGTTTTTTATCTTTAATACCATGGCGCCGGTACCGTCATCTGCCCAGGACATCCGTTTTGAGGCCACGGTGAATGAAACGACGATTGCCTTGGGAGACGCCGTTCAGTTGAATCTCACGTTGTACGGCGTTAAAAGCAGTTCGCCGATCGAATTGCCGGCGATGGACGGGTTTGATGTTCAGTATGTAGGTCCCTCAACACGCATCTCCATTATCAACGGACAGTATACGAGTTCCGTTACCTATGTTTACAATCTGCTGCCTCTGAAAGAAGGCAGGTTCCAGATTCCCTCTTTGAATGTGTCTGTCGGTGGCCAAACATACACCACACAGGCGATTGACATCGAGGTCGTTGTCGGCGGGCAGGCATCCGGCTCCTCTCAAACGTCCGCGAGCGGTCCGGTTCAGCAGAGCATTCAGGACAGGGTCTTTTTGACCATGAGCACACCCAAGGCAAAGGCTTTTGTCAATGAAAAGATCCCGTTAAAGATGACATTGTATGTCAATGGGGTATCCATCCAGGACATTCAGTATCCGGAATTACCCAGCGAAGGGTTTATGGTTGATGATTTTGCCGAGCCCAGGCAGTATCAGGAAGTCCGCGATGGGGTCCGGTATGAGGTCGTTGAGTTTCTGACTCATATTTATCCAAGGAGAGCCGGGACTTGGGTTGTCGGACCGGCCCAATTGAATTGTAATATCCTTTCAAGGCGGCAGGGTCAGAGGCGTTCGGGATTCGGGAGTTTTGAAAGTATTTTTAATGATGATTTCTTCGGGGGCGCCTTTGACACATTTCAGAAACACCCTATGACCATCCGCTCCGACTCCTTGGAGGTCGAAGCCCTCAATGTGCCCGAGCAAGGACGGACGGAGGGCTTTTCCGGCGCCGTGGGGCATTTCACTTTTAATGTTGCGGCCGGCCCCTTGGAGGTCAATGAGGGAGATCCCGTCACGGTGGCGATGTCCATCATCGGGGATGGAAACTTAGACGGGATCCCTGTGCCAGTTCTCAAGGATAGCGATGAATTCAAGACGTATGATCCGGTTATTAAAGGAGAAAAAGGACAAAAGGTCGTGGAGCAAGTCATTATCCCCAAGTCGGAAAATGTCAAACAGATTCCGATGACGCGATTTTCTTATTTTGATCCGCAGACGGCCTCGTACCGTACCATTTCTCAAGGACCGTTTGACATTGTCGTTAAGAAAGTGGCCGGAGCCGAAAGCTTGAAGGTCGTTGAGAACAACGCGCGGGGGAGGGAATCCTCGCCGGCTATTGCTGAATCTCTGGGAAGGGATATTGTTTTTCTTAAAGAGGCTCCAGGATCATTCCGACGGGTGAACAGGTATTCTTACAAAAATCCCCTATTGTACATCATTATGTTATTTTCTCTGATGATTTGGGGAGGCGTGGCCTTGGCCTTTACGCGAGAGCAACGGCTCAAGACAGATATCGGCTATGCCCGGCGGCTGCATGCCCCGAAAAAAGCACGGGCGGGACTGAAAACTTGTCAGGAGTTATTAAAACAAGATCAGCCTCGGGAGTTTTATGACGCGGTCTTTAAGACCCTGCAGGAATATCTGGCGGACAAGTTTCATCTGCCCATGGGAAACATTACGGTCCAGAGCCTTCAAGATAAAATACAGAAACCGTCGGCGAACGCAGCTAACGCAGTGCTTGATAAACTTAAAATCATCTTTGGTGCTTGTGAGGCGGTGCGGTATGCGTCGGCCGTGCCGGATAAGGTTAAGATGCGGATGGTCTTTGAGCATACCCAAGAGATCATCGATTGGATGGAGCGGTTCCTATGATGCAAAGATCTGAAAAACGTGCGTTTGACATGAGACTTCTTCCTCCCATCGACAAGGGAGGGGAACTGTTATGTCGAGCGCGTCTTAATAAGATGTTTTTTTATGGAACGTTGGCTTCCAAATCCTGTTTGCGGCGGATCGGCTTCTTTGCCGTGCTTTTCGTATTGGTGTTTGTATCGCGTTATGTGTCCGCTGATCCTGTCACGGTTTTTAAACAAGCGAATGAGGCGTATACCGGCGGGAACTATCCAGAGGCGATCCGGCTGTATGAAGAGATTGTCCGCAATGGATATGAGAGCGGGGAGCTTTATTTCAATCTGGGAAACAGTTATTACAAAGCCGGGCAAGCGGGTAAAACTGTCCTGAACTACGAGCGGGCCAAACGCTTAATCCCGCGGGACAGCGATCTGATTTCCAATTATGAGTATGTGGTCTCCCAAATCAAAAACTATGTCGCCGGAGATTCCCGCCCATTTCTTTCAAGGCTTCCGCGTCAATACAAGGATTATTTATCCCTGGATGAGATGACTTATTTATTGCTTGTTTTGTGGTTCCTGGCAGGCACGTTGGGCCTTTGGACCTTTACGCGGAAATGGCCGAAGGACAGGGCCCTCTTGCTTTTGATTCCTTTGGGGCTGTTCTTTGTTTTTCATGTCTTTGTGTTCTCACTGAAATTGAACGAACAGCAACACGCGGCGATCCTGATTCAAGAGGCACAGGCCAAGTACGAGCCCATTCCCGAGGCGACCACCTATTTTGCCCTGTCCGAGGGTTCAAAGGTGCGTGTTGTTGAAAAAGCCGGTCTCTGGTTTAAGATCAAACGCCCGGACGGCAAGCTGGGGTGGATTGAAGCAGAGGCTGTTGAGCAGATTGTTCAGGAACCTTAGAAAAAATGTTTTTGAATTCACCAAGCGCTTGGTGAATTGGAAAGGGGAGGGACCTAATGAAAAGAGTTATTTTATTATCGGTCGTAGCCGCGGCGTTGTTTCTCGCATCCATCGGGTCTTGTGAAGAACAGCAGACGTTTGATCCGTTGAAACGCAACATCATCTTTGTGGAAGGAGAGGCTGAGCTCGAAGTCCCTGTGGATGGTTTTGAGCTGACCTTTAGTTTTGATGTCGAACGTGCGGGTTTCAATCTGGCTCAGATGGAGTCGGAGCGCCTCATCGGTTTGATCGAGTCCCATACGCGGGAGATGGGGCTGACAGACATTGAAATCATCAGGGGATGGGATCTCCTGCGGCAGGCCAAAATTTCTGTAGGGTCCAAGGCCCGCAAGATCGGCAACCGCGTCACCCTGAAGGTGAAGAAGTTTCCTGAAGGGAAGATGCAGGAGATGATTACCCGCTTGATTGATAAAACCATTGCCATTGACGGATCCATTGTCCTTGACCAAATTGATGTCTTTGTGAGTGATGAGGTTCAAAACCAAGAAAAGTCAGAGGTCGTACAGACCGCGTTAAAGAATCTTCAGGTCAATGCCCGTCAGACGGCTGAGGCTTTGGGGAGAAAGACGGCCCTGCCCAAGCGGGTTTTTGTCTCCGATGATGAGGAGGTACAAGAGTCCTTGGGCGATCCTAGAGGATGGTATTCAGACGGGAAAACGTCCGTCAAGCAATTTTTTCCATACAAAAAAGTTTTAAGGTCAACACAGAGATTGCGGATACCATGGTTTTCCACGCTCACGTGACCGGGGTTTATGAAATAGAGTGATATCATCCTACTATGATACCAACCTTCCATCGACCAACCCCACCCCCTTGTTTTCCTCCAGATATATGTTATCCTTTCGCCGTCTCCATTCGAAAACGGTTTCTTTTCAAGGTTTAATCAGAAATACGCGTAATTCTATGTGTCTAAGAGTATTTAAAGTTATTTTATGTTTGGTTTTTAGTCTTCAGAGCGTTGGGCCTTTGGCCGGAGTGGCCTTTGGGCAGATGCCCTTTACTCAAACCGGCTTAAATCTTCCTGTTCCTGGAACCATGGTTACGCCTACAGAAGGGTTTCATCCGCTTCTCATTCGGGGTGTAAGTGTCTCTGAGGATAATCCCCTGCGGTTTGAATTTATCCTTGATGCCGGTGACACGGCCCTCGCGGATGAAGCCTTGAAGGAAGAGTCCCGCCGGCTGGTCAAATATTTCCTAGCGGCCCTCACGATTCCCGAGGAGGAACTCTGGGTCAATCTCTCACCCTATGAAAAGGATCGTATTATTCCACACCAATTCAGCCAGACCGAAATGGGCCGGGATCTTCTGGCCCAAGATTATCTCCTTAAACAGCTCACCGCCTCTTTGATGTATCCCGAGGACGAACTGGGAAAAGTATTCTGGGAGCGTGTGTACAAGAAAGCCCAGGAACAGTTCGGCACGACGGAAATTCCTTTAGATGCCTTTAACAAGATATGGATCGTGCCGGAAAAGTCCATTATTTATGAAAAGGGAAACAGCGCCTTTGTGGTGGAAAGTTATTTGAAGGTAATGACGGAGGAGGATTATCTGGCTCTTAGCTCATCGCTCATAGCTCATGGAGAAAAAGGGCCACATGTTGATAGCCAGGAGCTAACAGCCAAGAGCCAAGAGCTAAAACCTATCACCGCTATCATTCGTGAATTATTAATTCCTGAAATAGAACGGGAGGTCAACGGGGGCAAGACGTTTGCTCCTTTAAGACAGATTTACAACGCTGTAATTCTGGCCAACTGGTATAAAGACCGGTTAGCGCAAGGCCTTCTGGGACAGCTTTATGTCGATCAAAACAAGATTACAGGCATCGATATCGCGGATAGGAAAGTGAGCCAGAAGATCTACGGCCAATATCTCGAGGCTTTTAAAAAAGGCGTCTTCAATTATGTGAAAGAGGATTATGACGCCGAGAACCAGCAGATCGTTCCTAAGAAATATTTCTCAGGGGGATCCCACATTGGCCGCCGGCCCGCACAGCAGATTTACACCCAAACGACCCCAACAGATATGGCCAGCCTTGGCCGTCCGCTACTCCGGATGAATGTTAATCTGGAGGAAATCGGAAGCAACGCGCAAGTCAAGGACCCGGCGCAACTAAGCAAGGTCGTCAATGAGGAGGAAGAAAATTCCAATAACACCTCTTTGGCCATTCAGTCTTTATTCTCAAAGGAGGAATTCGATCAAGACCCCCGGACACCGCTGGAGATATTTCTGAAATACTATCCTCAATACAAGACCAATGACCATCGCTTAAGCTTTCAGGATGAATTTGATAGGCAGTATGGAAAAGGGATCGATATCATGGCCGTGTTTGCCGAAATTTTTCATAAAGCGCACCACCACGCGAATCCCAACGCCTTTTTATCACGGGCAATCAAATCACAGGACAGCAGCATCCCCGACTACGTTAGAGCTTTCATGCGGGATGTCATGACGTTTTGCGCCAGAGCCAAAAGTTTGAATGATCAAACCAGAGATGCGCTTATATTTTTATGGAAATTGGGGGATCTGGCCGCTCAAAAAAGATACACCCGGCATCAAATGGAACAGAGCCTGTGGCAGTATGAAGATCCCTTTCCTCTGATTGATGAAATACCCAACCAAGCGGATACCGCGCTTCCGATTCTGGATATTGCCGGCGGTCCAGGTGCTGTATTTTATATGAAAAGTCTCAAGGACACGGACCGCCTCATGATTATGGACAAGTCATTTTTTATGGTCAGCTTTCTGCGCCATCATATCGACCGGTATCTTCCGAAAAAAGCCAGCATGATTGATATTATGTGGGCCGATGCCCGGGATCTTGATAAGGTCTTCCCGCCAGGGATGAAATTCCGCCACATCCGCCTGGGATTGTTGGACATGTTCGTCAAGAAATTACCGGACAATTACGCCGAACAGTTGTTGCAAAGAGTTACCTCCGGCGGTTCCGTTTCCTACGAGTATCAGAGCGAAAGAGAATTACCCACACCCACCTTAACCGCATTGATGAAATTGGTTGAAAAAGATAATGAATGGGGTAGGTCTGTCGAAGGAAAAAAGATTTCGTACGCGGATTTATCCAGCTCTCTTAATTTTGATTTTGTATATTTTCTTAAAAGCGGTAAGGCCTTGCGTGAACAGCCAAGAATGAAATCCCTGGCTCCTGCCGGTCAGACTGCATCAAAACAAGTTGACGTTTCTTCCCCTGATCAAGTCCGCGGTTATTCCGATGGCACGATAAATTTTTATTATGTGACAGAAGATCCCACGCCGGATCAGATTCAGAAATTGAAAGAAGCTGTCCGTACGGCAGACGTGGTCATTGGAGAGGTGCCCCACATTCATACTGAGCAATATGGTATTGACGGACACAGGAAATTTGATACTCCGGACGCCGTGTCTAAAGGCACTATCACCCTCAAGGAAGCCCTGGATCAAATCCGCGAGCATTGGAAAATATATCATGGAAGCGGATTCCCGCCGAAAGCAACGGAACTATTCGTGAGAACCATTTATAATTCTCAAAAATACGTTCTGGGAGATAACCCTTACAGTCAAAATGATGTGATGCAGGTGATGAAGAAATATGAAAAAGATTTCCCAATTATCTTTGAGCCGCTTCAACCCACGAAGAATGATAAGCGTTATTATGAATTGATTTTTCACAAGAAACCCGCTGGCCGAAAGGAACAGAAAGACGAACATCCGCGTGCTTTAGCCATTCCGATTTCAGGAGAGATTAATGAAATTATTAATTTAAAGAGAGGAACGCTGGAAGAGTTGGGACGAACAATATCTTACTTGACGCTTTTTACCGACGATAAGATTGAGACGGCTCGAGAGCAATGGTATGGAAAGTACGCCACGTACCCGAATATCCTGGTGATCAAAAGCTATCTGGGACACTTGCATCTTTTTCATAAGAAAATTAAAGGCGAACACAAAGTAAAGATAACAAGGACAAATCAAAATGCCCGGGAAAATTTTACCCTGGACTGGCAGGAGGTTTTAAAAATAGCGTTAAAAAATTTAAAGATCACCACGGATAAAGGCCCGGTGGGAGAAGAGAGAGTCCTGCAGGGCATTGTCCAGGATTTGCTGAATTTGGGCGTACCTTATGAATCGCTGGAGGATGATGTTGGAAGGCTTGGAAATGCCATTGCCAGGAAGGTGCACCGTGAGGATTTCGAGAAGTTATTGGAATCTGTGCAGGAGCATCCCCACCCTCTGGGAGTGGTCGAGAAGGAGGAATTGGCGCCTGTGCTTGAGGATGTCATCTTCTTTCACAGCCTGCATGAATTGTGGAAGGGGCTTGTGTCTTTGGGCATTGTAGCGGAAGGTGAAGATGGCCGTGGGGAGATACTGCCGGCATTACTTACGTGGGATAAACAGGAGGATGTCGGCATCCTGCGGGTTGATCGTGACAGGAGAAAAGTTATTGTTGCCCTTCTTGAGAAGAAGATGAACGCATCCATGCGGCGTATTCTGGGGAACTGGCTCTTAGAAAGAAAACTGGCGACGGCGGAAGAGGTAGTAAAAATATTTGGGGATAACACACACTCCTCCGTGGGTGACGCAGAGGGTTCAAAGAAAGACACCGCCATGCAGGCGCGAGGCACAGAGCCGACGCGGGCTTCTGTTTTAATGAAGCTTGCCTATGCCTTGACTCTGGATGAGGAGGGGAGGTTTTATCTTAATAAGAATCAATTGACGAAGGATGACCGCTCTTTTTTGCTGGGGCTTCTAAAAAATAGCAGTGATGGCCCGGTTCTTGAAATCGCGCATGATCTTTTGATAAGAGAGAGGGCTGTACTTGTTTCTCCTCAGGAAATTGTGGGGGCCTTGAAGAAGGGAGAATGGCCGTTTGACCTTGTCAAGGCGCTGCAGCTTGAGAGGGTGATGATAATGGGGGTGGGGCTAATTATGGACATGGCTTTGAGACGGGATGAGTTTCTCGGTTTAGAAGCTTCGGATAAGGACTCTTTCTCTCATGCATGGCAAAAATTGTCGCGGCAGATAAACGAGATGGGAATCAGGGGGATTTCACTTAGCATTCAACCTGACGAGGATCTTGGAAAAGCCAGAGCAAGGATTGAGGAGAATATCGATAAATTCCTCCTCGCGCATTTTAATTCCTTGCTTAGAAAAATGGCTTTCGCGGACTTAGATGAAAAGGAAATGGTTGGGATCCTGGACGGCCTTTCCGTTATCAGGCGGGATAGACCTGCCGGCATCGCGGCCGCCCGTGTGCGCGCTATTCTTAAAGTTAAAATTGCCCCTGTTGAGAAGGCTATTGAAGAATTAAGGAATCCGTTATCTGTCCACACCGCGAAGAACTTAAATCAACTTCAACCGTATCTTTCCTCGCCGGCCCGAACGCTCATAGACGAACTGCCAGAACCAGAGCGGCCCTGGGAGAAATGGGATGAGGTTTCTTTCCCGTCGTATGCGGGTGCTCCTGTTCCTAAAGTCAGAATGTATTTCAACCGCGTGGGAATGAACAGCATTCGCGGGCCTTACAAAGGAGGCAACCGCGTCGTTAACGCTGCTGATCTGATGAAGACATCCTTTCGCGATGCGTGGGAGAGATTCAAGAAATTACAACCATCCGTTAGGCAGGCCGAACGCTTCGTGGCCAAATGGTTCTCAGAGGAAGAGGCTGCGCTCGGCGTAAAGATGGCCATTAAGTCGGCCGGGCTTGGACTGCCGATGGGCGGAGGCAAAGGCGTCATTTTTACGGGACATGTCGCGCGAAAAGGAGATGAGTTATTTATCGAAGACAATCAGGATTGGAAAGAAATGGATTATCATGCCCAGGCGGCTGTCATTGAACGTCACGCAATGGCAATGACTGAAGACGGTATCATGGGTTACGAAAGGGATGTCCCTTCGGTTGACCTCGGATTAAATGAAAATCACGCGGACCTTTACGAAGAGGCGCATTTGTACAAACTTTGGAAGAAAGGGATTATCCAAGAATCTGATCCGGAGCTCCACGTCATTTTGGGTGAATCTTTAAAACAAGATCCGTTCGATATCACCAAACTCAGGCTCCTTAAAATAACTACGCGATATTGGGAGGATCATCTTAATGATCCGTCGCCTAAACCTGTGCCGTGGTTAGGGGCCATCACGAACAAATCCGAGGAGCATGGCGCTGCCTACGGACGCAATGAAGCCACGGGTTACGGACTTGTGGACATCATCGAAGGGATTCTGGGAGAAAAATTAAAAGGACAGACCGTAGCAATTCAGGGTTTTGGTGACGTAGGTAAGAACGCGGCCTTGCGCCTGGCTGAGCGGGAGGCGATTGTGAGAATTCTCGGGAATACTCAAGTGACGTTGAACAAGCAGAGCGGCTGGCAACCCGACGAACTTCGGGCATTGATTAATACTAAAAAACGTCTTCACGCGGCGTGGGACGATCCGGGTCTTGGTTTAAGCCGGGACGGTGTGGTTGAGACCCGAGGGGATGATGATCGGGAAAAGGCTCTTCTGGAGGCAGACGTTGATATTCTCATCCCCTCCGCTGTCCATGGTGTTATCCACAAGGGAAATGCCGACCGCGTACGGGCCAAACTCATCGTCGCGGGAGCCAACGGCGCGGTCACGCCGGAGGCAGAAGAGATATTATCCCAAAAGGGAATACGTGTTGTTGTCGATACCCTGGCTAATGCCGGCGGCATCCTGGTTTCTTATTTTGAAATGCTGCAGGCTCAGTACGGTGTCCGGTTTACCCGGGATCAGATTGAAAAGATGAGAAAACACTTCATGCTCAATGCCCTTAAGGCCACACAGGCTAAAATGAACGAAAACCCGGGCATGTCCATGAAGACAGCCTTTGAGAGCATCGCCCTGGAGAACATCCAGAAAAGCAAAGAATTCCTCGAGAGGTTATCCGCGACCAGGACTCAACAAGGATTGATTGAAGAGATTAATAAGACCCGGGGATTGGAAGTGGAATTGCCTGGTGATTTTAAAGTGGAAAAGGTCGTTGTAAAGATAACCGATCTAAACGTTGTCCTCCATGAGGTGATTTATCCGCTTGAACGTCTTCATCGCGAAACAGGAAAGGGTCCTTTAAAAGATTTCATAGACGGGATCGTTTTTCAGACCAAGGAACAGATTACCAGGGAGCTTTCTCAAAACAAGTACCCTTCGGATCAAGCCCTTCTTGGCTCTCCTCAGCATAACCTCAAGAGTGCCAATGTTGAAGAAGTCGGAGGTATTAATCTGAGTCCCAAGCTTTTAGACCGTCAGATTATCCGTGATGAGAACTTCGTGCCGTTACCGCTCAACCGGCAGCCGGTTCCAACCCTGCGCATCGAGGGCTTTGTGCCGATCATCATCGATATCTCTCCGATGCCCCTCAAGGAATTCATCATGCTATTGGGTTTGGCCGATGAGAAGGATGAAACAATCTCACAACCTGTCATCGCGAGCCCTGAAAGCGCGCGGCGATCCCGTTCGACCGAGATTGCTCGCGCGAAGCGCAGGCAAAAGCGCTCGCAATGACAGTTTTTTTATCGCCTTGGTTAATACCCCGTCTATCTTGACTTTGTTTACGGGATGAGGGTGTTGACTTCTCGCCAGGGGATGGCTGAGATTTGGTCGTCTAATTTGACCGCGCGGGGTGTTCGACACACCAAGTATCCCCTCTGACTTTTGGGATATTCTTTGAGAAATAATTTAAGATATTTGATGTCCCGGGGGGAAGGGGTATCTGTCCATTTGACTTCGACGGGAATAAGACCGTCCGAGTGATCAATGATCCAGTCGATTTCAGGGCCGGCAGAATCGCGCCAGAATTTAATCTGGGTTTTCTTTTCTGAAAATCTCGCCGTATGAAGAAGTTCCAGACCAACCATTTGTTCGAACAGCAGCCCCCAGGTTTCCTTGGGAGGATGCAGGCCTTCCCGGGCGCAAAGCCTGCGCACGCCCAAATCGAAGAAAAGAAATTTCGCGGACTGCGTCAATTTCCTTCGGGTCGTGGTCGACGTGAAGGGTTCAACTCTGTCCACAATGAAACAGTCATCCAGGATCTCGTAGTAGGAAGCGATGGTGGTGTGGGCAACGCCGATTTCCTGGGACAGCTTCCGGAAATTGATTAATTTCCCTGATTCGGAGGCGGCATACTCCAAAAACCGCGCGAAGGCGCCGATATTTCTCACAATGGCCTCTGCCCGGATTTCCTCCTCGAGATATGTTGTCACATAGGATTCAAGATCCGTTTCCCGGTCCTGTTTGGAAAAAGACAAGATGCCGGGAAGAGAACCATATAACAAGATGTCTTCCAAATCGCGGTCCGACTTCTCCTCCAGTGTCAGGTTATCCAGACGCAGGGCTACCAGCCGTCCCGGAAGAAGGTTTACGGAAGGGCCGCGCCGTAGTTTTCTGGCTGAGGATTCGGAGAGGACAAAATTAGCGATTTTTTTATCAATCATATCCTGGACCATGTCCAGCATGACAGGAACCTTTTGGATTTCATCAATGAGAATTAAGGGCTTATGGCCGGGCTTTCTTTCTCTGAGCGCCTCAGTCTCACCGTACAAGAGAGAAGGGTCCTTTTCATAACGCTGGCGGACATCGGGTCGGACAAAAGAGAGGAAAAAAATCTCCACCAAGACGTTCCAGCAGAGTTGTCTTGCCGGTCTGTCGCGCTCCTAAAAGAAGGACGCTTTTATTCCGTTTAAGAGAATGTGTGATTTCTTTTTCAATACATCTTTTTATGTAGTTCATGGGCTCCATATTCTATGAAATTCGAGCTCATGTTAACCATTTTCTTGGGATGGTTTTAAAACGGATTAAGTGTGTTTGGATAGCTTAGTTTGATAGTCCAGTATTCCTCTCCCGCTTTGCCACTTGGCGCTTTGGTTTTTTATCCATAAATATGTTATCTTTGAGACAAATTTCTCATGGATTAACCGAAGAAGAGTTAATATGTCGATTATCTTTAATAATAATCCCCCGCGTTTTTTTAATCGCCTGAAGGCCATGGGTGTCTGTCTGGGCTTTCTGGTACAGACGGTTTTTCCTGCTTACATCGTTTATGCCCAGATGGCGCCGCTCCCTGTCTTGGATTTGCCGGCGCCTGGTACCATGCTGGGTACAACCAGCCGGTTCTCGCCGATGATCATCCGTGGGATAACGGTTCATCCGGATAATCCCTTGCAATTTGATTTTGTGCTGGATACCGGGGACTCCGGGTTGGGGCCGGAATCACCCGCTTTAAGACAAGAGGCCACCAAGCTCATTAAATACTTCCTGGCCGCGTTAACAGTGCCTGAGAAAGAGATGTGGGTGAACCTGTCTCCTTATGAAAAGGACCGGATTATTGCCCAAGGCCTTGGCGATACCGAAATGGGGCGGGATTTGCTTGCCCAGGATTATCTTCTGAAGCAGCTCACGGCCTCCCTGATGTACCCCGAGGATGAATTGGGAAAGGCCTTTTGGGAGAGGGTTTATCAAAAGGCCCAGGAGCAGTTTGGCGTGACCGAGATTTCTCAAAACACCTTTCATAAAATCTGGATTGTGCCTTCGAAGGCCGAGGTGCACGAATACGGCGCAAGCGCGTATGTGGTAGATAGTAAGTTAAAGGTAATGCTGGAGGAGGATTATTTAGCTTTAGAGAAAGAGCACAGGGACACAAGAACGCAGGAGCACAGAGGCACAGGGGGACAAGAGCCCAAGGGCACAGGAGCGAGGGACGGGTTCAAAATTTTGAACCCGTACATCACCTCTATCATTCGAGAGATACTCATCCCAGAAATCGAAAAGGAGGTCAACGAAGGCAAGACGTTTGCCAACCTGCGCCAGATATACAACTCCATGATCCTGGCGGCGTGGTTTAAGATGAACGTCAAAGAATCTTTGCTGGGACGCTCGTACGTTGATCAAAATAAGACGGCCGGCGTGGACACGGACGACAAGCAGATCAACCAAAAGATTTATGACCAATACATCGCGGCCTTTAAGAAGGGGGTCTACGATTATATTAAGGAAGATTACGACCCGGCAACGCAGCAGATCCTCCCGCGCAAGTACTTCTCCGGCGGGGTGAATCAGGCCATGCTGACCAAGAAGGTGTTGCATGTTTTAAAGCATCCTTTGGAGCAATTCAAAGGCAAGGTCCCGGCGGCGATTTTGAGCGTGCTCCTGGTGGGTGGTGGGGAACTCTTTAATTTTGAGGTTGGCATAGCTTCCGCCAGTGACAAGAATCAAGGGAGCGTTCTTCAACAAGAAGACTTCAGCAACCGGGTCCGGGAATACAAGAAATTATTAGGTTCTAAAAATACCCAGGATCGCGACTATGTCTGGAATGAAATTTTTACAAAGGGATATTATGAACCTGACTTCATGAAAGAGATGATTCCGACGCTAGTATCCATTTTAAAAAATCCAAAGACAGAACTCGATGAACGGATATTCACGGCAAAGATTTTTGGGCTCATGGCGGCCAGCGGTAGCCAAGGGGTCATTTTCTTTCATAAACCTAAAATTATTTTAGAGATGACGCGGGACTTAAGGGAATTGCTGATTGGAAAGAAGGCTGTTAAGGAGCCCGGGTTGCGGGTAGAGATCGTCAGGGCATTAGCTGAAAGTCTGGGCAGGATGTATGAAGAATTGTCCGTAAGAGACGACGATAAGACCCAAAAGGAAATGGATGAAGAGCATGAAACCCGCGCGGGAGTTCGAGCATTAACAGAGTTGGTCAAGATCGAAAAGGATGAGCAGGTATTACGGACTCTCATTGAAGCCATAGGATTTGTCGGTTCCAGAAATGCCAGGGCATTGGGGGATGATACGAAAGAAATTTTAAGAAAAATAACAGTTGATTTTCCTTCCCTTAAAGGAGTTGTGGTCGACGCTGTAGGTAAGATGGAAGCATCCACGTATTTGGATAAAATCATTGATATCAGAAATCAATTAAACTTGGATAAAGGATTTTCTGTATTTTCTAAAGAGTTAGAACTTCAGATGAGCACCCCGGAATTCAAAAGAACAAGTTTTTGGCTCAAGGCAAGTATCGTCGGCAAGCTCTACAGGATTTGCCTAAAGGATAAAACCAAGGGGGACGTCTACGCGGTCGCGGCCAACCTTTCTGAGAGGATTACTTTATTGATCATTGAAGCAGGGGTGGATCCCTCCAAAATCAATGAAGATTTAAATACAGCTTTGGGAATGGCCTACAATGAAGGAAATTATTCTCTATTAGAAAATCTGTTGATCACTATTCAATGGATTATTTCAGCGACGCAAGACAAAACAACTTTAGAGGGTCTAAAGCCGTATTTGGATAATCTTTCTTCGCAATTAACGAAAGAGCCTTTAAATAAGCATCAAGAACATTTTCTGGGCATTATTCAAGGGATGTTAAAAAGTATTGAAGAGAAATTCAATGAACCCAAGAAAGAAAAGTCAATTCCTCCGAGCGAAAAGCAAGAGAACGAAGGAAAAGAAAGAGGTGATAAAAGTTTAGGCGGGCCTGGGGAGTTTACTCAGGGCGCTGAAAGAAAAGATAACGCTGTTGACGCGGCGATGCTGGGAAGAGGGGCCAGGGCATTTATTTCACTACCTCCAAAGAAGAAGACAATAAAGTTAAATTCAAAACCAAAGCAAGAGGAAAATATCAATGCAAAACGTGTCATGAGGTTTAAGCCTAAGCTTAAAATTGAGGATGCGGTCTTAAAGACTTCCGGGGTTTTTGATGCTTTTCTTACGAAGTTCCCCAATGAAGTAATCGCTCAAGATGCTAAGAGAATATTGAAAGAAAGTATGTCACCGGACAAGTTTAAAGAGAATTTAAAATCATGGATCGTGACGTATGAAAATGAACTCCCCAGTCATCCTAACGCCGGCTCTGCGGGGTTTTATTCAGATAATAAGAACCGTCGTGACGCGGTTTTGGATTTTTTGACCGAATTAGATAAGGTGTATCAAGGTTTGAATGGAAAGGGAGGGGCAGCAACGAAAGACAACGCCCAGGTCGGCGGTATCAATTTAGACTCTGCCATGATTGATTGGAAGATTAAACGTGACGGGCAGGGGTTTGTTCTTCCCTTGGATCAACAGCCGTCTGCGGTGTTTGATGTCCCCGGGGTCATTCCATTTATTATTAACATCACGCCGATCCCTGTGCCGGTATCCATGAAAGAAAAAGTCAATGGCCAATTGGCCCTCCGGAGGGCTAATTGAGGCACTGCCACTTGAATTCAACCTCCGGAGGTTGAATTCATCAAACGAAATTAAAAACTTTTAAGAATGGATAACAATAGTTAAGAATATGTGTTTTTTTATTAAAACTAAGACGTTTCATCGGCTATGCCGCGCTGTGATCGCGGGGACATTCTTCTTGACGCTGCTGCAGCCTGTTGGTTTTGTTCATGCCCAGACGCTTCCAGCGCCTGGAGAATTTATCGGGATGAGTGAGGCCTTTGTTCCTGTCCTTATTAAGGGGATGACCATTCATTCCGACAATCCCTTGCGCTTTGATTTTATCGTTGACAGCGGCCAGAGCGGTCTTTCTCAGGAAGCCATCCAACCCGAATCCGAAAGGCTCATCCGTTATTTTCTCGCCTCCTTGACGATCCCCAAAGGTGATCTGTGGGTCAACTTATCCCCGCATGAAAAAGACCGGATTATTCCTGACGACTTGATCCAGACGGAACTAGGCCAGGAACTATTGGCGCAGGATTATCTCTTAAAGCAGTTGACCGCGTCGCTGATGTATCCTGAAGGCGAGACAGGGCGCGCATTTTGGGAACGGATTTACAGCAAGGCCTTTGAGCAATACGGCACGACCGACATTCCGCTGGATACCTTGAATAAGGTCTGGATTGTCCCGGACAAGGCCGTGGTCTTTGAGAAGAATAATACCGTGGTCGTTACCGAAAGCCGGTTTAAAGTGATGACGGAGGAGGATTATTTAGCTCTTAGCTCATCGCTCATAGCTCATGGACAACAAGAGCACAGGAACACAGGGGCACAAGAGCTAACACCTATTACCTCTATCATTCGTGAAATATTAATTCCCGAAATCGAAAAGGAAGTCAATGAAGGCAAGAATTTCGCGCCCTTACGCCAGATTTATCACTCGCTCATTTTAGCCCAATGGTACAAGGACACTTTGAAGGAAAGTCTGTTAACACAAGTTTATGCCGACCAAAGCCGGTTGGCCGGAATTGATTTAGCGGATAAAGACGCCAAAGATACGATTTATGACCGGTATCTGGCCGCTTACAAGAAGGGCATATTTGATTACATCAAGGAAGAGTATGACCCCGCGACCCAATCCGTCGTCCCCAGAAAATATTTCTCCGGCGGGATACCGCTAGCTGAGATTAACGTGGATGTTGCGCAATTGAATTCAAAGAAAGTTGAGGATTTTACAGGATCAGGCTTCCGTTCGACCGTGGATCTGGCCGTGCTGAGCGATGATAAGGATGAAGTAATCCTCAACGGCAAACCCGTTGAAATGTTTACTGATCCAGATATGACGAAGTTGTTAGATAAGCTTGTCTCTCCTCATGCCGTTCCCCAGCGGGTGGTGGTTGTGCCGACAACGATTCAGGAGCGCGATGAGCTGACGGAATACGGTCTTACGGAAGAAGACTATGACAAAAAAGAAGTAGCCAAGAAACTTTTCGAGCAGTTTAAAGGTAAGAATATTGAAAGTGTTCAAGCTGATGAAGAGAATGGTTTTATTTTACGATTAAGGGAATCCAATAACTTTCTCGGTAATGAGCTGACAGAGCTGCATATCTATTGGACATTCGGGGATATAAATTCTTGGAATCCCAATAAGAGGGCGGCCTTCATGAACCCAGCCATCATGGAAGAACGTTTTAATGAATTCAACGATTGGTTAAGAAGCGTATTAAATCATTTTGTGGTTATCGGTGTTTTCCCTTTTGTGGTTCCCTCTGATGAGAAACGTGAGGTGCTTTTAAAAGCTTTATTTGGACAAGAGGCGGATATTTCAAAATATAAAGATCTTGTTGTCACCGATGACGAATACGCGCGGCACGAAAGAGAAGTGAGGGAGAAAAAAGTCAAAGAAAATAGTTTTTTCCTGCCGACATCATGGAAAGAGAAAGAAGACAGCCAGGGGCATAATGATGAAGGGCTTTCTAAATTAGTTAAAATTTTTAAACCAGCCGGAGATGTTAATTATATTGTTCCGGAATTTATATATCAGGCGTGTCTGGAGGTGTTTGGCAAAGAGGAAATTCCCAGAGATGCTGATTTAGGAAGCAGGCGCGCTCAGAAATTGAAGAGTCATCTGTACGCCTTAAAAGAAGAAGGTGTGACAGAGGCAGAAACCTATTTAATGACTTTATTTCCTGAGAAAGCGACAAATAAATTTATCCTCCAAAGAGACTCATTCTTAGGGGAGTGGACCCGCTTTGCCTATTATTCTGAAAAAAATATACTGCCTTATTCAGAGAAAACTCCCAGGTATTTGTCTAAAATGGCGTGGTATACGGTTGTTTTCAGGAGGATTCACACAACAAAAGACCGAATCTTATACAATGAGGTATTTAATCGCCTGAAGCAGAATAATATTTTGGTTAATAATTTGTTAATGCTGGAAAGTTGGGAGTACCTGAAATATCAATCTCTTTTTGGCTGGGCAACTTTCTTGCAGGTTCAGAGTGGAGGGCCAAGGGTCGTCTATATGTTCAATCAGCTTTTTAAAGGTCTCCGGGAGGCGAGGGACAAGTTATCGATAGACGAACAAAACCAATTGTATAAATTGCTTGAGAAGAACATATCAAAAGAGTTTACAGATAAAGATAAACAGCAGTTTGAGAAAATTATGGGCAAATTAAAAGGCGCGGAACAGGGGGACGCTCAATTTGCGGTTTTTTTCTGGCATTTAATAGGCCCTGCGTTTGACGACGTGGTCCGCGTTTTTGATAAAATTCAAAAACAGTTTAGCCTTCACTATCCGGATCAGTACGGCCCGGGCAAAGAAAATTTTGTGAAACTGGACGCGTATCTCAAGAATACGGAAAAAATGATTCGCGAGTGGAGAGACGGCGATCAAGCCATGACAGCGGATCCCAACGCTCCGCTGGAGGGCATTGAAAATTTTAATGGAGACGTAACGCAATTGCTCGACAGGCTTTTGCTGCCGGGCGCCAACAAACAGCGTTTGGTGATTATCCCTGAGACGGTTCAGGAACGCGATGAGTTGATGAGGTTTGGTCTTACGGAGAAAATCGAAGATAAAGACGGGGCAACGCATAAAGTTGTCGAACAATATCAAGAACACAATGTGATAGATGCCAGGCTGGTTAATAACAAAGAGCTTATCTTGGAGTTCAATGAGTCGGTTCATTTCTTTAATAAAGAGCTTAGAGAGCTTCACCTTTATATGGAAGGAGGGGTTGCTTCATTATCCAAGAATCAGAGAGATTTACTGTTGAAACCTAAAAGCTTTGATGGGAGCGATCGGTCTGCCAGGGATTCGTTGAAAAACACCTTAGAGAGGTTTGATATGATTGGCCTCTTTCCTTTTGTGATTCAAAAAAAAGATGACAAAGAGGTTTTATTCATAGAACTGTTTGGTAAAGGTAAATATGCCGACCAAGAGCGAAGTTTGATTGTTAGTGAAGAGGAGTATCAGTGGTTGGTTGAGGATGCTCAAAGGCAGAAACTCAATGCCCATAATACAGCTCCAACACCGGTCATTATGAAATTGAAAGAGAAAAGAAATGGACGCGCGCCTTCGCAAGAAGAACTGGCGGAAAAAGCTTTAAAGGAGATATTTACTCAAGTTTCGGATCATGGCTATCTGATTCCCCGGTATTTGACCAGGATTCCCAGAAGGGTGTATGTGTTGACGGATGAAGAAAGGAAGCGGGGCTTTGGTTTGGCCCGGTCTAGTAAAATGAAAGCGTATCTGGAATCTCAGGCCAATGACAGCGCGCAGGCAAGAGAATGGTTGGGAGTATTGTTCCCGGAGGGAGAGAACGCGAAAATTTTTGATCAGGCGCGCAACAGTCTGTTCGATTTGTGGGAGAATCAAGCCAATTTTGTTCCTAAAGAGGATGTCATCTCCTCGGGCGAAGCGCTCCGTGAACTGACTCTTATGGCCTGGCATGAGAGCATGATTCAATTGAAGGATCACAAGAATTTCAAGAGAGAACTCGCGCTCTTAAAATATTTTTATGAGTTTTTTAATAAAAAATTTGAACGTATTTCCGTTCTTTTAAAACAATACGCGCCAAGGGAAGACCATGAAGAATTTGTTTATATCTGGGCCATGCTGCTTTACATACAACAGATGGATAAAAACGATTCAGATCAATTGAATGATTTCTTACGGAAGGTCGATGAAGGAAGGAATTTGCGCTTTGACCGGAATCTATGGGGTTTCAAGTCCCAAACTAAAATAAGATTCAGGCTGGACACAAGTGTATCAATCCTGAATGTTAAGACCCTCTTAAATCTTGAAAAGTTGCGGAATGAACAAGAATACTTGTATGGTGTGGCGTACTACCTTCAACAGATTTTGCTTCCCAGGATGGTTGAGACGCTGAAGGCTTTAAAGGGCATTCAAAGAAAATTAGAGAGTCTCTACCCGGATCAGTACGGCCCGGGCAAAGAAAATTTTGTGAAGCTGGACGGGTATCTCAAGAATACGGAAAAAATGATTCAGGTTTGGCGTGACGGCGGCGGCCCTGATCAAGCCATGACAGCGGATCCCAACGCTCCGCTGGAGGGCATTGAAAATTTTAATGGAGACGTAACGCAATTGCTCGACAGGCTTTCGAAGGAAGGGGATAAAAAGCTCAGGTTGCGCATTGTGCCGCGAACCATCAAAGAGAGGGAGGCTCTTAAAGAATATGATGAACTGGTGGAACAGATTCCGGAAAATAAATCGGGTGAACTTCTGAGATTGTTTAAAAGCCTGCGTAACCAGATTGATCATATTGACGTCAATTTCAATAGCATTGCGATTCGGTTTAAGACGTCCATTCAATTATTCGGATTTAATCTTAAAGAACTTCATCTTTTTTCTGAAGAGAAGATGATCAGTAATAGCCAAAGGGCTGTTTTATCCAAGACGTCGGCATTGACTCAATCGGAAGGAGATAAACTTAAAGATATTTTTCAAAATTTCGAAGTTATTGGGGTCTTTCCATTCGTGTTGTCTAATAAATCAGACAAAGAAAAATTTGTGGCAACCTTAACCAGCGATGACGCGTTAAGGAAAAAGTATGGGGATTTGATCATGAGTGAGGAGGAGTATGAGGATCAAACAAAAGCTGCTGAGAAATCTATGCCGATGGTGGACAATCAGGATGAGAATAAATTGACGATTGATGGGCTTTTTATCCCCCTGGCAGAAAATAGTTACCTGGTTCCCGAAGAGTTGTATTTCTTTATTGCCAAGGCTTTAAAAATGCCTTTGAAAGGCGATCCTAAGAACACTTATGAAAAATTTAAGATGTTTTTTAAAATGAAAGGTAAGAATGGCAATACCGCGGAGAAATATTCCAGGGTTTTATTTCCAAAGGATGAAGACTCCACCGGGGAAAGCGAAGGAAAGTTAAGAAAGATTTTAAATTCTCAGCGGCCAAAAAATTTTTATACAATTGAGGAAGTTCTTAAAATTGAGGGGGGGGCTCATTGGGCGGCGGTGAACATGGCGTGGAATGAAGTGGTTTTCCGCATGGAAGAAATGGATAAAGGTTTCTTAAAATATGCCTATGAAATGTTGCGGATGAAACACAACGACGTGTTCCATGTTTTAAATAAATATTATAGAACGAAGAAACATGGAATGTTTTACGCGTGGAGCTCGTTGATGCAGGCACAGATCATGAAACCTGAGGAGTTGCTGATCCTTAACAGATTTTTCTCTGAAATTGATTCTTTAAAGCAAAAGTTTTCTCAAGCGGAGCTTAATAAATTCAAGACCTTGTTATCCGAATCATTCAATAATTTCTTGGAATCTAAATTGACCCTCCCTGAAATGACTCGGAAATTCTATGATACGTATAAAGACTCCTTTGAGGACATGATGATGGTGGTTGTCGTTGATATGTTATGTAATCAGTTAATGCCCCAGGCGTTTTCCAATTTTAAAGAAATTAATGACAACATTCTTTCTTTGTCCAAGAGCGAGGCCTACAAAAAGTCCAGTAAGCTGGACTCGAAAGGTTATGAATTTTTTTATAGCACGTATTCCCTTCAATGGCAGAATATTGCCGGGCTATGGATGGGGAAAGATATTGGCTATTCTTCAAAAATGTCCGAGGATAAGCAAGAGATCACCATTCAATGGACCGGGGCATTACCCGGGTTGACCCAAGAGGATGTTAGTGTCTTAAGGGGGCTTCTGAATGACAAGGGTATTCCAGGCCTCTTGGATAGCAAACTTGCGGGAGAGGGCAGGCTTAAAGTTCGTTTGGGGCCTTTTACTTATCAATTGAACCAAAGATCGGTCGATTTACTGGATAACAATGATTCATTTCTCATGAGCACAGACAATGAGGATATGAAAAAGATGCTTCTGCAGATGGTCTCAGACATACTTTCTAAGAGTTTTAAAACAACATCACTGGAAGAACGATTAAGGAAGGTCTTCACAGTCACCTTTGGCCTGGACACGGTCGCTTTTGAGGATTTTTCAATCCAGAGAGATTCGGGAACGATTACCTCAAAGTCCGGGAAGGATATATTAAATGACCAATCAGCCCGTGTGTTTGATTATGTGGGGTTATCTTTTGCTGTGGCAGAGTCAATCGCAGATTTTTTTCATCCGATTTTTAATTTACCAGCTAAGGATCAAGTCGTTCATAAGTTGCAATCCAAAAGCCTGCTGGATAGCGCGATGCTGAACGTGGATAAAAATACGCGGACCATGATGCCCTTGGGTGTTTCAGAAAAGGTCGGCGGGATTGACATGAATGCGATTCATGTGGAACGTAATGGGGCAGGGCCCGCGGTTTCCTATGATCCGGCCATCTTGTCTGATCTTCTGAAGGATGGGGTAAAGGGCTTTACTCCGGTGATTATTGAGACCATCCCTATTCAAAGCATCTATCCTCTCCTGGGTCTGGAATCGCCTGACCTCCAAACGCCGCGTCTTTCAAGGGTAAATTACTGACTTCTGTAAAAGAAATAGAGTGCGGTGGTAGTCAGTATAACGACGTCCTTTCTCCAAAGGAATGCATTCTATTACCAGTACGGACGTCAATAACCTGTTGGCGTCATTTACCCCTCGTACCCGTCTTTCCCCGTCTTTCCTTGAATCCTTTCTTGACGAACATTAATAATTATTTATAATGGTTTTACCCTTGCTTCGTATTTCTTAAGAAAAAAAACCTGGCCGCTGTTTCGCGGCCATTTTGATCAGATTCGATCTTCAGGTGTTTTGAGCCAAACCGAAGAGCAATGAAAGGTTTATTATGGAAAGGAAATTAGTCACGATTGAGGGCAATGACGCCGCCGCCCATGTCGCATTCAAAGTCAATGAGGTCATCGCGATTTATCCCATTACGCCATCCTCCGGGATGGCCGAGAAGGCGGATGAATGGGCCGCGGCAGGGAAAAAAAACATTTGGGGCGTTGTGCCGCTGGTTCAGGAGATGCAGAGTGAGGGGGGGGCTGTCGGCGCGGTTCATGGAGCGCTTCAGTCCGGGGCGTTGACAACGACCTTTACCGCGTCTCAGGGGCTGCTGTTGATGATTCCCAACATGTACAAAATTGCCGGGGAATTGACTTCAACGGTTTTTCACGTGGCCGCGCGTTCCCTGGCGACCCACGCCTTATCCATTTTCGGAGACCATGCCGATGTCATGGCGGTGCGTTCGACGGGATTTGCCCTTTTTTCCTCTACGTGTGTCCAGGAAGTGATGGATTTCGCGCTCATCGCGCACGCGGCCACGCTGGAGTCCCGCGTGCCGTTTATTCATTTCTTTGACGGGTTCCGGACATCGCATGAGGTGGCCAAAATCGAGCAGTTAAGTGATGAGGATATCCGCGCCATGATGGATGAGGATCTTATCCTGGCCCACCGGCAGAGGGCATTATCTCCGGACCATCCGGTGCTGCGCGGCACCGCCCAGAATCCGGACGTCTTTTTCCAGGCCCGGGAGGGGATTAATCCTTTTTACGCGGCTTGTCCGGGCATTGTGGAAAAAATCATGGAGAAGTTTGCCCGGTTGACCGGACGGAAATACAACCTTTTTGATTATTACGGACCGGCGGATGCCCAGCGGATTATTGTGATTATGGGTTCCGGGGCCGAGGCGTGCCAGGATACGGTTGAGCATCTCGCGCAAAAAGGCGAACAGGTCGGGGTCCTGAGAGTCCGTCTTTACCGGCCGTTTTCTATTAAACATTTTGTCGCGGCCTTACCCAAGACAACGCAAACGATCGCTGTTTTAGATCGCACGAAAGAACCGGGAAGCGTCGGCGAACCGCTGTATGTCGATGTCGTCAATGCCCTGGTTGAAATGATGCCGGAAAAACGGTTCAGCCAGATGCCCCGGGTCATCGGCGGACGTTACGGGTTATCCTCCAAGGAATTCAACCCGGCCATGGTCAAGGGAATCTTCGATGAGATGAAAAAAGATCAGCCCAAAAATCATTTTACGATCGGCATTCAGGATGATGTCTCCCATACCAGCCTGGATTATGACGAGAATTTTATTATTGAAAGCGAAGAAGGAGTGAGGGCGATCTTTTACGGCCTGGGTTCTGACGGGACCGTGAGCGCCAACAAGAATTCCATTAAAATTATTGGAGAGAACACGCCGAATTACGCCCAAGGGTATTTTGTTTACGATTCTAAAAAGGCGGGGTCCGTGACGGTTTCCCATCTGCGCTTTGGCCCAAAACCTATTCACGCGACGTACCTGATCAACCGGGCGAATTTCGTCGGATGCCACGCCTTTGGATTCCTGGAACGGGCGGATGTTCTTGAGAAACTGGAGAACGAGGGGGTCTTCCTTTTAAACAGTCCGTATGAACCCGACCAGGTTTGGAACCATCTTCCCAAGGAAGTCCAGAAACAGATGATCGACAAGGAAGTCAAGTTTTACGTGATTGACGGCTACAAGGTGGCCCATGACTCGGGTTTAGGGGGACGGATCAACACCATTATGCAGACCTGTTTCTTCGCTATCTCCGGCGTCCTTCCCAAAGAGGAGGCGATTCAGGCGATCAAAGATTCGATCCGTAAGGCGTACAGTAAAAAGGGCGAGGAAGTCGTGCAGATGAATTTTGACGCGGTGGATCACACCTTGAAGCACCTGCATGAGGTGAAGGTGCCGAAAACCGTGACCAGCGTTCTGGAAAAACCTCCCGCGGTTTCTGCGAAAGCCCCGGCGTATGTCCGGGATGTGGTGGCCAAAATGATCGCCCAGTGCGGGGACAGTCTCCCTGTCAGCGCTTTTCCGACGGACGGGACTTTCCCGGTTGGGACGGCCAAATGGGAAAAGCGTAATATCGCCCTGGAGATTCCCGTCTGGGAAGAGGATATTTGTATCCAGTGCGGCAAGTGCGTGCTGGTGTGTCCGCACGCGGTGATCCGTGCCAAGATTTATGAACCCCAAGGTCTCCAAGGCGCCCCTGCGACGTTTCAATCCACGGACGCGAAAGATCGTGATTTTCAGGGGTTAAAATACACGATTCAGGTCGCGCCGGAAGATTGTACCGGCTGCGGGATTTGCGTGGATGTCTGTCCGGCCAAGAGCAAGACCGAGACCAAGTTGAAGGCTTTGAATATGCATCCTCAGCCGCCTCTCAGAGAAGACGGGCGCGTGAACTGGGATTTCTTTCTTAATATTGTTGAGGTGAATCGAAACCGTACAAAGCAGACCACGGTCAGAGGGATCCAGGGACTGGAGCCTCTTTTTGAATTTTCCGGGGCCTGTGCCGGCTGCGGCGAGACCCCGTACATCAAATTAATGACCCAGCTTTTCGGCGACCGGGCGGTGGTGGCGAATGCCACGGGATGTTCTTCGATTTACGGCGGAAATCTGCCGACAACGCCTTGGACCAAGAACAAAGAAGGGCGCGGGCCCGCGTGGGCGAATTCCCTGTTTGAGGACAACGCGGAGTTCGGTCTCGGTTTTCGTCTGTCCATCGACCAGCAGAAGGTCATGGCCGAGCAATTGGCCCAGCAGATGGAGGCCGCGATCGGCGGTGATTTGGTCAAGGCGATTATCGCGTCGAAGCAGCAGGATGAATCGGAGATCTTTGAACAGCGCCGGAGGGTGGAACTCCTGAAAGACAAAATCCGCGGATTGAAAACGCCCGAGGCCAAGCGGTTGACGCATCTGGCGGATATGCTGGTGCGAAAGAGCGTCTGGATTGTCGGCGGGGATGGATGGGCGTACGATATCGGTTTCGGGGGCTTGGATCATGTTTTGTCGACGGGCAAGGATGTCAATGTCCTTGTTTTGGACACGGAGGTTTATTCGAACACAGGCGGACAGATGTCGAAGTCCACCCCGCGCTCGGCGGTCGCCAAGTTTGCCGCGGCAGGCAAGCTGATGCCCAAGAAAGACCTGGCGCGGATTATTATGACCTATGGTTATATCTACGTGGCCAGTGTCGCCATGGGGGCCAAGGACGAGCATACCCTCAAGGCCTTCCTGGAGGCGGAGCGGTACAACGGTCCGTCGCTGATTATCGCCTACAGCCATTGCATCGCCCACGGGATTAATATGACCGAGGCGATGCAGGGACAAAAGGCGGCGGTCTTGTCCGGGTATTGGCCGCTCTTCCGTTTTAATCCGGAATTGACCCTTCAGGGGAAAAATCCTTTTATCCTGGATTCGACGGCGCCCAAGATCAGTTTTAAGGAATACGCCATGCGGGAGAACCGTTTCAAGATGTTGGCCAAGACAAATCCTGTCGAGGCCAAGAGGCTCATGGACCTGGCCCAGCAGGATATTGACGACCGCTGGCGGATCTATGAAAATATGGCCGTCCAGTTTGACTCCCGGCAGAAAGAACAAAACGAACCCACGCAATCCGTTAACGCAAAGACGTAAAGGCAGGTTGATGATGGATCTTTCCACGAATTATATGGGTATAAAATTAAGAAATCCTCTCGTGGCTTCAGCCTCGCCGTTATCGGAGAATATCGATAATTTTCGACGTCTGGAGGACGCGGGTGCGGCGGCAGTCGTCAATTATTCGTTGTTTGAGGAACAGATCACCCGGGAGGCCAGGACGTTGCAGGATGATCTCTCCCGCGGGACCGAGAGTTTTGCCGAATCCTTAACGTACTTTCCCGAACCCGAGCAGTTTATTATCGGGCCTGAGGAATATCTGGATCACATCCGCAAGGCCAAGCAGGCCGTGAATATTCCGGTGATCGCCAGTCTCAACGGCTGTTCTCTGGGCGGCTGGACAACATACGCCAAACACATCGAAGAGGCGGGCGCGGACGGTTTGGAGTTGAATATTTATTTCGCGCCGACGGACCCGAACATTTCCGGGGCGCAAATTGAAAATTTATACATCGAAATTCTCAAGTCCGTGAAGGCCAGCGTGAAGATCCCGGTGGCGGTGAAATTAAGCCCCTCGTTCAGCGCCATCGCGCACATGGGGAAACGTCTGGATGAGGCCGGCGCGGACGCGTTAATTTTGTTTAACCGTTTTTATCAGCCGGATATCGATCTGGATAACCTGGAGGTCGCGCCGAATTTATTGCTGAGCGGTTCTTATGAAAACCGTCTCCCGATGCGGTGGGCGGCCATCCTGTACGGCCATCTGAAAGCGAGTCTCGCGGTCACCACTGGGATTCATACGGCCAACGACGTCATCAAGATGGTCATGGTCGGCGCGGATGCCACGATGCTGTGTTCCACCCTGCTGAAAAACGGCATTGGGCACGTGCGGACCCTTTTACAGGACATTCAGTCCTGGATGCAAGAACATGAATACGAATCGGTCCGGCAGATGAAGGGCAGTATGAGCCAGAAGTCCTGCGAGAATCCCCAGGCGTATGAACGGGCCAATTACATGAAAGTCCTGCAGAGCTTTCATTGATCCGGATTAATCCCCGCGCCTTGGATTTTGCGTGCCAGTCTTTAATCCTTCCTTTTTACCATGACTCATCACAAATGTTCTATATTATAGAACAGTTGTCCTATGGAATGCTTAACAGTTTACGTTTTGTGCGTATTTTTATGGCGATCTGTGCATAATATTCTGTTGTTTTGTGCATAAAACTATGATATCCTCAAGGCCATGATTAAAGAAAATGTGAAATATATTCCCAGATGGCTTGAGGAAAGAATCGCGGATGCGTTTAAATCTCATCCGGTTATTATTTTAACTGGACCCCGGCAAGTTGGTAAAAGTACCCTCCTGGAGAACGCGCGTTTTTTAAAGAGCTGGCGTTATTTAACCCTCGATGATCCGGAAGTTTTAGAACAAGCGAAAGAGGATCCTAAAGGGCTTTTGTGGGAGGATAAGCCGACAATCATCGATGAAGTTCAGCGCCACCCCGAACTATTGCTCACCGTTAAATATCTTGTCGATAAATATCGACGTCAAAGACATTTCATTTTATCTGGATCCGGGAATGTTTCTTTACGGCATTCACCCCGGGAAACTTTAGCCGGACGCGCTAAGTATTTACATTTGACCGGTTTTGGCTTTCGAGAATGGAATGAATTGTCTTCACAAGGAATTCTTGACCAATTGTTACAAGGGCGAGAAATTAACGCGAATACCTTTAAACAGGAAACAGATCTCTTAAGGGTGGTATGGCGCGGGTGCTTACCCGGAGTTGTCTTAGCTCAAACGGAAAAGATGGCTTTAGAGAGAATGAGTAGTTATGTCGATACTTATATCCAAAGAGATATTCACGATCTGGTAAGAGTAAGATACCCGCAGCATTTTCGTCGACTTATGGAGGCGTTGGCGCTGGCGACGGGATGGGAAAGTGTCCAAGAGGAGCTGTCGAGCGCCTGTGGGGAAACGAGAACCAACGTCAGCCGATATATGAGTCTTTTAAAGGACACGAATCTTCTTTACGAATTAAAAGGGTACGTCGGTAAACGAGAGCGGGCCTATAAACAATCAAAATACTTTTGGTTTGATTCTGGGATGGCATGTTTCTTATCGGGTGTTTATGACATGCAAGGTTTACGAAAAGATACGATTAAGGGTAGGTATGTTGAGAATTTTATTTTTCAGCAGATATTGTCTTGGGCGTCATTGCAGATGATCGCGCCCGAAATTTTCTATTGGAAACCAAAGGCGGAAGAGGTCGAAGTTGATTTTGTTGTCCGTTTTAATAATAAAGTCATCGGCATTGAAGTCAAGTCATCCGCAAATCTTGCTTTTAGCGATACTCGGTCTATAAGGGAATTCTTAAAAGCCCATCCGGAGGCCTCCCAAGGAATCATCGTTTATGGAGGTAGTAAGATTTATCCCGTGGCCACCAACATTTATGCGGTTCCTTGGATGGTTTTTTAGTTTCCCGTCGTAACAGGGTGCTAACAAAATACGCTCCAACAGGCGGAAATAGCGGGCATCCACCAAGAAATCCACCATGAAATTCGGAGTTGATATTTAAGATTTTCAGGGTAGCACTTCTTGTACAAGCAGAACTGAAATATGGGTTCCTTACTTGATCACAGGTCAACCACCCGACGTTCACTTCTTAAATCCTCTGCCTTTTTATTAGGTTTCACGTCGGTGATCAGCCAGATTGTCCTGCTGCGGGAACTGGTCAGTGTCTTTTACGGTAATGAAACCGCCTATGCCATTATTTTGGCAAGCTGGCTATTTTGGGTGGCGGCCGGAAGTTTGACCTTCAGCTTTTTCTCCCGCAAGATCCACCGTCCGCGGATTGTTATCTTCCTCCTGAATACAGTTGTCTGCTGTGTTCTTCCTTTAACTGTGATGGCCGTGCGCTATCTCAGACCTTTTCTGGACATACCGGTTGGGGTCATGATGGGACTTGGGTCGATGTGCCTGGCGTCATTTGTCTTACTGGGGCCGTTGACCTTTATTCTCGGCGGGCTCTTTACCTTGTATTGCCGGGCCGGAGAGGCAAGCGGGGATCCAGACAGCGCCGGCGTAGACGCCGGGACCATTTATTTCTGGGAATCCTGCGGGGCGGTTGCCGGCGGCATGTTCTTCAGCTTTGCCTTGATCCATGTCCTGTCCTCCTTAGCTGCTGTTGTATTGTTAGGCATGATCAATCTGGCTGCCATGATATTTTGGTTGGAGCGCAAAAGCTTGGGCTTTAAAGCCGGATTCGTGGTGCTAAGTGTGACGGGACTGGCCTTGGTCAGTGGCGAGATCGGAAAGTTGGAGCGCCTGACGCAGGCGGCCTCGTTCAAGGGGGTGGAGGTTGTCGCCGCTGAGGATTCCATTTACGGGCACCTCGTGATGACCAAACTGGGCAAGGAATACAGCCTCTACGAAAACGGCCTCTTGAGTTATACCACCCGTGAAGAACTTTCCAGTGAAGAACAGATTCATTTTCCACTGTTGGAACACCCTGATCCCGGGCGTGTATTGTTGATCGGGCATGGAGTAGCCGGTGGATTGGGAGAGTTGTTAAAATATCCGCAACTTCAGATCGACTACCTTGAACTGGATCCTGAAGTGGTGTCGGTTTCTCAGGCTCATCTACCGCCGGAATTCTTGATGTCCCTCAAGGACCGCCGGGTTTCCATGATTTACGCGGACGCCCGGTGGTTTGTGAAACAGACTTCTCAGAAATATGACGTGGTGATTGTCGGTCTGCCGGATCCCTTGACCGCGATGATCAACCGGTATTATTCCCTTGAGTTTTTTAACGAGGTTGTAAGGATTCTCAATCCTAAAGGCATCTTGTCTTTGAGTGTGACCTCCTCGGAAAATTATTTGAGCCAAGAGGCCGGGGACTTCCTGCGATCCATTCATTCTACCCTTAAAATGGTATTTACGGATGTCCGGTCGATCCCGGGGGACACGAATATTTTCCTGGCAGCAAGGGAGAGCGGCCTGCTGACGCTGGACGCCACGACCCTGATGGAGCGGCTCAAGAAGCGGGGCATTGAGACCAAGTACGTCCGGGAATACTATCTGCCGTTTAAATTGAGCGAAGACAGGATTCATTACATTGAGGATGTTTTAAGGGAAGAGGGGCGATTAAATACGGACACTCGCCCGATTGCCTATTTGTATGACATTGTTCTTTGGTCAACGCAGTTTCACACCGGTTTTAAAAAAATGGTGGTAGTGCTTGATCGGATTAAAGGATGGCATCTGGCGGTCATCCCGGTTTTGATTCTCGCTGTGGGCTGGGTCTTAAGATGCCGTTACCCTTCCTCGGCGGTTAGTCTCTCGGTCATGACCACCGGCTTCTGTGAGATCATCTTTCAGTTGATCGTGATCCTGGCCTTCCAGACGCTGTACGGGTATGCCTATTACAAGATCGGGATGATTATTGCTTCGTTTATGGGCGGTCTTGTCCTGGGCAGTCTCTGGGCGAGGAAGATCATTGCCGAGCGTCCGCGTCAAATCTTCCGGATTTACCAGCTGACGCAGGTCATGATTTGCGTCTACCCTCTGATCCTGCCGGGTCTTTTTGTGTTCTTTCGCGACGTGGCGGCGGCTCAGCGGATGATGGGAATATTTGCCAGTGCCTTTGCCTGTCTGCCGGTGATTGCCGGATTGATCGGCGGATTGCAGTATCCCCTGGCGCAGGTTCTTGTGCGCCGCGGTGAGGGCGCGGATCCGAAGGAGGGAGGGCCTTCAAGATCTGCCGGTATCCTTTATGCCCTGGATGTCGTCGGGGCATCGATTGGCGCGCTTGTTACCGGAGCGATCCTCATTCCTTTGTGGGGGATCAATACGGTCGCCTTTTTATGCGCCGGCATTAACCTCGCCGTGTTGATGCTGCTGCGCAATCCCCAATTTTGCAAGCGCCTGCAAAATTGAGGTTGGCCAGCACTCACGAAAGTTTTGCCAGAAAAAAATGAGTTGGCGTGAATAACTAAATTGTGGTATATTCCGAATTAGTTAAACTAATTTGGAGGTGTATACGAAATGGAAAACATTCAGAGGGTTCTTAACATAAAACTTCCCACCGGCCAGTCCGCCTTCTTGTGGGGGCCAAGAAAAACAGGGAAGTCTACCTATTTAAAGGCAAAGTTTCCGCAAAGTCTGGTGTATGATTTTTTAAAGACCGATGTGTTGATTGAGTTTTCCAAAAGGCCTTCGCTTTTGCGAGAACAGCTTTTAGCGCAGGATGAGAAAGTTTTGAAAAATCCCGTTATTCTGGATGAGGTGCAGAAGGTTCCGCAAATCCTGGATGAGGTGCACTGGCTTATTGAAAACAGGGGGTTGCGTTTTATTCTTTGCGGCTCCAGCGCGCGGAAATTGAAAAGGGGGCAGGCGAACCTGTTGGGAGGCCGCGCGTGGCGTTATGAGATGTTTCCGTTTGTTTCCGCCGAGCTTGACGAACTTGACCTGCTGAGGATATTAAACCACGGCATGATTCCCGCGCATTACCTGCAGGAGGATTACCGAAAGTCCATCAAGGCGTATGTTCAGGATTACCTGAAAGAAGAAATATTTGATGAGGGTCTCGCCCGTAATATTCCGGCGTTCTCCAGATTTTTCGATGCCATGACTTATTCTCACGGCGAGCTGACGAACTATTCCAATATCGCCCGTGAATGCGGGGTGGACTCCAAAACAGTTAAAGAGTATTACCAGATTCTTGTCGATACCCTGCTGGGGACGATGGTTGAACCGTTCAAGAAGAGGCAGAACCGACAGGTGTTGACGAAGATTCCGAAATTTTATTTATTTGACGTTGGTGTCGCGGGCCTGATCACAAAACGGCACTTGGAAGAGGCCAGGGGGGAGGCCTTTGGCAAGGCCTTTGAGCATTTTATCTTCATGGAGATAGCGGCCTACCGGTCTTACCGTGAGCTCGATTTCAGTATTCGTTATTGGAGGACGAAAACCGGACTGGAGGTGGATTTTATTTTGGGGGACGGCGAAGTCGCGGTTGAAGTGAAGGGAACAAGCCGGGTAGACAGTCACGATTTGAGATCCCTCAATGCTTTTGGCCAGGAGTATGCTCCAAAGAAATTAATCGTTGTCTGTAATGAAAAAGAAAAACGCGTTGTCGGCAAGATCACCATCCTTCCCTGGAAGATGTTTTTGAAGCGGTTGTGGGAGGGAGGAGTTATATAACCGGTAAATGATCGCGGCCCCATAGAGAATAGTCTGCTGCTAACATCTGACAATAACTTGAAATATAGTCACGGATGGTTCGAACAATGGGGGTATCTGCATGTTTAAATGGAAAGTGCATTGGTAAAAAAATGAGCTTAAAATGCCCTTCACGAATTTAGGTGGAGATGGTCGTTTATTGAAAAAAGGACCGGGGAAAATCCATATTAACTGTTTTATTTGGGGGGTAAGCAAATGATAAGAAAGAAAGAAAGAAAGAAAGAAAGAAAGAAAACATTCTTCTAAAGAAAATTATTGAGGCCATCAGTCAAGAACCGACTGGAAAACTCCTTGATCTCGGGTGCGCCTCGGGCCATTATTCCCTCGAACTTGCTAAACTCGGGTTTAGTGTCACGGCAACTGACGTGACTAATCGATTTTTGTACAGTGACAAAATCAAATTTGTCCAATTTGATAGTAATAAGCCGCTGCCTTTTGAAAATGAATCCTTTGATTATGTCCTCTTGGCCGAAGTCATTGAGCACTTGAAAGCGCCTTTTGCTGCAATCCTGGAAATTAACCGTATTTTGAAAAGCCGGGGGAAGTTGTTTTTATCAACCCCGAATATTTTAAATTTAGAATCTCGTATGCGGTTTTTGTTCGAGGGAACCTATGAGTATTTTCGTGAGCCCCCGCTTGATCACGTGACTCATTGCCGTGAAACAGGTATCGATGACTCTCAAGTTCATATTGTTCCTTACCGTTATCATGAATTGGAATTCTTATTAAAGGATTGTGGTTTTGATATTTCCAAGATTTCGACAAGTACACTGGAGGGTCGTAATCTATCTTTCCTTATTCCGATTATCAAACTTCAAATGTCTTCAAAAAAGAGGCGATCGATAAAAAAGGGCGGGATTGATTATCGGCGCATTAACCAAATTCTCCTGAGTAAAGAGCTTCTCTTTGGGCGGCATCTCATCGTAAAAGCTGAAAAGATATTTTAATCTTGCAGGCGAGTGAGTAGCTCTTGAATACCCAAAGATTTTCGGTGGGATATGATTAGCCGTTGATAATCTCGCCATTTCGCGCAAAATCACAAATTGGGCTTTCTTTACTTTTCCACTTTTGAAGGGTCGTGGCCACGGCCAGAACAGGCGTGAAGATTTGATAAATGGCTTCGGAGAGAATATTGATGCGGGTCCAAGGTCCTTCCTGAAGGTATGGCTTGTTTTATAACGTAAGATAATCGGTCATTGACATGCCTTTATACTTAGTATCACTCTTGTAGAGATGGGGTGCAATTATGATCACGATAGTCGTAACCACCAAGGGGCAAATTGTTATTCCTTCCAGAATCCGCAAGAAATTAAATATCAAAAAGGGGACACGGCTTTATATTGAGGAAAAAGGAGATGCGTTGATCATCAAGCCTGTCACATCGGAATATTTTTCCAGGATGGCGGGGGTTTTGGGGACAAAAGGAAAGCTAACAAAGGCATTGTTAGAAGAACGCGTCAGAGATAAAGAGAGGGGATCTTAAGGCAATGAAAAAGATTCTGGACGCCTATGCCCTCCTGGCTTTTTTAGAAAAGGAGGCCGGTGCTAAGAAAGTTGAATCGTTTTTGTCTCGGCAACACAGAAGGATGATTATTTATTGATGTCCACGGTTAACTTGGGCGAGGTCTATTATATTGTTTTGCGGGAATGCGGCCCGAAAAAAGCATCTGAGATTGAGGAAATAATTAAAGAATTACCCATAGAAATTATCGATGTTACGTGGGAACTTGCCAAAGAGGCGGCACGTTTCAAAGCCGCGCACAAGTTGTCTTATGCTGATTGTTTTACCGCCGCCCTGGCCAGGCTTCACAAAGGTGAGGTTATAACCGGAGACAAAGAGTTTAAGTCGATAGTCAATGAAGTCAAGGTCGACTGGATTGAATAACATAGAATTGACCGTCGCTGGTACCGTGTTAACTTAATTGCTAATAGTAGAACACGGTACAACAGTGCGCTTTTTCTTGAAATCATCTCTTAAGAATTAATCCGACAATGTACTAGTAATCCTGAATGAATAGCATTTTTTAACCGGCTAGATGATCTGCGGATTTGTAATGGCGTGCTTCCCGTGATGCTGGGACGGGCCGGGACGATTTCTTCAATGGATCCTGAAATCTCGCCAGCGGCAGGCAAAGCACGCCCAATACCCATTGGCTTGTGCGTTTTAGAAAATCACGTCGATTGATTCCTTGTTTGGTCATTATTTTCCTCCTCTCTTGTGCTCCTGTGTTCTTGTGTCCTGTGCTCTTGTTTCACTGCCAAATTCCCGGTATCTTTGTCTGACAAAACCGGCATTTACTGTCAACGATATTGTTCTCGAGAATCTGATACCCGATGCGCCTGATGAGAATTTTCTTGTCATGTGGGCAGAGGGTGTTATTGCCTTCATGCCCCGGGACATTGCCGACATAGGTGTAGTGGATGCCTTCCTCCTTAGCGATCTGCCAGGCCATGGTGAGGGTCTCGGGCGGTGTCGGCGGCAGATTTTTTAATTGATGCATGGGCCAGAAGCGGGAGAAGTGCAAGGGGACATCCGGGCCCAGGTTGTCCACCATCCATTGGCACAGGGTGCGGATGTCTTGTTCGCTGTCATTCCAGGTCGGGACAACGAGGTTCGTGATCTCAACCCACACGCCCTCCCGGCACATGATTTTGATGGCCTTTTGAATCGGCGCCAGTTCTGCCGAAGACATCTTTTGGTAAAATTCTTCGGTAATTCCTTTCAAATCCACATTGGCCGCGTCCATGTACGGGCAGAGTTCTAACAGGGGTTCTTCCTCAATGTACCCGGCGGTGATCATCAGATTCAGCAGTCCTGCTTTTCGCGCGAGTTTGGCCGTATCCAGGGTGTATTCAAAAAAAATGACGGGATCCGAATAGGTATAGGCAATGCTTTTGCATTGGGCCCGGATGGCCTCGCTCACGACTTTCTCTGGCGGCAGATCATAATTCTGTGTTTCTTCAGGCACCCGCTGGGAGATCTGCCAGTTTTGGCAGAATTTGCAATGGAGGTTACAGCCGGCGGTGGCAATGGAAAAAGAACCGGTGGCCGGCAGGACATGAAACAGGGGTTTCTTTTCAATGGGATCCACATGGACAGAACAGGGATTGCCATAGACCAATGTTTGCAGTTTCCCGTCCAGGTTCAACCGTACCCGGCAGTCGCCGCGCTGGCCTTCGACTAAGCGGCACCGGCGGGGGCATAACGTACATTCGAGGGTTTTCGTTTTAGACTTCACTTGATTTCCTTCCAATAGCCGGCCTCGCGCGGGCTAAGACCGGCGTCGGTGATGCCTTTTTTCACCTTTTCCACATCGATCACAATCTGAATGGTTTTGGGCCGAATGACCGAAAAGACATTTTCAGTAATGATCCCGCCGAGTAGGAGAACGCTCACGCTTAAAACAACCAGGAAATATTTGTCCTGCCCGCCGGTGTCTTGTGTCTTGTGGTCTTGTGCCTTTGTCATTTTGTAAATTTATTTATTTTTAAGGTTTCCTGCGGACACTTTTGAACACACTTGCCGCAGAGGATGCATTCCGGCGCCTCAATAACCGGAAGACTTTGTTCATTCATCGTGATCGCCTGGGTCGGGCAGACGCGCACGCAGGCCGCGCAACGCGTGCAGTCATTTCCCAGTCGAATTTTGTAAAAGCTTCCTCGCGCGATTAGACCAAGACACGCGCCAACGGGACAAAGGTATTTGCACCAGAATCGAAAGTGAACCACAGCGGCCAGGAGCATCAGGATGAGCAGGGCCCAGGCCAGGGTCGTGCCGTTTCGGGTAAAGAGCGTCAAGAAAGGTTCAACGCTGGCGGCATTGGCGTTTCCAACGATGAAACTCACGGTCAAAATGATCAACAGAAAAATATGTTTAATGTAGCGCGCCTTTTGCTCAAGGGCATTGCTTTCACGGCGGGTTNNAGAGGAGTTCCTGCACACCGGCAAACGGGCAGAGGCTTCCGCAAAAGAGCATGCCCAAGAGCAGGGAGGTCAGGAAGGTCAACCCCATGAGCATGTACCACAGAGGGCTTTGTTGAACATCCGGGAGTTTGACCAGTCCGATGTTGACAATCTGGACGCCGGAGACCATGGTGCTTTTAAGAATGCCGAAATAGAGGATTCCGCCGAGCAGAGCGCTCCAGCGGACGGCCGTGTTGCGCGACAGGACACCCGCCGCGGCAAGGATAAAAAGGACAAGAGGAATAATGAATTGATCCCAGGGCATCCGTTTCGACGGGGCTACGGACGCTTCGGGGATTTCCAGGTTGAATACTTCTTTGGCCGCGAGTTTCAGGGTTTTTTCCACCGAACGGGCAACGGCCTCACTGGTAATGGTGGCGCGGGTAATGCCGTCCAAATCCTTGCCGAGCTGGAATTCATCCCGAAAGGACTTGGATTCAAATTGCCTGAGAAAATCATCCAGATCGACGACATAGGAGGGAGTCTCTGAATGGGAAATGATGCGCAGCTTGTTGATCGTCCCATCGGGCGTTATGCCGACCATGGTCTTGATCGGACCGGCGTAGCCTGTTATGCCGGGTGCCGCGTCGCTGGTTAAGACCGCCGCGCCCATGCATTGCTCTTCACCACTTGGGGGGGCTGCCTCAAATCCTTTGTAATGGGGCGGCGTTTCGCCCTTCACAGAAAAACGTTTGGCCTCCGGCAAGACGAGGGACAGGCTTTGGGTTTCTTTAAAAGCCTCGGTGGATTTTAGATGAATTTCTTGGATGAAATGAAAGATCCCGCCACTGATAAAAACAAAAAGAAATACGATGGATAGAATTGGGTAGTTTTTCATCAAATAAACAAAAGACAAGGATTTTAGCGTTTGAAATTAAACGCAAAAATCCTTATTAGGAGAAAACAAAAAGAATTTGGAGAAATAGAAATTTTATTGTAGGTAAGGGGAAAGAAAGATTTTTTCATTAATAAGAAATTAGTACTCTTCCATCAACACCTTTATTGCCACCTGGACTGTTCCCGCAGGCGCTGGTCTGTGCGTCTCCAGCAGCACCACCTTGACCAACAATTACTGAATAAGTTGTTCCTGCGACAACACTAAAAATGCCTTTTCCGTAAGCCCCGCCGCCGCCACCGCCACCGCATTGGCAGTTGCAACCGCCGTCTCCACCTCTACCGGCACCAAAACCTCCATTCCCGCCATACTGGCTGCTTCCTGCTTGTCCTGAAACGTTAACAGGGGCACTGCTGGTCCCTCCCCCTCCAGAAGCGCCGCAGCCACCGCAGGTTCCGCCTTCTCTTCCTCCTCCACCTCCTCCGGCGGTAATTAAAGCGCCAAAACTGCTTGTTCCTCCAGTGCCTCCGCTCGATGCATTTCCATACCATTGCCAGCAATATCCGCATCTGACGCCCCCACCCCCACCTCCTCCAGATCCCCAGCCTTCAACCATCACTTGGGTTACGCCCTGAGGGATAGTAAAGGAATAAGTTCCAGGCGTATCAAATGATTGAAGATTCGAAAATGACCCGCCTGAAGGTGGAGGTTGCCAACTGGCATTTCCAGTGCCGTCAACCATGAGAACATAGCCCGCCGAAGAGCCGGGGGGCATCTTGAGTCCTTGAATGTTGATAACGCCATTTACTTCAAATTTGTCTTGAGGCGTATTAGTTCCGACACCCACATTGTAATTCGTATTTGATGTGTGAAGATTATTTCCTGATAGTGTCCATCCCGTTGCTCCTTGCCATTTAGTTGTGAGTCCGGAGGGGTCCCGGGAACAAATCAACAATTTATTATTTGTATTATCGAGCGTATCAAGGTAGTAGGTCATTTCTCCTTCGCTGGTACATAAAGTATCAGGTGTTATATTACTGTTAGGAACAAGTCTGATTTTTTCGTAACCGCCATAAGGGGCGGGGTAGTAAGTACTGAGTTTAACGGATTGTTGGGCAAGGGTAGGTGAAGATAATGCTAGCGTTTCAAGGATAAGGAAGAAAAATAACCGTTGGATTCTTAATTTTTTCATGACGTTTTCCATCGTTTAACATAAATTATTAGGAGGAACAGCAAAGAAATTTTTAAGTTAAGGAAAATATATCATGAATGTCTTTTGGAAACAATTATATATTATTAATTAATTACTAATTAGTTACCTAACTCATTAACAGAAAAAGGCGGAATGCTAAAGTTAGTTGAAATTCTTTGAAAAAGAAGGGCAGGGTTCTCCTAAAATAGGGTTTGCAAAGACACTATTTAAAAAAGGAGAAAGAACCCATGCCCATGTTTAATTTAGCAAGGAAGCGCGGAAAAGCCAAGATAAAGATCAGCAATAAACGCAAGGCGGTCATGAACCAGATAGTAGACACCTACAGCGAA
>DOGZ01000042.1 GCA_003528115.1 Candidatus Omnitrophota bacterium
TCACTGTCGCTGAAAAAACGGGAAAATGATAGCGTGATTATAAAACAATAAATTTATTAATATCCCACGTATTTTGTGCGACATTTGATATCCTGGCCCGTATTCTTCAGAAAGCGGAATCAAAAAATATATTAAATTCCTTTTTGATTAGAAACCATGTTATGGATAATATAAAAAATATTGTTCAACAAGTTATTTTAAATATTGTAGGTCATAAGAAAACAGTCGATGAGAAATTAGAAAAAAACTGGTATAATTTATTAGAAAAACATGAACAAAAACACGTAAAATTTGTTGGACAGAGAAATGGTATAGTATCTGTTTTTGTCGATTCTCCAGCGAGGCTTTATGTAATGCAAGTTAAAAAAAATAAACTTTTACAACGTTTACAAGAAGAAAATCCGGGAATTACAGAGATTCAATTTAAAATAGGGAACGTTCAGTGAGTGAAGTTCTTAAAAAGGAAAAGATATCAATTATGACAAAAGATTCAGAGGAGACCAAAACGACATTAGCCAAAGGTGAGTATAACGCTACCAATATTCAAGTCCTTGAAGGAACAGAGGCCGTTCGCATGCGGCCCGCGATGTATATTGGAGACACCTTTTCGAGGGGTCTCCATCATCTTGTTTATGAAGTGGTGGATAATTCCGTAGATGAGGCCTTGGCGGGGTATTGTACAAAAATAGAAGTGGTTATTAATGAAAACGATTCAATCACGGTTATAGATAATGGACGTGGTATCCCCGTGGATATACACGCGACGGAAAAAAAGCCCGCAGTTGAGGTTGTTTTAACAACCTTGCATGCCGGCGGCAAATTTGATCATAACTCATATAAAGTCTCTGGCGGATTGCATGGGGTCGGCGTAAGTTGTGTTAATGCGCTTTCAGAGTGGCTTGAAGTTGAGGTCAAGCGGGGGGGGAAGATATACCATCAAAGATACGAAAGAGGAAAGACAAAAACAAAATTAACGATCATAGGAGAAACTAAAAGCACAGGAACCAAAGTTACATTTAAACCGGACAGAACAATATTTACAACAATAACGGTGTATTCTTATGATATTCTCGCCAAACGTTTGAGAGAGCTGGCGTTTCTTAATAAAGGGCTCATTATTAAATTGGTCGATAAAAGGAGCTCTAAGGAGAAAGAATCTATTTTTGAATTTAAGGGCGGGATTGTTTCTTTTGTGGAACATTTGACAGATAACAAAGTCACATTACATAATAAAGTTGTTTATTTTAAGAAAGAAAAAGAGGACGTTGAGTTAGAAGTCGCTATTCAGTATGACGATTCTTACGCCGAAAATGTTTTTACGTATGCGAATAATATTAATACAACCGAAGGTGGAACCCATTTGAGTGGATTTCGATCGGCATTAACGCGTGCGGTTAATGGTTACGCGAAAAGCAAAAATTTATTAAAAAATGAATTAGCCATTACAGGCGATGATACGCGCGAAGGATTAACAGCGGTTATTAGTGTAAAAATCCCAAACCCGCAGTTTGAAGGTCAAACAAAAACGAAATTGGGAAATTCAGAAGTCGAAGGGCTTGTAGCCTCCGCGACATTTGAGTCTTTATCTAGTTTTTTTGAAGAAAATCCAGCAATCGCCAATAAAATAATTGATAAAGTTATCACAGCTTGTCGGGCCCGTGAAGCGGCTAGAAAGGCTCGTGAATTGACGAGGAGAAAAGGGGCGCTGGAGAGTGGCGGTCTTCCAGGGAAATTAGCCGATTGTTCAGAAAAAGATCCTGGATTAAGCGAGCTGTATTTGGTTGAAGGGGATTCAGCCGGGGGTTCTGCAAAACAAGGCAGGGACAGAACATTTCAGGCAATTCTCCCGCTAAAAGGAAAAATTCTTAACGTTGAAAAATCCAGGCTCGATAAAATTCTTGGTAATGAAGAAATCCGTACCATTATCACAGCCCTAGGGACGGGTGTTGGGGAGGAATTTAACGTTGAAAAATTACGTTATCATAAAATTATTATTATGTGTGACGCCGATGTTGACGGGTCACATATTCGCACCCTTTTATTGACATTTTTGTATAGGCAAATGCGCCCACTCATTGACGGAGGATATATTTATATTGCCCAGCCGCCACTATATAAAGTAAAACGCGGACAAAGAGAAGAATATATTGAAACAGAAGAAGAGATGAATGAGCTTATTTTAGAAATGGGGATGGAAGGGCTCAAATTAGTAAAACTCGAAGGAAAACAACAGTATACGGGGGCGCAGTTTAAAGAGATATTGTATGCCTGCGTTGACTTGGAGAAATTTGCGGATATTGTGGTAAGAAGGGGAGTGGATTTTGATAAATATATTGAAAGTTACGATCATAAAAATCACAAAATGCCCGCTTATATGGTAAAAGTGGAGGGAAATGAACGTTTTGTGTTTAATGAAGAGGAATTGTCAAAGACCGTTAAAAGTGATGAAGAGACTAATTATATTGAGATTTTTGAAAGGGAAGAGCTAGAGAGTATAGAAAAAATGTTGAGCAAGTTTGGTTTAAGCACTCGGCATTTCAAAAAAGAGGAGATAAAGGAAACCCATGCGTTAGGCGAAAAAAATAAAACATCAAAAAAAACTTTGGCGAAAGCGACCGTTTTGGAAGCGCGTTTTCTTATAGAGGAAGAAAAAGACAAGCATGAATTTTTTTCTTTGCAGGAAGTCTTGGAATATGTTCGTCACCAGGCCAGCAAGGGGGTACATATCCAGCGATACAAAGGTTTGGGGGAGATGAATCCGCAGCAGTTATGGGATACAACGATGGATCCGGCACGGCGGACTATCTTAAAAGTGGTTTTGGAAGACGCTGTCGAAGTTGATAAAACTTTTACTATGCTTATGGGAGATGAAGTTGCTCCTCGACGAAAATTCATTGAAAGTTATGCGCACGAAGTAAAGAATTTAGATATTTAGGGACATGTTTANNAGAGAAAAAATAATTCCGGTTTATATCGAAGAGGAAATGAAAAATTCTTATCTTTCCTATTCGATGAGCGTTATTGTTGGGCGCGCCTTGCCTGATGTACGCGATGGTCTTAAGCCGGTTCATCGGCGGGTTTTGTTCGCTATGCACGAATTGAATTTAGAGCACAGCAAGCCGTATAAAAAATGCGCACGTATTGTTGGAGAGGTTTTGGGGAAATATCATCCGCACGGAGATGTGGCTGTTTATGAGACGTTGGTCCGGATGGTGCAGGACTTTTCTTTGCGGTATCCTTTGGTCGATGGACAGGGGAACTTTGGCTCCATTGATGGTGATGCCGCAGCCGCCATGCGTTATACAGAAGCCAGAATGGCGGCGATTACCAGTGAAATGCTGTCGGACATTGAAAAAGAAACGGTCAACTTCACGCCTAATTTTGACGCCACCCTCAAAGAGCCTGTTATTATGCCGGCCGCTTTGCCGAATTTACTTATCAACGGGTCCAGTGGTATTGCCGTTGGAATGGCCACGAATATGCCCCCCCATAATTTAGGAGAATCTGTGGATGCCGCTGTATATCTTATAGATAATCCAGAGGCCGAAATTAAGGATTTGAATAAAATTATTAAAGGGCCGGATTTTCCGACTAGTGGCATCATCTGCGGCCGGGAGGGGATTAAAGAAGCTTATGCGACCGGGAGAGGAAAGCTGATGATCAGGGCGCGGGCCAGCATAGAGAGGCAGAAGGCCAATAAAGACAGTATTATTATTACTGAGATTCCGTATCAGGTTAATAAGGCCAATTTAATTTCCGCCATTGCTGATTTAGTCCAAGATAAAAAAGTAGAAGGCATTACGGATATACGGGATGAATCTGACAAGGATGGTATAAGGATCGTTATTGAATTGCGCCGCGACGTAGAGCCGCAGATAGTCCTTAATTATCTTTTTAAGCACACGCAGATGGAGACCACCTTCGGCATCATCAATCTGGCCTTAGTTAATAATAGCCCTAAGGTCTTGAATCTTAAACAAATCCTTACCCATTTTATTAACCATCGGCGTATCATTGTTCGTCGACGGACACAATTTAATTTAGACCGTGCTTTATACCGGGCCCATATTTTGGAAGGTCTCCGGATCGCTTTAAAATTTATTAATGAGATTATTAAGACGATCCGTGAATCCAAAAGCACACCCGAGGCCAAAATGGCTTTAATGAATAAGTTTAGTTTGTCCGAGATACAGGCGCAGGCTATTTTGGAGATGCAGTTGCAGCGCTTAACAGCGTTAGAGCGGGATAAGATCGAATCAGAATATCAAGCTCTTTTGAAAGACATCGAAGAATACAAGGCTATTTTAGCTTCAGAGAAAAAAATTGATGAGATTATCAAGAGCGAACTTTTAATTATTAAGAAAAAGTACGCGGATGAAAGACGTACTGAAATTGCTGGAAAAGCCGAGGAAATTGAAGTCGAAGATTTAATCGCCGAAGAGGATATGGCAATAACGATCAGCAACGGCGGGTATATCAAAAGGTTGGCGGTTTCGGCTTACCGCAAACAAAAAAGAGGCGGGAAAGGTGTTGCCGCTATGACGACTCACGAAGAGGATTTCGTCAAACAACTCTTTGTCGCCTCGTCCAAAGATTACCTGCTAATCTTTTCTAATAATGGGATTGTTCGGTGGCTTAAAGTTTATGAAATTCCTGTGGCTTCAAGGGGGGCTAAAGGGAAGAACATTGTGAATTTGCTTTCTATCGAGAAAGATGAACAGATCAGCTCAATTGTCGCCGTTAAAGAATTTTCTGATGACCAATCATTGGTCATGGCTACAGCCAGAGGAAATGTAAAGAAGACAAAACTCTCCGCGTTTAGTAACCCACGAAAAGGAGGCATTGTCGGGATAGGTCTAGATAAATGTGATCGTCTTATTGGGACAGCTTTAAGTAATGGGAAGTATGAGATCCTGTTAGCCACAAAAACAGGAAAGTCGTTACGTTTTTCAGAAAAACAGATACGGAATATGGGACGGTCCGCCAAAGGGGTGCGAGGAATGAATATTGCCAAAGACGATGAAGTCGTCAGTATGGTTGTCTTTCCTTCGGATGTTGACAAGACGGGGCTCACCTTGTTAACTGTAACCGGGTTGGGTTTTGCGAAGAGGTCTGATTTTAGCATTTACCGAATACAGTCCCGCGGGGGTAAAGGGATTATTAACATGAAGGTCACAGAAAGAAACGGTGTGGTTGTGGGAGCATTAGCTGTTATGCCGGAGGACGAAGTGATGACGGTGACGAAGGGGGGAATGATTATTCGCTGTCCACCAAATGAAATCCGACAGACAGGCCGAAGCACGCAGGGGGTCCGGTTGATCAATCTGGAAAATGGAGATGAGGTCAGTTCCATCGCCCATGTCGTGGCAAAGGAAGAAGAATAAAAGCATTTGCCTTCCGCCGGAGAATTTTCTTGACCACGTGAGAATAATTCATATAATAGAAAAACTTAAAATTAGTATTCAATGAGAAAGAGCGCCGAATCCCCACCGTGGAGAGATTTGAAAAATAGAACGCAATTATATGACCCCATCGTCTAGCCTGGTCAGGACACAAGCTTTTCAAGCTTGCAGCGCGGGTTCAAATCCCGCTGGGGTCGTAAATTTTAAAAAAGGATATCGCCGGATAGCCTTTTTATTAGAGTTTTTTCTACAAAGCCTTCAACAAAAAAACTGTTCCAGCCAGAAATTTAGCCCTGCGCAAAACCAAAAACCAAATGTTTTTTGTTTATCTCTATAAAAAGAATGATAAACTATGTCAACTATGTACGATGTCGTGTTTTATGAAGCTTTTAAAGAAGAAGAGACGGCGATAAAAAAGTATTTACCTCACGATATACAGGCTAAATTTACCCCCCAAACGATCCAGGACAGTAAAGATAAAGCTCCATTGGCAGGGTTGATTAGCATCCGTACGCAATCGCGCGTCCCGGTGTCTTGGGTTAATAAGATGAAGGGTCTTTTAAGTCGAAGCCAGGGATATGATCACGTAGAAACCGTCTTTAAAAAATCAAAAACAAAAATTCCCTGTGGGTATTTAAAAGACTATTGTGCCAGGGCTGTGGCTGAGCATGCTGTTATGGCAATGATGGTGCTTTTGAGAAAACTCAAACAGCAGATGAAAAGTTTTGATACGTTTCAACGGGACCATCTGACAGGTTTTGAGTGTTTGAATCGGCGTGCGCTTGTCGTCGGAGTTGGGGAAATCGGATCCGAAATAGTCGATATCGCGCTGGGATTAAAGATGTTGGTCAAAGGGGTGGATATTGCCCCTCATTTTAAAGGTGTGACGTATGTTTCGATCCAACAAGGTATCGCGTGGGCGGATGTCGTTTTTTGTGCCTTACCGTTAACGGAGCTGACCAAAGGGCTGTTAAACTATCAGCTTTTAAATAAGGCAAAACCTGGGATGGTACTTATTAATATTTCCCGAGGTGAAATCTCTCCCGATGGGGATTTAAAAATTCTTTTAGATAAAGGACTTTTAGGCGCCGTAAGTTTGGATGTCTATAGTCAAGAAAGTTTGTTGGCGGATTATTTGCGTGGGAAAAGAAAGATGACCAGCAAAACGATACGACGGGTCTTAGAATTAAAAAATCATGAAAATGTCTTGTTTACCCCGCACAATGCCTTTAATACCTATGAAGCTGTTGATCGTAAGGCGAGTCTAAGTGTTGATGCGGTTGTGAGTTTTTTGGTGAAGGGGATTTTTCCGAACCAGGTTTCAAGAGAAACAAATCCACGGAAATGCGTTCAGCGAAAGGAAGAAGAGGCATGTTAAAAATTTACGGAGCGGATTTATCCTCCCCATCAAATAAGGTGCGTTTTACGGCCAATGCGCTACGCGCAGAGTATGAATATATTAAAGTGAGTCTGATGAAGGGTGAAAATCGAGCGGAGTGGTTTTTGAAGTTACACCCAGCTGGTAAAATCCCTGTCATTGTTGATGATGATTTTATTCTTTTTGAAAGCAACGCGATTATTAAATATTTAGCTGGTAAGGGAAAATCCACGTTGTACCCTGAAGAAATTAAAAAAAGGGCGTTGATAGATCAATGGATGGATTTTATTGCTCTTCATGTCAATAGCGCAGTAAGTTCTGTTGTTTATAATCGAGTTTTTGCTCCCTGGATAAAAACCGCGGTTGATGAGAATGCGGTTAAGACGGGAGTAGGTTTTTTGGGTAAATTTTTACCTGTCGTAGAGAATCAACTAGCTAAAAACGTGCATGTAACTGGAGAGTGTTTTACTTTGGCGGATATAGCTCTTTTAGCCGCTTTGGATCCGGTCGAGGTGGCCGAGATAGATATCAAAATATATTCGAATATGACGAAGTGGCGGGACAAATTAAAACAAAAAGATTTTTATACAAGATGCCATAAAGATTACGCTGATGCTTTGAATAAGATGAGAACTCTCGCATGAAGGTAGCAGTTATCCAACTACAGGCATCTGACAACAAAGCAAGAAACATTGAAAAGGCGGAAGCTTTTGTAAAAGAAGCTCTAAAAAAGGGAAGTCAGTTTATTCTTCTTCCTGAAGTTTTTGTCTATCGCGGACTCCTTCAATCGTCAAGCGAACGTCGGGCGATAGCAGAAAGAATTCCTGGGGAGGCAACAAGACCGCTGATGGCGTTGGCAAGAAAGCACCATGTTTTTATTTTAGCCGGCTCGGTTTATGAAAGGCCATCCAAAGAACAAAAAGAGGGGAAGTGTTATAATACCTCCGTGCTCATTGATGACCGAGGACAAATCCGAGTGAGGTACAGAAAAATTCATTTGTTTGATGCGGTTATTGGGGCAAGGAAGATCAAGGAATCGGATATGTTTTTAGCCGGTAAGAAGACCGTTGACTCTGATGTAAAGGGCTTTCGGGTTGGGTTATCCATATGCTACGATTTGCGTTTTCCGGATTTATATCAGCGTTACGCCCAAGACGGTATAGAAGTTTTATGTGTGCCGGCAGCTTTTACGTATGAAACAGGAAAGGCGCACTGGGAAATATTGTTAAGATCAAGGGCCATTGAGAATCTTTGTTATGTCTTGGCACCGAATCAGGCAGGAAAACCGGCTCGAGGAAACGCCCTGTATGGGCATAGCATGATTATTAATCCTTGGGGAGAAGTTTTGGCGAAAGCCTCTGGCCAGAAAGAAGAAATTATTTATGCCAATCTGGATAAAAAGGTGCTTCAACAAAAACGGAGGATACTGCCTTCGTTAAGAAGGGAATAATGGGAAGTGCGGTGGTAGGATTGCCAGGGGATAAATAATTTCAACTAACAGAGCATTTTTATTATTACGTTGAGTCGAAGGCGTAAATGAGAGGAGATGAAGAAATGGTTAACAAAAGTTTAAGAGTCACGGTGACTGGACCTGCCGGACAAATCGGTTACGCTTTGCTTTTTCGAATTGCGTCTGGCCAGATGTTTGGAGATGATACAGAAATTCATTTAAGCCTTCTGGAATTAGAAAGCTCGCTCCCGGCACTTAAAGGTGTCACCATGGAACTGCAGGACTGTGCGGCTCCATTGCTTAAGTCCATTACGCAAACGTCGGATCCAAATGTCGCTTTTAAAGATGCCGATTGGGCGTTACTTATAGGAAGCATTCCAAGGAAGGCCGGAATGGAGAGAGGTGATCTCCTGAAGGTAAACGGCAAAATATTTATAGAACAAGGCCGGGCGATTTCCGGAAACGCGAAACCGACATGCAAAGTTCTTGTCGTTGGAAATCCGTGCAATACAAATGCTTATATAGCTAAAAGGTCGGCTAAAAACATTCCTGAAAAAAATTTCTTTGCTATGACCATGCTTGATCAAAACAGAGCTGTGGCCCAGATGGCTGAGAAAGCTGGCGCGAACGTCACAGAGGTTCAACATGTGGCTATTTGGGGGAACCATTCGTCGACGCAATATCCTGATTTTTACAATGCTTTAATTAATGGGAAGCCCGCGACCGAAGTAATTAAAGATGAGCAATGGCTTAAGACCACGTTTATCGAAACGGTTCAAAAGCGCGGCGCTGAGATCATTAAATCCCGAGGCCTTTCTTCCGCAGCTTCGGCCGCAAATGCCGTGATTGATACGGTAAGGGCGCTCACGAGGCCAACAAAAAAGGGAGATTGTTTTTCTGTGGCTATTTCTTCAGATGGAAGTTATGGAATTGAGAAAGGCCTAATGTTTAGTTACCCCATTCAGTCAAATGGCAAAGATTGGGAAATTATTCAAGGAATAAAGCTTAATGCGTTCGCCAAGGAAAAGATAGACATCACGCATAAAGAGCTCATATCGGAAAAAGAGGCCGTCGAAGAGCTGATTTCCGCTATTTAGTAATGGAAAGGACGAGCACCCATGGTTTTCCTTTTAGGAAAACGCTGTCTTGGTGTGAAGAAAGGAGATTTTTATATTAAATTTTATCGAGGAGAGTATAAAATTTTATTAAACGATTAATATTTTTTCTCCTGAATTTTTCCTGAAAAGACCTTGTTATTTAAATAACCCGCGGGTATACTTTGTACCGGCGTCACATAATAATCAAAAGAGGAGCAATAGCGTGTTAAAACAAATAAAAATTAAAAAACTGTTTTTTATTTGCGTTTTATTCATTTTTTCTTCAACCGGCTGTGACATCGTTTCTTCCATTACAGAAAATTTTAAAAAAAATACTGATAAAACACAAAAAAATACTCTCTCTGGGACAGCTACTTCTCAATCAACAGGAACAACAGAACACAAAAATGTTTCTGATGGTCCGATAAGTGCCGAAAATCTCTTAGCCAGCGTCGGAAATTGGCAAATTTCCATCGATGAATTCAATGAACGACTCAAAGCGCTCAAAGAAGTAATGCCGGAATACGATACGAATGCTCCCGAAGCCAAGAAATTAGTTTTGGACGAATTGATTAATCAACAGCTTCTTGTTCAGAGCGCGGAGGAGACAGGGTTAACACAGGAGAAGGATGTCGTTTTAGCTCTTGAGGAGTTTCGTCGGACACTGCTTGTCAGAGAGGTCGTGCGAAAACTGACTGAGAATATTCAAGTCTCCGATGACGAGATACGGGCTTTTTATGATGAGAAAAAAGATATGCTTCTAGAACGGGTGGAATATCATGTTAGGGAAATTGTCGTCGATTCTCAAACGAAGGCCAATGAAATTCTTGTCGAGATTTTAAAAGGGGTAGACTTTGCCGAGATGGCCAAGCAGAACTCCCGCAGCAAAACAGCGGAAAAAGGGGGAGATTTAGGGTTTATTCAAGAGGTGCCATTTCCCCAAATGGGAAACGCTTTGTTGTCGTTAGAAGATGGAGCCGTGAGTAGTGTTTTTAAGGGACCGGAGGGGTATTATATTGTTAAGTTAGAGGAGAAAAAGGGCGGTAAACAGATCCCGTTTGAAGATATTAAAGAAGATATTTTGAAAAATCAAACCGTTTTAAAACAACAACAGGTCATTGTCGAGTATATCAATCAGCAAAAAGAAAAAGTCAAAATTGTCGTCAACGAAGACTTATTGAAATAAGGTAAGGGATGGTAAAAACGTATGAATATTGAAAATAAAAGGCAAATTGCGACGGTCGTTCTTGCTGTGGCTCTTGGGTTGGTCGCAGCCTTTTTGGCCAGCCAGCATGTGAAAAATAGTATAGAGGCCCAGACCAAAAGGCTCGCAAAGGAGTATGAAAAACAGATTGAATCTCAAAAATCGGCCTTGATGCATGAAATGGAGAGACGGGAACAAGAGTTTAATAAGAAAATGATGGAATTTGTTAAAGCCCAGCAGCAAATCCAACAAAAACAGCAGCAAAGCACAACGAATACGGTTTCAAAACCGGAAATTAAAAAAGAGGTTTTTTCTGTCAATACCCCGGCGGGGAAGCGAGCCTTAACGGTTATGATTGATTCTCTTTCCGCGGTTGGGGGATTGATTAATCCAGGCGATATGGTGGATATTATAGCAAGCATTAATATGCCGGATCCTAGAGATCCAAAAGTAAAACCGCAGCAAGTCATTTCTGTTTTGTTTCAAGATGTTCAGATTTTGGCCGTTGATACGAGTTTTAAAGCCGGCGCCGATGATGCATCTTATAAGGCCCAGCAAAAGGCGCGATCTTTAAATGTGACTTTGGCGTTAGATCCGGAAGAGGCAGGGTTGTTGACTTTTGTTCAAGCCAACGGGAAATTGCAATTATCTTTAAGATCACCCTCTGAAAGAGGCACACATAACCTGCAGGTTGCTTCCTGGGATGCCCTTTCAGATTATGTATTGGAGAGGCAGGGAACAGAGTTAACCGTTCCGCGGTCCAGGGCAGACATTGGAATAGTAGACGATAAAAAAGATGAAGTACAACCGTTTATCCAGATCTTTCGAGGCGGCCGGGAGGGAGGATAGTGATAAAATTGAAATGGGTGACAATAATTGGATTTAATAGCCTCCTCATTCTCATCTTAGGGGTAGCAAATTCTGGAATGTTCAGCGCGGAAGCAGCCGGAATTGATTCTTTAAAAACCACGGAGATTAACATTGTCAAAGGCGAAGTGGAGGCTATTCGGGTTTATGGTTTGACAAGGGTTTCGGTCACGGATCCTGCCATTGCCGATATTGCCAATACGGATGAAAATGAGATTTTAGTCGTAGGTAAGGCTCCAGGGGGAGGGATGTTGTTTGTCTGGGATGAGCATGGAAAACGCGCTCTCATGATTAATGTCTTTAATCAAAAGTTGGATTTAATTCAATCTCGCCTTGAGCAACTATTTAAAGCAGCCCAGATAGAGGAAATTAATCTAGAAGCGAATGAGCATGAAGGAAAGATTGTTCTTTCAGGAGACATTCCAACACATAAGAGGGGACAATACGATCAGGTCATTGAGCCATTTAATCAAGATATTATCAATCTTGTAAAAGATGAAGAAATTGAAGACATGGTTCAAGTTGATATGCAAGTCACGGAGCTCAACACGACGCTGTCTAAAAATCTTGGTATTGAATGGTCTTCACAAGGAACGGGAACGGGAAGTCCCTCTCTTCTTTTCAATTATCGCGAGGAGCTACCGGATCAGGATGGATCCATCGGCGATTGGTTTAAATTGGGGAATTTTACTCGGGCCAATGCTATTCAGGCCACGGTTAATGCCCTTGTGGAGGAGGGTAAGGCGCGAATCCTTTCTAAACCCAAACTGGTTGTTATAAGTGGCGAAGAAGCCAGATTTCTCGTTGGAGGAGAAATCCCTATTACGACCACGTCAACCACGGCCTCCGGCGGATTACAAGAAAACGTTTCTTATAAGCAATTTGGAATCGGCATGACCATTACCCCGACAATTAAAAAAGGGAAAGTGGATGTCCTTCTGAACGTGGAGGTCAGCGATGTCGATGCTTCTAATACGGTGGGTAATGACGTGGCTTTTTCGACTAGAACAGCAAATACGCATTTGTTGCTAAATGACGGACAGATGATTATTTTGGCGGGTCTTATCAAGCATAATGAAAGCGAGATTGTTTCCAAAGTTCCGTTCCTGGGCAGCGTGCCTTTCCTTGGAGTCCTCTTTCGCAATAAATCCTCTCCTGTGCCCGAACAGGATCAGGAGCTGGTTATTTCGCTAACGCCGCATATTTTAAAAGATCAGGAAGCTACTTCAACTCAGCTAACTCCCTCAGATACTCCTCCAGTTGAGACGACAGAGACATCTTCTCCTGAGGTGGCGACGGAGGTAGCTTCTACTATTGAACCAATCAAAGAAGCACAGGAATATAACACGGTATTATTAAGAAATGAACCGATTCTTGAAAAAGTTTCTCAGCAATCTTTAGAAGCACCGCAGGAAATGAATGATTATGTTTATACTATCCAGCAGAAAATTTCACATGCGATTACCTATCCGCCGGAGGCTATAGAGTATGGATGGGAGGGAACCGTTAAATTGGGATTGCTGATTTTGAAAGACGGGACACTGGCTTTTGCGATAGTCAAAGAATCATCGGGGTATGAGGTTTTTGATGAATACGCTCTGAATACAGTCAAGAATTCTGCGCCGTACACAGGTTTCCCCTCCTCTTCGGAACTACAAGAATTAAATATAACCATCCCTATCGTCTACAGTTTACAAAGAAATAATTTTAATTAATTTAAAAAAAGAAGCATTGAATATACTATGAACGGCAAAACAATCACCATTTTTAGTAACAAAGGCGGCGTTGGCAAAACCTTTGTGGCGATTAATCTAGGGACAGCCTTGGCTCTTACCGGGCGTAAAGTGCTTCTCATTGATTTCGATTTTCAGGCAGGGCAAGACATGGCTAGAATGCTAAATCTCTCGCCTCGAAGGGCTATTGTTGATTTCTTGCCTAAATTAGAGGAGCAAGAGAGTAATTTTGTTTTTGAAGAATATGTCACGACGCATGCCTGCGGGCTTGATTTTCTGCCTGCGGTGAAAAATACGCGTCAGATTGGCCATATTACGCCGGAGAATATAAAACCATTTCTGAAAAAGGCTGCGGCTGACTATGAGTATATTTTAATTGACGCTGGTAAAAGTTTTAGTGAGACGTTGATTACCGTTCTGGATTATTCCAACTTAATTTTATTGGTGGCCACACCGGATATTTTAGCAGTCTATCAAATCAAGTGGACACTCGATGTTTTGCAAAGTTTGCATTTTCCTTTAAATATGGTCAAGCTTATTTTAAATCGTTCGGAAAGTCGGGGAAGTGTGGCTTGGCAGGAGGTCCGAGCGGCTTTGACCTGCGAAATTTTCTGTCATATACCGTCGGATGGTAGGACGGTTGGGATGGCGCTGAACCGAGGTGTCCCCTGTGTGATTGATAGTCCTAAAAGCAAGGTGGCAGAATCCTTTATTAAAATGGTTCCGGAGCTTGAAAAAGAAGATGTTTATGTGGTGGCCACCGAAGTAGAAAGGATAAGATCATCTGAGGGATTAGCTAAACCTGGGGAATTCTGGGAAAAATTCGGAATTACCCAGCAGATGGTGCAAAATTCCTCAATTGAACAAGGCGTCTACAGTCAGGAAGACGAGGTTATTGCATTAAAAAAGAAAATTCATGAACGTCTAGTTGAGCGTTTGAACCTAGATGGTGTGACAACGGAATCTTTGATGAATCCCAAGGCGATCCTTAAAGTTAAGCAAAATGCCGAAAAACTTGTGAGTAATTTGTTGACCGAAGAAACCGGAGGAAAATTGTCTTCCCATGAAGAACGGAATCGTCTTGTCAGGGATATCGTCAACGAAGCTTTAGGCTTAGGACCTTTGGAGGATTTTTTGGCGGATCCGGATGTGACGGATATTATGGTCAATAATAAGGATGAAATTTATGTTGAAAAAAAAGGGAAGCTATTCCTGACAAATAAGAAATTTATTTCGGATGACAAAATGCGGTCGGTCATCGACCGTATAATTGCCCCTTTAGGCCGGCGTATTGATGAATCGACACCGATGGTGGATGCCCGTCTGCCTGACGGCTCTCGAATTAACGCGATTATTCCGCCATTATCTTTAGGCGGCCCGATGATTACAATCAGAAAGTTTGGGCAGGAGCGCCTGGAGATCGGAGATATGTTGAATAAATATAATAGCTTAAGTCAGCCCATGGCGGACTTTTTAAATGCGTGTGTTATTTGCAGGAGAAACATTATTGTTTCAGGAGGAACAGGGGCTGGAAAAACCACGTTTTTAAATGTTATGTCAGAATTTGTTCCCGATAATGAACGCATTATTACTATCGAAGATGCCGCCGAGTTAAAATTGAAAAAAAGCCATTGGGCCAGGCTGGAAGCGCGACCTTCCAATATTGAAGGCAAAGGGCAAGTGACGATCAGAGACTTGTTTATTAATAGTCTCCGCATGCGCCCTGACAGGATAGTTATTGGAGAATGCCGGGGACCAGAGGTGTTAGATATGCTTCAAGCCATGAATACGGGCCATGATGGTTCAATGACAACGCTACATGCCAATTCAACGCGAGATGTGGTGGTTCGTATGGATTCCATGGTTTTGTTAAGCGGTATTGAGCTTCCAGTTCGGGCAATTAATGAGATGATAGCATCAGCCATTGAAATTATTGTTCATATTAGCCGTTTTTCCGATGGGACCAGAAAGGTTACGGGAATATCTGAAGTGGTAGGGTTGGATTCGGACCATCAACTTGAATTAAAGGATGTTTTCCTTTTTAAGCAAAAGGGAATGGATGAGCAGGGAAACGTCATCGGTGAGTTTCAGTCCACAGGGTATGTCCCCCAATGTTACGATGATTTTACGACGCGAGGAATCGTTCTTGATAAAAAAATATTTTCAAAATAATTAAAGGTTTCCCAACCCCACCTTTTATTTTTTTCTCGCCCGAAGATGAAAGTTTTCAACAAAACAACCGGTACTGTTATCGCCTTGAAAGGGAAAGTCGCGGATACTTTTCTTTCCAGACTGACAGGCCTTATTAACCGAGCGTCTCTTTTACAAGAGGAAACCCTAATTATTACACGTTGCCAATCCATTCACATGTTTTTTATGCGCTTTTCCATTGACGTCGTGTTTGTTAACAAAGAAAATTGTGTTGTTGGGTTGGTAGAAAGGATCAAGCCTTTCCAATTAAGTCCTATTTTTTTTAAAGCCAGTTATGCGATTGAGATCCCTGAGGGAAAGATTGCAGAGAAAAAGATTACCATTGGAGACATAGTAGAATTAAGAAATGAATAGCGGTGTTTGAAGGAAATGTCCAAAAAGAACATTTTCACGAATTTCTCCACGACCTCCCTAAAATCCACGAAAATCCAACATTAACCCATTGACCTAAAAAACACCTATGTTATACTGAGGACATTATTAATGTCCAATTAGGAAAGTTTAGGTCTGATGGGCGTCATACACAAACTTAAAAAAGAAGTTATTGATTTTATTGTTGTTAAAAAAAAAGAAAATGTGGCTTTAAGCTGCCGCCAGCTTGCCTTTCTAACTATGGAAAAATATCAAACAAGGATTTCGAAATCTTCTATTAATACTGTTCTCAAACAGGCGCAGTTAAGTAGTTCTGTGGGAAGAAGGCGTGGGCTTAACTTTCAGGAGAAAATCAAGAAATTTCAAATCCCAGGTGAAAAAAAGAAGGAGTTATTTGAAAATATTTCCAAATTGGAAACCGAACATAAAGACAATTTCCCGCTTATTTCTATAGCAGAAACTCCTTTGCTCGGACAGAGCGTCGATAAGATAAGTAAAGAGGCGCCCTTGGACATACAGCCTTTAAATGGGTGTTCAACAAGTAGGGCAGAGGAGATGATAAAAGCAACAGAAGGGAGTAATTCTCAAAAGAATGTCCCGGCTTGCGATTCGAGAATAAATTTGTTGATGGGAAATGCTGTTCAGAAATTTTATTTTGATTTTTTCCCGCAAGAAGAAAAGGGTAGCGTGTTTGAAGGCGCGGGAATGATTTTTTTAAAAGCCGCGGAGTGGGAAATATCAACAAAATCATTTTTGGGGACATTATTAAGAAAATATGCCGACAATTCTTTATCAGCCGATTTTGATGCCCTATGTGAGACGATTTTGTTTAGGGAACTGTGTGGGGTCTCTAAGAAACAGGACGGGGATATTTTGTCCCCGCAAGCGATGGATGAATTTAATTGTTTAAGCCAAAAAACAGAATATGGTTTAAATGGGGCGGATTTTACAAAAGACATTGAATTTTCTCAACAGCTAGTTATGGAATATGTTACAGAAAGAAGGCAGGCTTTTTTGGAAATTAGTAAATTTAAATTAAATCTGGAAGATAAAACAGCGTTAATAATTGACGGTCAAATGAAATCTGTGTGGAAAGATAACATCGATAGGGACAAATATTGTCCGATTGAAAAAGCTATGACGGGCCTATCTAAGGAGCTGATTACAAACAACAGTGCTTGTGTTTTTACCTTTCAATACCGAGGTGAGGAAAGCCTACAAGAAATTCGTCAATTGATTGACTGTTTTGAGGAGGTGGAAGGTAAAAGAATTGCGAGTGTGGAAGTTTACGACGACAATAACAATTCAATTGCGTCTTTTTCTATGATTCCCGCTAAAAAAAGACATTTTATTATTGGATTAGATCTTTCACAAAAAAAATTGGGTGAATGGGCAAAGCTTATTGGATTGAAAGAAAATACTGAGGTAGACCTAGGGATAGCTTCCCAAGGTTTGGAAATGGGTTCGCAAGATAGCCAGGCATTAACGCAAGAAAGAGAGAAATGTTTTTCTTTTGTTGAAAAAAAGATGTTTATTGTTGGGGAAGACGCCAGGAAAGGAATATCGGTAAAAATTTTATCGTTATGGCAAGATCAAACCAAAGAGCCTGTTTTGGCAATCTTAACGAATCTTGAAAAAGGAAAGGCTAAGGATGTCCTGAGGGCATATTTTGAGAAGTTTCCTTGGGAGCAGCCTTTTGAAAAGAGCGTCCAAGACGTTACTCCCATCAATAGAGGCGTTGCTGGATCTATAGGATTAGAGGATTCGAATGTTTTTGACCCGTGGCATGAGGAGGAAGAGTTTAACAATATTAGAAATTTTAAGGATATTTTTCAATCTTTTAGTGGGGAACTACATAAATATTGCTTGAAACATTATTTTTATAAAGAAAAAAAAGAAGCGTTTTCGTATTTTCAGGAAAAATATTATGATTTAAAAGGATCCCTTCAAACGGACTCAACACACCTTTATGTTACACTTAAGACCCCACCCAATTGGCCATATCTTCACGATTTATTCGAAGCGGCAAAGCGAATCAATGAACGTCATATTTTTGATTGGAATGGACGTAAACTATTGATATATGTCGTGTTACAATAATTAAAAATATAAAAAACTTTAATATCGGCCCCTTGACAGCAATTTTGAATATGTTATACTTCCACTGCTATAGAACATGATGTGTGTCTTAAATAAGAAGAGAAATATTTAATTTCTTAAGGCCACGGGAAGAAATTAAGGCATATTTAATCATGCTGCTGGCAAGAGAGGATCTTTCATAACTTGTATTTGTAAATAGTTAGAAATTTCCATCCTTTTATCTCCCCGTGAATAGTCCTTTCGAAAAATATTCAGACACGAATAAATCCTTGTTTATAACACCAAATGGTGTTTTTATCTCCAATGTGGGCAAAAGAATCCACCGAGGGGATGTCTTGCTGTAAGGCAAGGTAATAGAGCCCTTGAAATCCGGAGCTTCTTTAAGTCGAAACATAAATGGAATTTGTAAACGGCCAAGAAGAGAATAGGGCGTAAGTTATCTGAGGAATACGAGAGGTGGGCGCGATGGGGCTCATATCAAAAATGAGAAAAATTAATGACAAAGGTCAAAATTTAATAGAATATGCCTTAGTCGCGTCCATTGTGACAGCCGCAGTGGTTGCCATGAGCACCTACGTGTTTCGTTCCGTTCAAGCAACACAACAGATGATTTATGAAGAGTCCGGAAGAGAATAATTTTTTTAATAAATCCTGATTAAATGAAAATGAAGTAACAGTATTTTTAACTTCTAAAATCGAAAGAAGAGTTGGATTCAAACAAAAACTTGTCTCTCTGGATGAGAAAATAAAAAATAGGGCGAGGATGAGTTTGAGTTTCAATGTAAGGAGGACAAGAGAATGCTTAAACGTAATAGAGGAGTAGATAATTCTAAGACAAAGAAAAAAGGACAAAGTACCGTAGAATACATTGTTCTGGTGACAGCGGTTGTAGGAGCATTGATTATATTCTTGCAATCAGGTGGGACGTTTCAAAACGCCTTTAATGGAATATTAAATCAAGGGACAAACAGTATGGAGACGATGTCTGACAGGATCTCTAACTCCTATAATTAATAGTATAAAATGCCTTTGTAATCCGTTTAGGAGGAAAATCAATGTTTAGAAAATTGATTAAGAATAAAAAAGCGCAAAACACCGCCGAGTACGCGATCCTTATTTCTTTGGTCGTGGCGGGCATTATCGCGATGCAAACGTATGCTCAACGCGCCTTGCAGGCCCGGGTGCGAGCCGCCGCGATGTATCTAACCAATCAAACAGATGAAATAGGAAATACTGCCCAGTATGAGCCATACTATCTAACCACGAACTATGAGGTTACCAGCACAGATCAAGATGTGGCGACGTTAGGTGAAGACAAAGTTGAACAGGAGATTACATCATCCACGACAAGAGCCGCGGAAGGGTTTAGAGAGTCCGGTTACGATGCCGCGCTCGGCCTTACGAACGGGCTTTAAGGAAAGAGGTTAAGGCAGTTGAGATGATATAAGGATAACTTCCTCATGAAGCGCGAGGGTGTAATTTTAGGAGGATAAATCAATGTTAAAGTACTTTCACAATAGAAGAAAAAAAGGGCAAAGCACCTTAGAGTATGCCGTGCTTACTATCATCATTCTTGGCGCCCTTATGTCCGTTCAGGTTTATATTAAGCGAGGCATACAAGGAAGATTCAAAAGTTCTACGGATGACATCGGAGATCAATTTTCCGTTGGAAATCAAAATAGCATAACGAATAAATATTCCTATTCCAAGACGCGGGACACCTTTGATGATGGTGTTACGAGGTCAGAGTTAACAGATGTGGAGCAATCAATAGATACAGTTAGTTCTAATATAATTAGTGTTGAGAGCGAGAAGTGGAACAATGATTAGAAGTATGAATATGAGTTTTTATGACACGCAAAATTAGAGAATGCGGTGATAGCGAGTTTAAGCTTCACTGTAAGGAGGACAAAAGAATGTATAAGCAGAATGTTTTTGTAGAAAACGTCAGAAAAAAGAGAAAAGGACAAAGCACAGTAGAATACATAGTTTTGGTGACAGCGGTCGTGGGAGCGCTAATCGTTTTTTTGGGTTCCAAGGGTGGTTTTGAAGGGGCCTTTAGTGGAATATTAAATCAAGGGACAAACAGTATGGAGACGATGTCTAATAGACTCTCCGACTCCTACGACAAATAGTATAAAATATTTCTGTAATCCGTTGAGGAGGAAAATCAATGTTTAGAAAATTGATTAAGAATAAAAAAGCGCAAAACACCGCCGAGTACGCGATCCTTATTTCTTTGGTCGTGGCGGGCGTTATCGCGATGCAAACGTATGGCCAACGGGCCCTTCAGGCACGGGTGAGGGATGCCGCGCAATATCTGAGCAACCAAACGAGCGGATTAGGCGATACGACATCTCAATATGAACCGTATTATTTGTCAACCAGTTATAATGTTGTCAGTGATGATACGGAGACGAAGACGCTGGATACGAATGTGGTGCGGATGAGTAGCGACGCACAAACAAATCGAGAAGCGGGCGGGGTCAGAGAGTCCCAATATCTTGATTCAGCCTGGAACCTTGAAACAGGACTTTAAGGAAAGGGTTTAAGGCGGTTGAGATGATATAAGGAAAACTTCCTCATGAAGTGTGAGGGTGTAATTTTAGGAGGATAAATCAATGTTAAAGTACTTTCACAATAGAAGAAAAAAAGGACAAAGCACCTTAGAGTATGCCGTGCTGGTTGTCATCACCCTTGGAGCCCTTATGTCCGCCCAGGTTTATATGAAGCGAGGCATACAAGGGCGGTTTAAGAGTTCGGCGGATGATATCGGCGATCAATTTTCCGTTAATAACCAAAACGCGGTAACGACATCTCGTACCACAGCGTATACGGAAGATACTTTTAAGAAAGGTGTGACAAAATCCAGGTTGATAAATAATGAAATTACAACGGAGAGTACAGAATCCGAGATCGCGGACGTGGATAAGGAAGATTGGAAATAATTGAGGAACACGACTTAGTGTTTTTTGGGAAACGAAAGGACATGGCTTGTTTGGGGAAGAAAAGTACTCAGGTAAGCCATGTTTTTTTGCTCAAGGCAGAAAGTAACATGGAGCCATTTATTGATTTTCGCAAAAGTGCGGAGGTCCATAGCCCAAGGTGAACAGTTTCTCCGAAGAAAAAATTTTGAATTTAGAGATTATCAATAAAAATAAACCATGTTAAAATTTTTAAAAAATAAAAAGGCGCAGGTTGTGATGGGGGAATATCTTTTGGTATTCTTTCTTGTCGTAGGCATGATGACGGCCATGACGATTTATTTTAGACGATCCATACAAGCCAGGACGCGCGACGCCAGGAATTACATGATTGATACTGTTAAGGAAAGGACGCAAGGGTATTACGACGGCAATTTCTATTATGAATATGAACCCTATTATTTAAGCACAGATTCCGGTGTCGAGAGAACATCCTCAACACAAAGCGAATTGGGAGAAGGCGGGGTCTTTAAGCAGACCATAGATGAAACACTTTCGGTGAATACGAAAAGCGAGACCGCTCCACCCAAAGATGGGGCCGACTCGGCCTATGTTGTATATGAATAACGTATTTAATAATACGGACTTCCGTAGTCTCATGGATAAAATGAATAAATTTCAGACAAAGGCGCGAATAGATAATAAGAAATTACGCTCGCGAGAGGCGCAGACGTTTATTGAATATACCATCCTGATCGGAATTGTCGCCATGGCCTTTTTTGTCTTAGAGCCGCTGATTAAACGTGGTCTGCAAGGGATGATCAAGGTTGTGTCTGATCAGGTCGGGAATCAGGAAGAGGGTGATCAGGCGTTTGATGACACGGGGCATTTGGAATCATCGTATTTAACCGTTGAGTCCAGGGTTAAGAAAGACACACGGGAATCCTTTGGGACAACGACGTATTCTTTTAATGATAAGACCGTTCAGATGACAAATGCCTTGATTAATTTAGGGTTTACGGAAGGGAATAATTAACCGAGGTAAGTTAGGGCTGATTTCCATTACATTCTATTTTTTTACAGAGGCAGTACGGAACATGCATGCGGAGAATAAATGAAGAAAAATGGAGAGAGAAAATGTCGTTAAGAAAAAGTAAAGGACAAACACTCATTGAATACACTGTTTTGATTACGGTTGTTCTTGGTGTTTTTGTGGCCGTCGGCACTTATGTGAAACGGGGGATTCAGGGGCGATGGAAGGCGGCGGTGGATGATTTGGGAGATCAATATGATCCTCGATACGCCGTGTCCGATGTCAAGCAAACCATTAAATCCAACAGCGTAACTGCTATTATGGCTTACGAAGTTGAGGAGGGGTCTTGGACAAAGCGAACGGATGAGGCCAACTCGATTGAAAGAAAACAAGGGGATATCGTTATTGAAGGCTATGAAGAATAATCACCGCCGCACAGAACTGAAATGTCTGGGACAGAGGGGACAGACGGCCATGGAATTGGCGGTCTTTGGCGCTGTCTTGATTTTTATGGTGGGGGTTATTATTCGTCAGGCTGTGAATAACAGTTTCCAGCAGAATCAACAGTTTAAAGCAATGCGGTTGGCCATGACAAAATCATTTCAATATTCAGAAGGATTAAAAGGAGATACGGGAGATCCGAAGAACGCGCAGATGTCCTCAGATACCGACTCTCCTCTTTTGGGCAAGCAAGGGTATGGTGAGGATGGAACAGCGTCGCGCAATTTCTCTACGGTCCTTTTTATCGAAGACCGGCTTTCGCCCAGTTCGGATAAGTACGGATCCGTTGACCGCACCCCGCTGATCTACGGCTCCTCAGCCACCCATAGCCGGAATTTGTTTATGCCTGTCGCGTATGGGGAAACATATAATTTGCCTGTTTTTGATGCCTATATTAACGGCAAGCATTTCGCTTTTTCAACAGCAAGATTTAAGAGTATTAAAGTCAGCAGCCAGAATAATAAAGATGGCAGCGCCATCAAAGGGACGACGCCTTTAAAAGAATTGATATTTACCCGAGTTCCCAACCATCAAGCCTTGAAGGATAGCAATGACAAGGATGCGGATGATGATATTATGGTATGGGACGAAGGATGTGGAAAATGTTTTGATCTTGATCGCGATGGCACATGGGATGACCCGGACATCGATGTCCCCAAAAAGGAACGGGCAACATTTTCCTGGCAATGGAAAAGGGTTCCTTTGAGCAAGATTCAACCGGACACCGACAAAGGAGAAGAGGAGGTGGATAATATCAGCGTTGATGTGGATGGGGATCTGAAGGAAGAAAGGGTCTTGGGTAAAGACGGGAATACTTTGTATGTCATTGATTATCAAGCCGGCGATTTGGATTTTACGGTGAATGACTTTGATCATGAGCAGCAGTACTTGGAGGATTGTTTGGACGAGGATGACCTTGTCGACGGTAAGAGCGAGGATGTTGTTGCAGAGTGTGTAAAATCTGGAATACCTCAGAAGAGAAGGGTGCCGGGATTGCAGAGGGACATGTTTCTCTATTCACAAACGAAAGGCGGAACGTATTTGCGGGTGGAAGAAGGAGAGCTTTATAAAAAGAGTAACGGAATAAAACAATTTGTTCGAAGCATTCAAAAGAAAAACCGGGTGGATTTTATTCAAAGGGAGATTNNGACATTCTTTTATAAGAATAGACGCGATTTTTCTAAAGGCCAAGTGACGGTAGAATTCGCTTTTTGCATGATTGTGCTTTTATTGATGATTTACGGCACCATGCGGGTCTTCCGTTGGGCCGGACAGGATCTTAACACGCGGAGCTACAAACACTATAAGGTTTTGAGGAAAGACGTTACTCAGGACTACGGTGCCGGCCAGTGCGCGTATTGGTGCCATGAGGAGAATGGTGAGAGGCAAAAAAAAGACGAGTGTCATTGTGCTAAGTCTTGTCCATTGGATAGGAGCGGTAATACATATCTATGTTATGCCGTAGATCAAGATTGCGGAGACTGCAAATTGGATAATGTCGAGCCAGATAGGAAGGCGTGTGACGATCTAAAGTGTCCTGATGAATGGAATAAAATTAGCAAGCCGTGTATTTGCAGATATGGGAGTAAATCCGAAGATGGTGATTATAAAGGGAGTGATGGCGCAATGTATGTCGTTACCTCTACTACAAGAAGTGTGACGGGGAGCTGTCCAGAAAGCACGACCAGATACAAGTTAATACCAAACGATAAAGCGTGTGAAGAGCAATGCATCTGCGGGTTATCAGGGAGATATGGGACTATTCGGTGGGACAGTGTAAAAGCGGATGGGAATTGCGAAGAGGCTTTTTATAAATATTGCGGGATTTGTGATGAATACGAATACGATTGTTCGGGGGAGGGGATTCTAGGTAGGGAGGGGCCGTTAAAGCAAATTTATCCTGATTTTTATGAGCCGGAAAGATTAAAAGCGATTTGGAAGGGGAAGTATTTGTTTAAATAACGCGATTTTGATATGGGTCGAACACGCGTTTAATAGTTAGAAAATAAGGAAAAACATTGTTAAGAAGAATAAATAAATTTTTAAGCGGTTTCACTTTAAAGAAGAGAGCGCGGGGAAGGACCGGCTTGAGGTCTTCCCAGGGGCAAGTGGCGATTATTTTGATCTTAGTTACAGCTTTCGCTCTTATCTTTTACGCGGTTGTCCTGAACCTTGGCCGCGTCGCTGAAACAGAAACCGTCACGCAGATTGCCTCTAACGTCGGGGCAAGTCTTTTGGCCTCCCAGATGGCCAGCTATGGACAAAAATTATTTAAGGAATCGATGGGCGGAAAAAAGATCATATGCGGCTGGACCGGCATTATCATGGCCGCCCTTGTGGTTGTTATCTGCATCATTATTTTGATAGTTTGTCTTATAACTCAGCAATGGGAGTTGACTTATTTTGTCTGGATGGCCATCGCTGCGCTTGCTATGGCGGTGGTGTCGCTGGCTCTTCAAATTGTTTACATCCAGCCCGGGATCAGTGATATGTGGAATAAAATAAAATCCGAAACCATGGATACCGAGTCAGCTTTTGTCGAAACCGGGATCCAGAAGGCGCTGGATTCAGTTGTCACGGATTCGGTCCAGGTGCCTGATATGCATGATCTGGATACGGATACTATCTGGGGGTATGAGGAAGGTGATGCGTTGAAACCAAAGGATAAGATCAGCCGGTACGCGGTTTATTATAATGACAGACTCCAGGAAATTCCCAAGCCGGACACAAAACAATTTGAGGCCTTTGTAACGGGGTTAAGAGAATTTTTGTATTTTGAAAGTGATGATTGGGGGTTGTATGATCCTGTGCCTACACCGGATGAGTGCTCGTCCGCGGATGTTCACCCTTGTTGCGATCCCGACAATAGCGAAGACACTACGGTTCTTTCAGAATGTAATCCCTGTTGTGTCCCTGAGGAGGCTGACAGGCCTGATTATTGCGGAACAGACAACGAGGCAATAATGGCGAAGTGCCTCGAGAACAGTCCATATGGGACAGTGAATCCGATTAATAGTAGTACGTACGCGTATGTTTATGACGCGTATCTGGATGACTGGACCGATACGGAGCAGTCTTTTAAAGAGCTTCTGGGGCGCGACGACGAACACCGCTTGTACTATAAAGAGGGCGACCTTTCTGTCACTGCGCAGATTCCCCACGAGGATGGGGAACAGGGATTCCGCGCCGGCGATACCACGGGTTTTCAATCCGATGAAGATATCTATGATTCCGTGGATCAGAAGACCGGGGTTTTCCCATTTTTTAATAAAATTCTGGATTGGGGGGTGGATTTGGATAAGATCGATACCGCCGATCACCCCAATGAATGCCACTGGTGCGATGTCGGTGGGGGAAGCGCTTGTCCTGGAGATCAACCGCTGGAAATAGAACAACTGGATTTAAGTCAGGCGGGTGTGGATCTCGCCGAGCTAAAATACAATACATCCTACTGTGTGGATGGAAGCGGGAATAATACATCCGGTAATCCTCCGGTTGCCGCTGATAAGGTGGCTGTGTTAAAAGGAATCCTGGCGGGTGAAGATACATGCGCGCAAAACATACTGGAGAATCCGGACGAGGATGGTTTCTGGAAAAAAGGGGCGGACCGTTTCTGCAATTTGGGAGATGTCGAGGATCAATGGCCCTATTACGGGAACTGCGCCAAGCAGACGAAATTCGTTTGCGAGAACAAATCAAAAGAGGGGAAAACATATGAGAGTGACTGCACGTGCGAAGAAATAAAAAAACAAGACACGGATGCAATTAAGGACTGGCCGGAAGATCCCTTGGATGATATTGTGTACGGCCTTCCCGAATTTATTGAATGGGCTGAGTATATCGTCAAGCAAAATCGCGCGACCATGAGCCAGAATATAGGTTTATGGTATAAAACCGCGGCCAAATGGATTGAGCCGAAACTCCCTAAAGGCAAGACCAAGAAGGAAGCCAGAAAAGACGGAGATTGTTATTCCTGTAATGAAGAAGACGGGACGTTGATCGTTTGGCAAAACGAAATCAAGGAAATGAAAGAAAGGCTCGAGGCCTGGAGAGACACCTCTTACGCGGGAACGACGTGCACGGAGGTCTGGTGTGTGCCATCGTCAGACTCGTGCGAAGGAGTGACAAGTGACGAGGCGGCCACGTTTGATTCAAACGGGAATGGAATTCGGGGGGATTTGGAAGATGTGGCGGCATGTCTTGATTGGAACGTGGGTCTCGATGATTCGAGCGAGACGGATGAGGTGGTTTATTCAGGAGAGACGGGAGCATTTCAGGAATGTCTTGATGTCTGCTCGGATGGGGATACCAGTGATGATGAGGCTTTTTGCCGTACGTATACATTAGGCGATACGGAAAGATATGAGGAATGCCTGTCTGTTTGTTCAGACGGCGACACAAGCAACGATGAGGATTTTTGCCGTTTATATAAAGGCAACGCCGGGAAATTTCAGGCTTGTCTAGACGCGTGCTCTGACGAAGAGAATGATAATGATGAGGAATTCTGTTCTGAAGGAAAGCTGTCGCGCTCTTTGGTGCCGGAGTTTGATTCGATGAAGTTTTTGAAAAGCCGGCAGGCTGATGGTGATGTGGATGAATTTACACAGTGTTACAATTCCGGCCCAACGGCGTTCGATCTTGGAGAAGTAAAAACATGTGCCGCGGCGTGCGAGAGTTTACCGAGCGGCGACGGCCGTTATGATGGGGTTTTGAAATCTTGGGAGGCTCCTACGACACATTGGGAAAAAGAGTCTTACGCTTGCTTGGTTACGTGTCCTTCGACGTGTTATCGTCCGTGTCCACCACCACTCCCACCGCCACCGTTTTGCGTAGAACCTTATTCATGCACAGCGCTATGTCCCGGCACTTGCTGGAAAGATGTTGAGGTCCTGGATGATCCCGGGAGCTGCGACGACCAGTCGTTTTTTGAATCTGTGGCAAAGGCCATGAAGAAGGCTCAGGGGTCTTGTTCTGATGACGATGCCGGCGGATTTCTCGAATTGCTTGCCCAGAGTCTCGTTGAGGCCAAGGTGCAGATGGTTAAATTTCACCACAGGCTGGATTTTCTTTCGAGACGGAGTGCCGAATTAAACAAGGCCATTGATGTTTTGTCTGACGCCGAGGAAAACTTTAATGTCTTCTTGGAAGGGGAGCCGGATAAAAAAAATGATTCGCCCGCGGAGCAGTTAATCCAGCTTAGACTTGAACAAGTGGATATTGAAAAGGATGAAGGGAAAACAGGGGTGCCGTTATATGCTATTTATGGCTGGCAGGATGATCCAGTGAAGAAAGAGGGATATTGGCACATTGTCAAGGTGGAAGGGCGCATTCCGTTTAAATGCGATAACGCGTGTGGTCCGAGTCAGCTTCAAAGCGAAGGAGACCCGGAGGACTGGCCGAATGTCGACGAGTATACAAAGTCGTGGGGGTTTAAAAGGTGTTATGAATTGAAGGATACGGACGGCGTGGTCAAAATGCGGGTGATTCGGTGGGACCAGGATAGAACAGATTCTTCTGTGAGGTTTCCCAACGGCGTGAAGATTTGGGATTTCAGGTACTTTAATCCTAAAACTGATGAAAATGAGATCCCTAAAATTAAGACGCTAGTAGATGATTGCGAATCGCAATCCATCGGAGATCCTTCAAATGTTCCTGAAGAGGCCAAGGGGATTTACGCGGGCGCCTTTATGCTTAATAAAAAACCTGACAAGAAGCTGAGTGAGGCTCGAGACGCGTATAATAAGTGTTCGCGGGTTGCCCATCAGTTTTTGAGGCATGGGGTTGTCAGCGAGACATGCGCGATGTACTACTTTCATGAGGGAGTGTCGGAAGGGATGGGTTTTAAATTTGTCGATTGCAAAGAATTTTAGCCGGTGAAGAGCCATGTTAAAAAGAAAAAGACAGCGAATAGGACAGTCTCTTTTAGAATACATCATCGTGATTATTTTTGTGTCCGGCGCCTTTGTCGTTTTTCAGACGTATATCAAGCGGGGATTGGCCGGCCGCTGGAAGGCGGTCGGTGATTCGTTCGGTCAAGGCAGAAGGTATGACGCGTATAACAAAGATGATTCCGGCAAAACCATCGAGTGCCGGTTCGATTTTGCTTATAATCAGGGATGGTATGATGCCGATTGTTATCGAGAAGATTGTGATTGTTTTACGATTAACCGAAGCGACGCAACATGCAAGGATTGTATAGCATTTTGTGCCTCACCCAAGTGCGCTGTTGTAGAAGAATAGAAAAAAATAATATAAAGTTACTGTAATCGCGGCGAGAAAATATTATTCCATGCTTATTCTTATTTTATTTTTTATTTTTTGCACGGTCGCCATGGTCAGTTACGTCGGAGTCCCTGAGTTGACAAACAGGCTGGCGTTGGCTAATGAAAAGCGGCAGCAGAAATATTCCAATAAGCTTGAGCAAATTTTGTCCAAGCAGGAGGTGAGAAAGGTGAGCAGGCTTTTCTTGCTCATGCCTTTGGCCGCGGCCGCCGTCGGTTATGTGTTGCTCCCCGAGGAAATGAAGTTGGTCGGTGCCGGAGCGGGGATTGCCTTTGGAATCATCTTTCCCGGTATTTTTATCAAATTTCTCATAAGAAAGACAAAAGATAAATTCGCGGATCAGTTGATTGACGCGTTGTTGATTATGTCGAGTTCTTTTAGAGGCGGATTAAGTTTGATTCAGTCGCTGGAGGCGGTGGTGGAAGAGATGCCGGAGCCCATCAGCAAAGAGTTTGCCATCGTGCTCGGCGAAAACAAAATGGGTGTTTCTATTGAAGAGGCTTTATATCATCTGTATAACCGTCTACCTTCGCTGGCATTGCAGCAGATGATCACGGCCATTTTGCTGGCCCGGGAAACGGGAGGGAATCTTCCGGCGATTTTTAACCGGATTGTAACTAATATCCGCGAGGCCAGAAAAATCCAGCAAAATTTAAACACGTTAACTTTGCAGGGGAAAATTCAAGGGGTCGTGATGAGTTTATTGCCCATTGCCTTTGGTTTTATTGTCTACTCGACCAACCGGCGTGTATTTGATCATATGTTGAATTCTGAGGTCGGCCGGGCGATGTTGACGTATGCCGTTTTCTCTGAGCTTATCGGCGTGTTTTTGATTTGGAAGATCAGTACGTTAAANNAAAAATGTTGATGCTCATTTTGATGTGCGCGTATCTCTGCGGATTCAGTTTTATCCTGGGGTTAATACCCTTAGAATGGGAACGGCGACCCAGTTTGGGGGAGTTGGGGTTGGAGTTTCCGCACAGCAAGAGAAAAAAAAATATTTTTTCTTTCGCGAGGACTATCGCCGGGATCAATAATCCTATTTGTAAAGGGGTTTTGCGCCGCAGGATCGCGAAGGATCTCGAGGTGGGGCATGTGGATTTGACGCCTGAAGAATTTTTATTGATCAAAGAATGTCTTATTGTTTTCATCCTTTTCTTTACATTTCCCTTTGTGCCGCCTGACGCGATATTTGGCTGGGTCAGCATGGGATTTGTCTGCGGGTATGTGGCTCCGGAGTTTTGGTTAAAAGGGAGAATCAAAAAGGTCAAGGGTGTTATTATTAAAGAATTACCGGATGCTATTGATTTATTGGGATTGTGTGTTAATGCCGGTCTGGACTTTATGTTGTCTTTGAAGTGGGTCGTCGAAAAATCAAGACCGTCCATTATGATCGAGGAGTTGAACACGGTCCTGCAGGAAATTAATGTCGGGAAAACGCGCAGGGACGCGATTAAAGATTTGGCCGACCGGTACGATCTGCCGGATTTATCCACGTTTGCCAGGACACTAATTCAGGCGGATAAAATGGGAACCTCCGTGACGGATGCCCTAAATATTCTTTCTGAAGATATGCGACTATCGCGCTATCGTCGAGGAGAACAGCTCGCGCTTAAATCTCCTCTAAAGATGCTCGTTCCTCTTCTTCTGTTTATCTTTCCCGTTGTGGCTATTTTGGTGGCCGGCCCCATCCTTCTTGATTTCATTCAAAACAATCCTTTTCAGGCGATGAAATAACTGCCCTTGTCTCCCTGCCGGTTTCTGGATTCCTTATTACTGACTTCCGCAAAAGCAATGGAACATTATATAAGTATCTCGACCTCCGTCCGCTGGATGGTTTAGTTCTATTACTTGTGCGCAGGTCAATAGACGCTGGTTAAAATGTTTTAAAGAGGCAACAGAAGAACACAAAAAGGTTCCCGCCGCAGCGCTGTTACTTTAACCTTCAACTAAAGATCAGCGTATAATTCTCTTTCGCAGCAAAATCCTCGTTTTGAAAATCAAATTCCTCCAGAGAAGACCGTAACAGTTCATAAAAAAACACTTCCGATGTCCTGATCAAAGGTGATGGAATTTGGGAATGAGACAATTTTGTTGTGGATGACCGACTTAATAATTTCGATAGGGAACAAAATTTGTAGTTTGATTTATGCTAAAATGCATATTAAATCACAAATTTTATTAGAGCAGAATTATTTTAATGTCCAATCATAAATGTCCATTCTGTAGGTATAAAAGTTAATTAATATTAATTTGATTTATTAAGAATATTTTTTAAAAAAAATAAATAATTTTTAAGAAGAACCTTAAACTATTGATAATAAATATTTTACAATTGTATTTTTTTTGCGGTAAATTTGCCTGATATGTATTCTGTGGTATACTTTCTTCGCATGCAGATAAGTCAATAAAAGTCAAGAAAAATTGTTTCCTGATTTAACGCCACGGAGGTCAGGGGACAACACATCAAAAATCCACAGTAAGTTAGTCAAAAACGGATCGCTATTAAATGTCCCGGCGATCAAAAAATCCTCCGTAAATATAAAACATGATTAAGATTAATTTAATAATGAATTATATTTTATATCAAATTCGTACTATTTTTTCACCATTTCTGAAATTAGATCGAATAAAAGGTGTTTTAAACAATGGAAGACAGATTGGACAATTTAGATCCATCTAATCCACCTTCTGAGGGATTGGAGCATTTGAAACCGGAAGAAAATAAAACCTTCACGGAAGAGGGAAACCCTTATATCCAATCTGTCGAAGACTTTCTTAAATCAGAAACCATGAAGAAGGATAGCGCGCGACCGGTTCAAAGCCGCTTCAAGAAATGGATCAAGGCGGTAGCCGTGGCCGTTGTGCTGGTCTTTGTTCCGGAACAAGCCAGTTGGGCGTTTAATTACAATCCCATGGTTTTGTGGGGGGACAAGGATCGGAATGGCGCGGGTGCCGCTGCCGTTTCTCCTCATGCGACACCTGAAGAGGCCGCGTCCGCTCAGATTTCCTCGAGTGTCAACCGTCTTTTAAGTAAGATTGCGTATAAGAAAAATACCCGTATCCAACTTCAGCTTTCCCATTCCGACGATTTGGATTTACGCCAACCCAATCTTTTTATTGATTCCAATAAAATCTTTACAAAAAATAGCATCACGAAAATAACGGATTGGCTGAAGAGCCCTAGTATTCACCCGCTCAACTGCGGGGTTTACGCGCTCAAAGATATCCTGGACAGTTTTGGAATCAAGGTCTCTCTGGAAGAGCTTTCTGTCAGTTCTTTGATGGTGGATTTGATGTACGACATCATCAAGCCCGGCGAACCGAAGCTCAAGACGTCGCTTTTTGCCATTAACAAAATTGTCGACGCTTATGGGCTTAACCTGCGGTCCGCCAAACTTGAGCCGACGGATGTCCTCAAACTCAAGCCCCCGTTTATCGCCAATTTTGATTCGGAGCACTTTGTCACGGTCAAGTCGATAGATGACAAAAAGGTCTATTACTCGGATATCGGCCGGGCACAGTCGCTGACGAAAGAGGAATTTGTCGCTCAATTAAGCGGATTTGTCCTGGCGCCGGATTTGGAAAAGCAAAAAGACGTGGCCTTTGAATATGTGCCGGATTCCATGAAGGCCTTCATCTGGGGCAACAAATGGCGTGACCGTTCGGATGATTTGCCGGGGATCATGAGTGGCTCTGAGTTTGCCATGCAATTGGCCATCTCCGTCGCTTCGGCTATTTTATCCTGCTTTGGACCTTTGGGATTTGTGGGTTTTGCTTTTTCAATGGCGATTAGCCAATTCGCGAGCGCGATAGCGACGGTGTGCGTGATGGAAGGGGCCTGTAATGAAACAACGGCGATGATTTTACAAATGGCGATTGTGATCGGCGGGACCATGGCCGCCAATTTTGGGGCCCCAACGGGTCCAGGAGCCGGGGGTGCGGGTGAAGTTGGGGCAGATGGAGCAAAGGAAGGGGCAAAAGAGGGGCTAAAGGAAGGATCAACGCAGTCATTATTGGCACTAGGTGATAGTGGGCAGATGGCTTCAGATGCTATCAAAGGACTAGGGAATACCGCAGGCACTGCTTTTGAGACAGCACCAACATTAGCTGCTAATACAGGGGCACAGGCTGGTTCAACAGCAATTGATGCGCTTAAAGACGCAGGCCTTAGTTTGGAGAGTGTGAATCCCACAGGCGCTCTTGGTGATATTGCCTCAACGAGCGGTAAAAGCCTATCGATCATCCAGAAGTTATATAACATGGGATTAAAATATGCGCATTCTATAGGCCTTTCCGGGGAGACAGCAAAAGAAGCTGCTTTAGCTTATACGCAAGCGGCGGCGAATTTTGCGCCGGGGGCTTTAGGGATGTTGAAAGCCCTTGGCGAAGGGCTGCTGATCGGCGCTGCCATCGGGGCTGTCAAAATGATGCTGTATGAGCTGGTATTTGATGCCATGGGGGATGACACTAACGAAGTGATCAGACAAGAGGTCGCCCAGATCATTTCATCATTGGGGGCTTCGGTCGCCGTTGGTTCGACGTTGACTACGCTGGACCATTTTGGTCTTGACGGTGGGGCCGCGGACATGTTCTTTTCAACAACGAATGCCACCACAAAATCATTTACGCCTGAGTTTTTTGGACGATGGCTAAATAAAGTCATTGCTAAAATGCAAATGAGTAGAACGGGTCCGGCTACATTAGGCGATAAGCTGCTTGAAAATATCGTGAGTCTTGTCAAGGTCAGTCATGTTGAATCCGAGATGGCGGGTCTCGCGGCGCGTTACTTGGCGGATAAGGCTGGTTTGGCTAAGGGGGATTCCGCCCTTTCCGAAGGAATGGGGATGGCGATCCAGCAGGCGTATATCTATGGAGCTTCGTTAGTTAATCATTACGCCGCTAACGAGAACCGCGCCCGTACATTGGTAAAGGTGGCTCAGGAAACGAATATTGACGCCGTGAAGCAGGAATATAAGCTTCAATTTCATGCAGGGAAGATTACGGAAGATCAGTATAACCAAAAAATAAAAGCGCTTAATGATTTTACCTTTGAAAACATCATGACCGGCCTCGAGGCGCAGCCGAACCAGGCTGACCGTGATGATTATACATACGGAAAATTGCAATTATTGAATCCCGAATTGAGAAATACAGCAGAGGATAAAGAGTTACAGATTGTCCGTTTTGAAAACACTTATAACGATCAAAAGGCAGCGACGAGATGGCAGGTCTTGTTTAATACAACGTTTCCTATAGCGGCCGGTATCGGGCTGGACGCGGTGGAAAAAATGTTTGTCAAGGACGGCGTCCGCGCCGGGGAAAATATTAATAAAGATAACCGTTTTACTCTTGCGGCGGTCCGCGGCGGGGTCTTCAGTCTGGGCGCGCTTATTTCTTCGACCATCGCTGTCACCGTTAATCCTGATATGCGCGGGGTGGATGGGAAAACAATTAAAGACAAAATCCTGGAAGACGGCAAGCTGGTCACCGTCGGCAAGTTGACATTTGATCAGATCGTGAGTGTCTTTGAGAACCACCAATTTATGCCCTTTACGACGCAGAGAAATGAGAGAGGAGGCAAGGATTTGATAGCCTCCGGATTCGCCACGGAGGGAGACACGAACGCCGGCCGGCTTGGGTCCGGGATTTGGAATTTGATTTCGTACGCGGATAGTATCAATGAGACAACAGGTTGGACTCCGCAGCGCGCTCTCCAGTACAAAGCAATCAGGAAGAAGATTGAGAAGGAGAATCCTGAGCTTTCCAAGAGCGAGGTGCATAACCGCTGGTTATTAGCGGTTATTGATCAGATTGATCCGGGGATGAACGTGCTGAACTACGGGACGGGAATGAATATTGAACTCAAATTCCGCACCGCGCTCCTCGATTTTAGCACCAATCCGTTCGTGACCGGTGTTGAGTACGGCCTCGCGCCGTATTATCTTAAGGAGGGCAAGACGCCGGAGCAGCAGGCAAAAGAGATTGTTGAGAAAAGAATAGGAAGTGCCGCGATAAAGGCCAAAACAGCAGATATGTTTATATCCCAGGAGACGGAGAAAAATGGCAGAAATGTCTCCGAGGAGACGATGGATAATATTGATAGAATAACGGATGCTATTGTGAAAAGTCATGAAGAACTGGGTGTGCTATATCTAGGACTCAAAGGGCAAGATACGCCTGATACAATGGTCGCGGAACAGGATGAGCTTGATCAGATAAGACAGAGCTATGCAAAAAAAGGCGGACCCTACAAAATCGCTAATTTCTTATTTAGTAATAAGATTATGACGCCCCGTTGGCTGGCATTGGCCAGTTTTAATAACAAGGGGAAAGCCCCGGAAGAACAAAAATGGACTACTCTGACGATGCGTCTGGAGGAGGACATGCTTCACGGGAATTTAGTCGGCGCGGCCATGGACGGGCAGAATGTCTATACGAATAATCTCGCGGACAGTGTTACCTGGGACCTTTCTAGGTTGTCTTTAGGGAAACATAAAAAATTAGGATTTAAAGAAGGGGAGGATTACCGTCTTAAGGTAACAACGCGAGAGGGGAAAGAGCTCAGTTTTGGTCTAACGCAGAGTCTTGCGGACAGCATTAAGGCCACGGGAGAGGTTAGACTGGCAGACGGGAATGTCGTGAAAATTGATCCGACGAAAACAGAGATTTATGTGGGTATTGACAACTTGCCTTCGGGAAAAAATGTAACGGCGAATATCGGGGCGTTTAGAACCGGTAGAGGACTTGTCACAAATCTTGAGATGTCGCGATCTTCGGATGATGGCGGTGACGGGCCGACCATTCACGTCGGCCGCGCGGATTATTGGGCCAAGGGGCAGGTGAGTCAGGATTTTAATGTCAGCGGAAACTCTCTTAACCAGGTGCTTGTCACGCATTTATCCAGGACTGGGGATAAAGAGGCGGCCGGATTAGGAAAAAATTTAGTAGAGAAGTTTCATAATAAGATCCTTGGAAATGAATTGAATGATGCCGGGAGGGAGAATTTTGTTTATACGTCTTTGGGTGATGACGATTACGCCAAGAGGGTCAATAGAGAACAGACGCCTTGGGAAAAGATAAAGGCGCAAGAGGCGCTGGATTTCGCCGCCCAATTGAGTGAGATGAATATCCCGTACAGTTTTAGTTTTAAACGCTTTGGCAAATCCACGGGCTTGTTCGCGCAGATGGAAGATACGAACAACGCGACATCTATTAGTCTTCCTCAAGCGGACAAATCAACCAAGATACTTTATCAGCCCAAAACAGGGATTGGGTTTGATTATATGAACTATTTAAGCGAGCATAAGCTTCTTACAAATTTCTTCGGTCCGAAGCCGATACAAACATATTACGACGTGGCAGCTCTTCGTGAAAGGACGATAAACACCATTAATTTACTTTCACAGTTTGAGTCCGGCGGGAAATTTGTCCCCTTGTTTATTTTAGAAAATGTCCCCTTGAAAAGCGGTACGCATAATATTAACGGCGGTCTTTACGATACGGTTGTTTTGGACAAGGAAGGAAAAGTGGTTGAGAAGGGACGGGCTGTTTTGGGTACGGGGCGGCCGACGCTTGCCTCTGAGAATATGGAGCCCTCTACCGCCAAGCTTAAGGTCGACGTCACAGGCGCGGTTGATTTTAATAAATTTTCTATTAACGGCTACGTGGTCAATGAAAATAATCCACAAAGAACAGCGGATCTAAAAATAAACAACAAGGTGCTTAATCAAAGGGCTTCCGGGGGTGGAGGCGGAGGGATGCCCGACGCGGCGACGCACGCGTATGCCGGGATGCCGAGCGCGCGAGCGTTAAAAATAGACCCGTCTTTGACGTCATTAGAAGTGAAATCTGTTTTTGATCAAATTGTCATTAAAGACGCGCGCCCGGTGATCGGATTCGGCAGTGTTTTATATAACGATAGTTTGGATAAAGCGTCCGCGGGAATTGATCCGTTGAGCGCGCCGCAAATAGCGGATAATGGAAAACTGTTTTTAGGAAACGTATTTCACAATGGGAAAATTACGATTGAGAAGAAGGGGGTGGACGGCGGCGATTTTATCGGGAATCTTATTAAGAGGGGTTTCTTAGGGAACTTAATGAAGGGTAATATGGGTGGGGAACCCAAGATTGTTTGGTTTGAGGGAATGCAGATCAGTCAATTAGCTGGAGAAACAATTTCAGAGGAGATGATTACTTTTGATGAAGAGACGGCCAGGATTTTGGGGAGGAAAGAGGGGATAAAAACGTTCAAAACAAAATCGGAATACGGGGTTGAAGGTGAGATGGAGGTGCGTGATGGTCTTGTTGTCGCGAAGGATAAGAATGTCGCGTTGACGGGATTTTCCCGGTCTAAAGCGGAAGTGCATGAAGATTTAGGAAATGAAGAATTGGCGAAAAAGCTTACGGAAGTTGCTAATAAGAAGGTGGGTTCGGACAAGGGGATCGTTTTTGAGAAGATAGATGTCGAGGGAATCAATAAAGAACTGCAATACGCCTATCGCAGTGATATTCGTGTGGATCAAGGAGGCGCTGTTGTGGCGGGTTTTGGAGAACATGACGCGAGACCGCGGGAGTTAAACAGTTCGATCATTCCAGCGGCCGTTTCTCCAGAGACATTCGCGAATATGCGCGGCGAGCAGGGGCTCAGTATGAGATTCGATAGTGAAACAGGGACAGCGTCAGTTAATCCGCAAGACAGCAGTTCCGGAACGCGTTTGTATGATTTTCTTGAAGGTCTCAAGAGTATTACGAAGAGTCCTTCCCCGAACGACAAGAACGCAATCAAGCACCAACAAGGCAATTCCAACGATAATCCCAACGGCGACACCAAAGAGTCGTCAGATCATGGGAGTTCTGGGTATTATACAAACAAGGATCCGATTCATATTTATCCCGTCCAAGGAAATCCTTTTATCAATTTTACAACAGGCGGAGATCTCCTTTTCATTAATGGATCTTTTCTGCCGTTGTCGTCAAACGCGAAAAAAGGAGATATCACGGTTCACGGCAACGCGCCGGTGACAAAATTATTTAATTATTCCACGAAAGACCCCGATGGAGAGATTATCTCGGTCGGGGGGTCCTCGTCCGGACAAGCTGGAAAGACTAATGGGGCGTATGACTCCTATACGATGGGGTATGAGACGGATAAGAATGGTGAAATAGATCCAAGCAGGTTAAACATCAGCATGGATTTGGAAGGCCGCTGGTTAAGGCAAAAAAAGACAACGTATAAAGATGGGTTGGTATATGAAATCCAAGATATGGCTGAAATGGTTCGTGTTGACAACGGCGCAAGGCTGGGGGTGGAAGACGGGGATCTTGTGACCAACAACAAAGAAGCCCAATTGACCAAAAGTGACGATGGCGGAGTGGCTACGCTGCGAAGAAACATTAAGGATCCGTCCAATCCACAGTATTTCCACCTTCCGACACAGAAAGTAGCAGCGGGTGGTGAAGCGAATAGTCATGGGAATTATCCGGTTTGGATCGGGGTCGGCCCCGGAGAGAATCCGAAACCGGATACGTCGATAGAAATAAAAGACATTGCTAAGGTTGATTTAAGACAGGGACTTCCAATCTCTCCAACTTTGGGGGGTGTCCGTCCCCGAGAAGAAAATGACGCGGCTAAAAACATAGAAAGAAACAACAAGAATTCAGAAGATAGAAATCCATCCCATAGCGCCATGATGGAATATGATCCGAAAACCGGTCAATTCGTCCTGGCCGGAGGCACTAACGCCGGCTGGAGAAAGTATGGTAAAGAACAGCAAGAAAAAGGGAATATCCCTTCCGGCGTTGACGTTCCGAAGGAACAGTTGCTTTGGTTTCAGGCAAAGAGTTTGGGATATGATTTTAATCCTTTATTGCCAGGGTCGCTCTATGGCGTTCCGTATCAAGGGAAGGGGCCGGATAAAAATATTACAATAAAAAGCGGAGTCGAAGGTGTTTTTAAAGAGACCCAAAATGTTCGCGTTATCGATAGAGACGGAGGTGTTCTTTATGTCGATCGAAACGGCAACGCGGTCGGCGGAGGTAAATGGGCCGGGAGATTAGATGGTGAGATCACCAAACAAGGCGTTAATTATCTTAGGTCGGATGGGGAATATACCCAAGGAAACGCGGAGAGCCTTATTTATAAAGGGGTTCAAGTGTCCTCCCGGGGAGCTGATGGGAATTGGATCTGGCATTGGAAAAATCCGGATGCTGTAAGGGTGAGCGGATATGTCACGTCCCCAGGAGGCAAGGCGGAAGTTATTGGGGTTGAAAATACCAATACCTTGCGGGGCTGGGCGTTTGAGGTGGGTCAGGGAAATTTACCCTGGGCAGGGATGACGATTTCTGAAATCGGCGGCGAGAAGAAGGGCGTTGGCGGAGGATCTGTCCCGAAATTTGAGTCAAGGTCAGAAGTGGCGCAACACATTGAATATGGGAATACGGAAATTCCTGCTGAGGGAGAAAATGGCCAGATCGAACTCAAGACAGTAAGTTATATTCCTTTAACAAAATCTAAAACAAGACCCGACGGGACGTCCTTTCACCTCGCCCCCACAGGTCCTGGCGCGGGTAATTTCTATACCACCGAAAACTACGGCGGGACGACGAGGACGGATAAGCTGACCGTTTCGGAGAACGGGGACAGGAATAATCAGTTCGAAGTCAGACGGACGGTGACGATCGATGCCAAGGGAACCCCCTCTTCGGAAATTGAACGGGTGGAACAAGGGGGCGCGACGAAAATTTCCGGAATTGTTAACGACGTGCTGGATGATCAAACAGGAGAAACGTATCCGGCCTTCCTTAAAACAGGGGACAAGGCCAGCATCCCTTCCCCTTACGGAGAAGTTTTATATAACAATGAGAAAAGAAAGCTTTCTTTGCCTGTTCATGTGGTTGAGAAGGAAGGTAAACACGAGCTGGTCCCGGTTGAAAATGGACAGATGCAGATTATAAAGAGGGCGGGAGAAAATATTCCGAAAGGAGAAATAGCTCTTAATCAAAAAGCCTCATGGGCCGCAAGCGGCATTACTCAAAAAGCGGACGGCAGTTTTGAGATGGCGGATCCTCAAAAATCTTCAATCCAGCGCGTTTATCGGTATTTAATGCAAGGGGATGAAGTGGAACAAAATGTCTATCTTAAGACGGACCAGACAGGCAATAGTTCGGGGGACATTCTTAACGATTTTGAAATGTTGAAAGAAAAACAGAATAAAGAAGGGAAAACAGGGCCGATCAGCATAGATCCGCAGGTGAAAATAAGTATGACGAAGGTTTTTGATGGAGAAAAAATAGAAATAAAAAATCAGAAATTGGAGGTATTGAGGAAAGGCTCTGATCAAGCGATAGAATTGGATAAAAAAGGAGAAATTATCCCGGGGCCTACGGGGGAATATATTCATGATGGGAAAATTTTCTTTAAGGCGGTGACAAAGGAAAAGACAGAGACAAAATTAAATTTAGCAGGGAGCGCTATAACGACTCCGATAAAAGAAGTGCTTCAAGAAATTATTACGAAAGAATACGATGTATTTTCTTATGATCTGGCAACGGGTGATAAGAGAAAACTTAATCCAAAAACAATTATTAGAATCCCAGTAACTGAAGAGGGAATACCTGCGACAAACAGTGAAGAGGTTCAACGCGTTGAGACATATTATCTCAGTAAGGATTTTAGTCGTTTTGAATTACGTCATGGGGTCGAGCGCAGAGGAAATACAATGGAATTTTCGCCCCGACAAAATTTTACGGAGCATTTTGGTCAGATAGAAATAGATGGGAAACGGGGTGATTATTATGGTCAGGCAGATTCAAGATTTGAACAGGGAGGAGTTGAAGCAGGCTTTGACGCGGCCCATGACGTTGTTGAATATGCCGCAAGGAATTTCTACAAAGGCGCAAAATTTGTAATAAATAGTGTAGATGTTTTTGATACAGGTTTGGGGGATAAAGTTTATGATTTGGCGATGTCTGATATTGATACCCAAAAAGAAAATTATTTAAATCAGGTGCATTCAATACTTGATCGCACCACCGGCAAGCGGGTTCCCATGAACGCGCGCATAGAAGGGCTTAATGAATTGAATCAGCGGGTCCTTCTTACAAATAGAGAGGTTATTCAATTAGATAAAGGATTTTTGGGATATAAGTACCTTACTCATGGACTAGAAGGAGGCGAAGGCGCGCAGTCGTTATTCGCGACACATTTATATCATGCCACAGGTTCTTATAAGCTCGGGAAGGCGCTCGCGCTGGATAACCCATCTCCCTTGGGGATCACGACAGCAGTATTAACGGCAGGGGGCGGGGCACTGGCCGCCAAAGGAGTTTATGTCACCGCGCGGGCTGCCCAGGCGGCCAGAGGTGTTCAAGTTTCCGCGTCAACAGCCAGATTTATCAACATCTGGAAAGGTGCGATGGCGGCGGGCGGGTACATGGCAGGGATTGACGGGTTCGTCACGTACGCGATGACACGGGATCTGGCAGACGCCATCATCGCCGGGAAAGGCGGATTTCAGACAGGGGTTGTTTCAACATTTGCTACGGCCGGGATGGGCGGAGTGGCCAGTTGGGCAAAGCCTCATTGGGGATCTCTTCAGGGAACCCGTATAGGACAGGCGGCGCAGTTTGCTTACAAACATGGGGAAATCTCGGGGGCTGTCGGCGGGGCCGCGGTCAATACCGCGCGTGGGTATTTGTACAGGGATGACAAAAATTACGGGTGGAAAAATGTGTTCGTGGATGCCGTGGCCGGTGCCGGGATGGGGGCAGGGGTTGGATTTGGGCGGCAGAGGTTCTCGCTGTCTGATTTTTCAGGCACATCTTTAGGAAGGGGCATAATCGCGAGCCGGATGATTTCAAGGCCTGTCGGCTACGGTGTTATCGGTGTAGGCGGAGGATATCTCAATTCCCTGTTTTCTGGTGATGAGTATAGCTGGAGAAATGCCGCCGGGGATTTCGGTATTTCGTTTTTTGCGGGTTCTCATTTTAAAATGGCCCCGGAATGGGGAAAGCGCGTCCTGTATGGAAAGGTGATCGAGAAGGCCGCGGTCGGAACAGAGCAAGTCGCCAAGTCTTGGTTTAGAAAAGCCGCGCTTGACTGGGGTGGACATACACTAGGCGGGGCCGCTTATGGATACGCGCTTTCTTTTGTCGTTGATCCTGAAATGGAAAATTTTTCAAGCAGAGAGCGTATTCAACACGCTTTGTATGGTGCCTCCGCCGGATTATTGATGCGGGGCGCCAGGGCCGGATCTACAAAGATAAATCAGAGAGCTCTTGAGAAAGTCGGGCTAAAGAATGCTCAGCCTGGCCTGGTCCACATATGGGAACATCCGCAGCTTATGTACAAATTTGCCATGGCCGGGGCCGTGGATTTTGCCGGGGTGATGCCGGCCTGGAGCGGGGTGGGTGTTCCTATGAGCGCCCTTGCGCGCGCCGGGGTCGACGCAGTCCAGGGAAAAGGATTTAATCTCGATTGGGAAAAGGCTTATCATACGTCTTTTATGCCGCAGGAGCAAAAGACCGCCTACGGCATGCCGGTCTTTGATGAGCAGGGCAGGCCGGTTATGGAGGATATCGGATTTCTGAAAGCTTTCGGGAAGCAGGTATTGGGGGGTGTTCAGCAAGGCGCCCGTTTAGGGCCGGCCTTGCAGATTGCCCAGATGCCTGTCGAGGCGTATGTGCGCAGCGCGGAAAGAGGCGTCCTTCCAAATATTCTACGCGCCGTTGCCCGCGGTACGAGCCATGCCAGAGATGCCATACATCCTAGAGGGGGAATACCTCTCGGGACGCATTCGATGCACGCCGTCATTTTTCAACTGAGTACGGTAGAAGCTGTCTCAGAGGCGCTCTTGGCTAATTCGGGTTGGGCAAAGAAGAAATATGAGGAAGGCTACAGGATGGCCGAGGCCCACGGGTATACGACAGATGATCAAAAGAAAGTATACGCGCAAAGGTACAAAGAAGAACAGGTCGCCATGAAGTCCCAGCAAGCCGCGTTCTATTCTCTGTTTTATAACCCCAAAGGCGCTGCGGATGTGGATCGCAAGGACTTGAGTACAGACAATAACTTTCCATCACCGCCGAGTAAGATTATATTAACCGATCCAATCGAGGTGGATGCGGCATTTAAAAATCGTAACCAGGCCGGTTCCAATAATTCTCCGAAACCGACCCTGAAAACCGGCGTACCCGATAAACCAAATCAAAAGGTTGTGTTAGGAAACGCGTATGAAACGATAGATGAAATGCGTAAGCCCAAAACGTCGTCTGGTGACCTCATAATATCAAATGTCAATCAGGCTTATAAAGACCTTACCGGAGGCGGGCCCAAGCCTTCTGCGAAAGCGGCTCAAAAAACAGGCAAGCCTACGGAGCCTCCCACTCCTTCCAAACAAGCTCAAGGTATTTTCACTCCGACTTGGGACAAGATGGAACAGAGCGAAGGTCAGACGTCGGTAAAAGGAAAAGAGATTGCTAATCCCTACAGATCCTTTGTCGAGCGTATTGATCAGAGAATAGAAAATCATAAAAGAAAGATAGAGTTGGTTAAGAGCAATCAATCGAATGTACAGTCTGCTCCAGAGAAGATTCAAAAGTCTGAACAAGCTATTCAAATTCTTGAGGGGAGAAAAACCAAATGGACCCCTAAGGCTGAAAGTTATAAGAGCAATCTGCGTATTTATCAAAGCTTGGCGACGAGCGGCGTTGATTTTGTGGCGGATGCCGTGATGGTCATGGCAAGNNAACGCCCGGGAATTAGTCGCGCAAGAAACCTCCCTGGCGAGCAAGAAGGGGGAAATCTCTACGATCAAAGAACAGTTGGTTAAAGAACAAAAGGCGGTAGAGGAGTATGGGGTTTTCTTAAAAGTCTATAGAAATGACGCGGATCATGATCAGACCAGGACCACGATGATTCAAAAGGCAAACCAGGCGCGCCAGGAGCGTGAACTGGCTAAAAACGCGCAAGAGAAAAGCGTTAATAAACCAAATGGCCCTAGCGCGCAGCAGAAGATAGAATCGAAATACTCCAAACAGGAACAGAAATTGAGAGAGAGACACGCCGCGAAGGAAGAAGTTATAAATAATTTAGTCGACGTTGATCGGGTGTGGAAACAGGAAATGGTCCGGCAGTCTCAAAGCGAATTGGGCCGCAAGATGCATGCCCTGCGCGGCAAGAGAAACGCGCAGATGAAAAGAGCAGGAGTTTATGAGGCGTATGTTGCTGAAAACGCGGCGAGCAAGAAAATGGATTCTCTGGTCAGCCGGGCGCGGGAAAGCGGCATCACTGTTGATGAATCCATGAAAAAATCCTTTTATCGCGACGCGCTTGAGAGAGGCGAGTCTGTTTATAATACGCTTAAACAAAAAGCTAATCGGGCAAGCGAACAGGGTATTACTACAGCGGTCGGAAACATCTGGACTGTTTCAAACCAGGTGCAGAAGGAGCAGGAGAATGCGCGCAGATTAAGGGCCCAATTGAATAATACACAGGATGCCGCCCAGAGAAATCGCCTGGAAGCGCAATTGCGAAAAGTAGAGGCAACACTTAAGGATACTAAAGGACGCTTAGCGACGGCGGAGAGAAGATTGGTAGATGCGCGCCTGGCAACTGAATGGGGGATTAAACCTGGGAATTCCGGCGAGAGACTGCGGAAGACCGCGTCCGTGGAGGACAAGTCTGTAAGAAAGGTTTGGGAAAAGACGTATAAATTAACCGGCGATCGCTATTTAGCCAACCGCGCTGCGGAAGCGAAACATAAGGCTAATTTCAAGAGGCAGAAAAATGTGAAGCAGGTCGTCGGAGATTACCTCTCCACCCGGAAGTATGTTGTGGAGAAGAGTCAGACGGTCAAGACGCTTGAGAAAGAGGTGAGGCATCTCACAAAGACGTTAAGCAAATTGAAGAGTCAAAAAGTGAGAGATACGGCTTTGGAAAAATCCTATGAGGAAAGGGCCAACAGGCTTTCCCTTGATTTGCGCGAGGCCAAGGAATTGTCGCGGTTGGGCAATATGCCGGACACCATTCAAAAAATTTATTATAAAGTTTTTAAACAAAAGTTTGTAGAAACCCTTGGAGACTTGAAAGCGGCCCGGGCCGCGGCGCGAAACGCCGTCACTGAAACCGTCAGGAAAGCGGAAGATCTCAAAGCGGGATTGAAGGAAAGAAAAGGGGTATCCGCGGAAATTAAATTGGCGAAGAAAGAAACGCAAGCAACGCTTGAGGCGGAGCAGGACAAGTGGCGCGGTGAGATGAATAATCAGAAAAAGAAAAACACCGTTGAGCGGGGTGTCAGCGAGATGGATCCTTTAAATAAATCCCATATTGAATTAAAGGCACGGACAAACACAACTCAGAGGCAAATAGCGGAAAAAGAGGCAAGTGTCCGTCAGGAAAACGGTGACGCGGTGCGGAAACAGCGAAAGGCCGCGTGGGATAACCGCGGGAAAGCCGGCAAGGCGCGCGATTGGGTTTTGGGAAAGATTACAGGCAAAAGTGAAAAGTCCGTCCTTGAAAAGGCTTCTGCGAAAGCAGGGGACAAAGCGGTAAAGGCCTCGCGTCAGGATACAAAAGAAGGATCGCTGGGGCAATTGAAGGCGGAAGAAAAAAAGACCCTGGAAAAAGTCGATGCTTTAAGCAAGCGTATAAGGAAGACGTGGAAGGCGTATAAAGAGGTGGAATCAGAAATTCACGCAGGGCTTGACCTTAAACAATCGAACGCTCAAAAAGATCGCGGGTCGGAGATTAAGGAGTATCACGTCGGTCAGGAAACAAAAAGGTTAACTGATCAAAGAAAGCTTCTGGAGAACCAGATCACCTCGGCGATAGAGAAACTTGGGAAAATCAAAAAGGGTGACGTTCTTTCGTTGACCTCTGAAGTTTCGCAGAGCAGGCAAGGGTTGGAGGCTGAAATCGCGCGGTTGAGGCACTCGCTGCGGGAAGTCGCCGTCAAAGAGAAGGCGCATAGAGCGTATGTTGAAACGTACAAAAATGAGTTCAGATCTAAATTAAATAGTGAAGGGACGAATTTCAAAGAGGCCAGAAGCGCGGCGCAATCAGCGTCGCTCAAAGCCCTTAATGAGAAAATAGGCAACAGGACGGAGTTGGCCGGTCGCGTGGCCGGCAGGAAGGGAGAGGCGGTTTACAAGAAGACCGCGGCCGCAAAGAATAAAACATATTATGAAGTGTTTAAGCTGAATTATGACGAGACCGGCAATGTGAGAACGGCCCGGGACGCGGCGAAAAAGGCGGTCGGGAAAATAGCGATGAAGGCCGCGGACAAGGCTTACGCTGAAACCCATCGGAAAGTGCAAGACGGTCTTGAAACGAGAAGCAAGAGCGCCGAGCAAGCGAAACAGCAAAGAGTTGAACAGGGAAGCGCGGAAATTGCCGATCACCAGAAACGTGTGGAGGTTTCCGAGGTTCAAGAGGCGCAGGCGGCCACTGCCCTGGATAAATTCCAGAAAAACCTCCCCAATCAATACAAGGCTGAGGCGCGAGGAGAACTCAAGAATGAAATGAAGCCCAACCGATTGAGCGTTATTTTGCGGGCCAGACAAATCATGCGTAAAAATAAAGCGGCGCAAATGGAACAAGCCAGAATTGAAGCGCGGGATCAGGTAAGAAAAGAAATGGAATCTGATCCTAAGATTAAGAGTGCTATCGACAAGAAAACCGAGCAGATCTGGCGCGCGACCAAGGGAATGAATCAGGCCCAGGCGAGGGAGCAGGCGCGCTGGCAAGTTCTGGAATCGAGGATCAAGGACAGTGCTGTTGAGAAGAGCGCCAGGAAAATCATCAACGCGAGGAAAGCGGAGAATAAGATAGCCGCAAAGACTGAGGCAAAAAGCCAGTTGATGAAAAAAATGGAAATGGCGGATGTCCAAAAGAGAGCTGAGGAAATTGCCGCCAGGGAAAAGAACAACGGTGTCAATCGCGCGGCAACATTGGAGGCAAAATTAAAAGAGGCCCAGGGATTAACCAAATGGGCCAAAGAGGCGTTGACTACGAAGCAGCAAGAATATCAGGACGTGAAAGGTGAGATTGAGAATAAGCTTGCTTCAAAAACAGAAACAGCCCGTGTTATGAAATTTGAGGTAGATGGACAGACGATAAAGTTTGTCGAGAAAGGCAGAATCAACAAGCTGATGAAAGAAGTCACTAAAATGACACGGCTTTCGCAAACTCCTAAGAATGTCGATCAGCTTTTAAGCGCGCTTAAAGATAATAAAGATCCGAACGTGCGACGAAAGATCGCGGAAATCAAATGGCTGCAGTCTGAGCGGATGAGAAAGATTCAACTGGTACGAGGGCAAAAGAGTCCGCAGCTTTTGGCTAATAAGACCGCCGAGGAGGCTTACAAAAAGGCCGTGACCGCCAACAGCAAAACCTATTATGAAGTTTTTAAACAGACCTATGAAAAAACCGGTAATTTGAAAAAGGCGCGGGAGGCGGCGAGAAAGGCGGTCGGAGAAAGTGCGATGAAGTCCGCGGATAAGGCTTATGAGGCAACTTATCAGGAGGTTATCGGGAAAGAAACTCAGGCGCGCAATGTGAAGACAGGCAGGATTGAAGAAGGAAAACAGAAAGTCGCTGAGTATTTAAACCAGATTCGTACGCAGGAAGCGAAGGTAGATGGACTGGTTAATCAAAGGCTGACGCAGCAAGGCCGGCAAGGGATCAGTCGCGCCGAGTCGACGTCATTGGATGGCAGAATCCTTGCCGAGCAAGGAAGATCGGCGAGGTTAAGAAAAGGTCTTCTGGAGGTTTTGGCGGGATATAGGGAGGTTCGTGAGGAAATCTGGAACGCGATGAAATCCAGGGAGAATCCTATGGGCGAGCCGGCAAAGAATGAAAAAGTTGTAAATCCTAAATTTGACGCGCGCGCCAGGGAGAAAGCTTTGGCGGCACAGAAGCCAAAGATAGAGACATATTATAACAACAAGATTAAAGGGCTTGAGAGTGAAATCAGCGCGTTCATGAACGGCAAGACAGGGCTGGCTGGCCTGCATCTCAAGAATGCGACAAACGCCCAGCAGAAAATACTGAACAAAACATATTATAAAACCTTCAAGCGGGTCATGAATAAAAGCGGGAAAGTCCAGGTGGCGAGAGACGCGGCCATAAGGAAAGTAGAGTCGAAAATTCTTGATATCAAACGTGCTGAGCTCAAACCCTTGGAGCGGGAAAAGATCATCAAGGTGCAGGCTGTTGAGCAGAAGATCAAGTTTGTCCAAAACGAGCGGCTGGCAAGAGAAAAACGTGAACAAAAACAAAAAGCCATGGTCAGCAGGGGTGTTGAGGATAATGCCGGCAAGACAAAGGAATTTGAGACACAGGAAGCGCGTCAGGCAAAGAAGGTCAGGGATCTGGCGACAGATATTAAAATCGTGAGCGGCATGGTTAAAGAGGCACAGCGGTATATCCAGGAATCCGAAAAGGCCATGGATCACGCCGTTGAGGAGTACTGGAACAACCGCGGCCTGGTAACGAAGGTTTCAGATTACATGACCGGCCGCAAGATGCCCACGTGGGCAGATGTGAAAACAAAGAGTGAATGGAAGGAACTCAAGCGTCATGTGTATGATCTGAACGGCAAGAATAACAAAAAGCTCATCACCAATTTGATGGAAGCCAAAAAGCATGAAAGGTTCTGGAAGGGCAAGCTGAGTAAGTTGGAGGCGACCGTGGAACACTCATCGGATTTGTCCCGTCAGATGGCAGCAGAGAACAGGGATAGAAGTGTAACACAATTGGAAAGGCAACTGATTAGAGAGAAGATTGACGCGATTATCAAGGATGGAAAATTACGTCCCAAGGATGAGTATACCGGTGATGATTATGAGATCCGTGTTTATGAAGACCTGTCCGGTGAGGTTGCGAAACTCGGCGGCGGGATTGGATATTTGACGGTTGAGAAAGGAAAACGGATCAAGGTGATCGTTCATGACGGCACATCGAAGAGTATTCACGAAATCGCGGAAATGCGCGTCAAACGCCAGGGGCAACTTTTGAAAGACGGAAAATTGCAGTTAAGCAAAACAAGGAATCTGGATCTTGGAGAGACATTTAGGAAAAATGATTTTGACGCGCATAAAATCGTTGTGGATTTGGGGAACGCGGAAGGCAAGCATATTTCCGTCGATGAAGTGTTGCAAAAAATTACACGCCGGCAGGGGCGGAATATGGCGCAGCCGCAAGGGCCTCCGGATCCTAACTTAGAAATCATTTCTTACGTTGATTTAGCCCGTCCCGCTCCTTCCACCTTTAGTAGAACATCCCAGCCTGTCACGATACCAGGGTCTACGCAATCTTCCAGAGATATCCGCACAGAAGTCTTTCAAAATATTGCCGCCCGTCGGCTTCTTAACCCGGTATGGCGGTTGTATGAATCTTATCAAAGGCGAATGGCCAAGAATGACATCCGCGGGAAGAACCATCCCAAGCCCATTGAAGCCAAGATCGAATCCATTGCCGATCACGACGGGCCGTCGTCCGTCAAGGCTGAGGAACGGATCAGGCTTTCCAGTCAAAAATATTTGAAAGAAGGGAAGGAAGTTATCAGCCGGATACGCGCCCGGGCCAGAGAACCGATTTCAAGCAGAAAATATGAGGCTATGACTTTGGGTGAAGATGTTCTGCAAAGATGCTTTGATATGAAAGCCCAGGAAGGTAAACCGTGGACATTAAAAGATGTGGATGGCGCGGCTGTGGAAGCGATCGGCAAGTTTGCCAAGGGGGATATTAAGCCGGGGAAAACCGAAATGATGGTCATTGTCAAACTGACCGGCGGTGGAAAGACAGATATGGCTGACGCGACGGCTCTCGCGCTTCTTAACCGGCATATGAAAGGGAACGGGAAAAGCCCATTGCCGGTTTATATCACAGGGGATGAATCCCTGGCAGACAAGGTACTGCTGAAAAGAGGGGATGCTTTTTACAGGCCCAAGCGTGGAGAAAATGATGGACTGATATTTGAGAAAGAAAGGATCGCGGTCTTGACGGCAGAAGAAGTCCGACAACTGGCACATACAGATATTAATACAGGAAGAAAAAACACCCTTGAAAATTATATTAAGATCATTGATGAAGGACACGTTGCCGCGGTTATGGCGCCTCTGACGGAAGGGATTCATCCGGAATCCGGGCGTGATCTGGAGGCCTTGCACAGAGGGGACAAAAAATACGCCACCAAAGCCAGGATGGCAGAGGAAAAAGCGGCCACGGATCTGTTGGCCTCCATTATGCAAGAAAAATATTTAGTCTATCGCGAGAAAGGGATTGATATTGTTCAGAACAGACGCGAGACAGGCGGAAAAGAAACACAGTTCAGCTATGAATTCAGGAAGGACGTTGAGCGGGAGATCGCGCATGAATATTTGATGCGGGTAGGGAAAAGAAAGGGGCCGTTTATTAATCGGGAACTGAAAGAATTGATGGAAGAAGGCGCTTACGGGCTTATGGCCTTTGAGAAGAAATTATGTCTCGTAGAGAGTGAACAACTGATAGACCCGGGCAACGCGCGCGTCAGGGCCAATGACTATATCATTACCCCCGTGGATCATTTGAACAAAGGAGAACCGAATCGCGGACAGCAGTACGGGTCGAAGTCCGGATTAAATGCCCGCGGACGCATGATTGTCAGTCTTATGGAAGCTAAAGGTTTGAATCCGAGTTTCGCGACCTACGCGCAGCAGGCCTTGCATCGAAGTGGGACGACTGTTACCGGCGCTCACGCGATGGCAGGAAAGTCGATTGTCTTCACCGGTTCACCGGAAGACGCGTTGGGTAACTTTATGGCGCAGAACGCGAGAATCGTTCAATTTGAGGCCTCCGTCGGATTGAATCAATTGCGCTGGAAACCGATATGGGTGAAGGATGTTAAGCAGGCCATGATCAAGGACGCCCAAGCGTATTTCAGCGATATGAAGAATAAAAACGGCGGTCGTTTGGAGGGCAAGCTGGTATTGATGAACACCAATAATCAGGAGATGAAACCGCAGTTAGCCCAGGAGGCGAAAGAAGCGTTAGCGCCTCTGGGAGTGAAGGTGCTTCTCGCGCGCAATGAGGCGGATTTGGCCAGGTTCGAGGAGCAATTTAATAAACGCGCGTTAAACGGAAAGACGCTCATCATCGGGACATTTAAGGAAGGATTGAGTTTTAACAAACGCGAAGGATATCGAGGTTTGATCATGGAAGGGTCGTTGCGCTCCAGGGACGGTCATTCACAGGCCTTTGCTCGAATCAATGGCAATATTGAAGGGAGCAAGACATTTATGGAAAGTAACCGGTTGTTAGCCGATGAGGCAAAGCTTTACGCGGACGCGAGGGACCCTGTATTGACGAATGATCATAGACACGCTCTTCAAAAAGCCAATGCCAAACTCGAGCGGGCAACAACCGTTTCAGCCCGTGAAGAAGCTCAAGCTCAGTTGAAGGTCGCCTTTGAAGAGGTGATGAACGACATCTCCTCATTTAAATTTAATCAGGGATTGCATTCCACCGTCCAGGTGACGCACGCCGCGACAAGAGAGTTTGCCCAGAATATGAGCCGGGATTATTGGGAGAGCAGTTTGAAGGAGCGCGCGGCCGAGGTACAAAAAACCGGGGCGACGACGATGAGTCTTCCATACGGCCAGGGAGTCATTACCTATAACATTGCGGCCAATGATTCCCGTGGACCCCAGGCGGTCAGCATCACGGCGGACGACGACGGACAAGGCGTTGTCTTGAATGACAAGGGGGACAAGCTCAAGGCCGGACACACCATGGATTATGAATCCAGGTTTGTCTATTTGAATGACGCCTGGAAAGATGCCGCGACACGAAACCCGGTTGCTTACATCAAAACGACATTTAAGAAAAAGGAACACCAGAACCCGTTTGATGAAAACGCCTCTTTAGCGGAGGAACGGATGGAGTATCTGGACGTCAATCGCGTTTTGAACGGATACGCGCATGTGAAAGAAATGCAGGTCGTTCCTTTCCAGACGGATGATGAGGACAAAACCGAGATCGCCTTCGTGAACGAATTTAAAGTCGATCTTAAGTCGGGCCGGGAGGAATTTGTCAAATCTCAGGTGGCGGATTCGCAAGGGATTCCGATGAAATGGGGCAGGACGCTGACCAACAGAGACGTCTTTGTCGATCGCGTGGATCCCTTTGGCCGCCATTACCGGTTGATCAAGGACGCGCAAACAGGCGCCTCCAAGGCCGTTATCTTCGACGGGACAGGACATATTTTAAACGCCAGGGGCAGATTTACGGCCGCCGAAGAGTTTGAAGGCAACGTGAAAGATTACGCGGATGAGAAAATTCATGCCAGGACCGTGTTTGCCGTGAACGACGCGACGGATGACATAGAGGCCCTGGACAGCCGCGTGGAAATGGATGATGTGGTTTCCGTCGGAAGCCAGCATATCAGAAGGGGTGACAGAATTGTCCGCCACAAAGTCAATACCCATGATCCGTTTATCGAAATCCGCGGCCCCAGCAAGAGACGTAAATTGTTTAATAAGCCCAAAGCGGTCATTTTAAGAGACGGGCTTTATGACGCCGGCAAGGGGAGGATCATAGCGAATAACAATAAAAAGGGAGGGTACGGAGAAGCCACAAAGCTGAAAACCCAGGACAGGTCTAAACCGTATCAAACGGCCGTCGCCGCGGCGTATGAGGTTTATAAACTCAATGGCGATGCCGCGCCGGCCTTGCAGTATCTGGAGCTGAACCTTAAAGACGATATTGTCCTTGAGACGGGTCATGGGAATAATGCCGCCGCTCCGGCGCGGAAAGTCACCATTGAAAACGGGGACAGGATTTTGCGGGATTCCAATCTCATCGTTTCACGGGACAATGCCAGGAGAATCAAGGCCATTATTCACGAGGATGTCTTGTTCGGTTATAACCACAGCGTTGGAGGGTATTATGTGAATTGGGATGAAGAGGGGCAGAAGACGCTGAGGGAACTGGGGCTGTATAAGAATATTGAAAATAAACACGGGAAAAACAAAAAGCCCAAAGGGGTTTACGTTTCCAGAAACACATTCGAGCAGGCAGTAAAGAAGCAAAATAAATTCATCCGCCGTGCCCTGGCAAATTCGGATCACATGAGAAAGAAGGAAAATGTGGCCAAGGCGCAGGCGGCGCGGGAATTGTTTGAAGACGTGGAGAATTTGATCCGGATGCAGGACAACGAAGTAACGACGTATTACAGGAAAGTTATTCAGAAAGAAGAGTTAAGCAGTAACAATCTGAATTCGGAGAAGATCGTCAAGAAATTGATTGAGGTCAGATATTTGAATGAAGATCTTTCCATCCGGCAGGATTTCTCAGGCCTGGAGGATGATTTTAAGAAGAATATGCTCAATGGCGGATTCTCGGGGAAGGATTTAAGAAAGATAGAAAAAATATTAAGAAGGGCCCGCATAGACAAAAATAAACTGGGTATTAAACTCATCAATCCCGATGTGGCAACGACGCCATTTGCCCGGGATGTGCGGGAGAATATGAGGATGGGCACAGAGGTCGTTTTTGATGCCTGGGGTGAAGACAAAGGGATTGCCGCGGATCAGGCGCGGGATAATACCGTGGTGACTTTGGGGCTTAGCACATTGCTCAGTGATCTGACGGGCCGACCGCGGCCGGAGGCGGGCGTTCGCAAGCATGAGGGGCTGCACGGGAAAGACAATGATATCGCCATGATTGGAGGATTCAATCTCGGCGGTCATGCCCGCGTGAAGATTTTCAGGTCGCTGTTTGATGGTGTGGAAAGCGGGGTTTATGGTCTTGAACGCACCGGGGGGGAACAGGGCACGCACAGGCTGGAGGCCGGTCTGGAGGGGAAATTCGGCGCGGCTATCAAGGCCTTTAGAGAGGGAGACTTGGAATGGGCCAGGAGGATGGCGGATGAAGCGGGGATTGTTTCCGACCGGGGACGTAACCTCGCGCATCAGGACGCGTTCCTTTACAGCCTGATTTCGGCGGTCATGCAGAAGGATCAAGAGCTTTCAAAATTATTCCGCGTGCAGATCGGTATTCAGGAAAGGGACGATACACAATACAGAAAGCATGAGAAAGAGGAATTGAGGGGGAAGAAAAACTCTATCGCCCACGTGACGTTAATGACGAATGACGGTTTGAAGGTCGCTCAAATCACACAGCCCCTGCCGGACAAGGCCGTCAGAAAGCAGTATGAGCACGCGGTTAATCAATATAAGGATCAGACGCGGCGGTCAAAAGGATTTGGATTTGGGCAATCGAATGAGGAGATGGATTTTCTGCACTATTTGATGCATGAAACAGTTGCCTGGTCGCATAAAAACGCCGCTATTCTGGACATCCAGACGCACATTGCCAAGAACCATTTGAAAGATGCCGTTGCTTGGAAGATGGCGGATTGGATACAGAAGGCCTCTGAAGAGGATTGGGCAAGGATGTTCGGCGCGGGCCCTCAGCAAGGAAATCTCGCGGGTATTGCGGCGACGGCGGGCAACGCGCGGCGGCTGGCGGCGGAGATATTGGGAGATGAGAATTTCTCAACGGAGGAAAACACGAATAATAACACAAAGACATATTGGAACGCCTCTACCGGCCGTGGTGTTGTTGTCGACAATGAATCAGGCCGGATGAGGAATCTTGTTTCCGACAACTTCACGCGTGCCGTGGGCGCTGAGATTCAGGACGGATACAAGGCGTTTCGGACGTATCAGGACAAAGCCTTGAACTCTATAAAACAGATGGCAGGGACAAGCAGGACTAAACTGGAGAAATTCAAGACGGCCAGGGTGCAGCAGGTTTATGGGATCGACGGGCTCAGGAGTATGCGGTTGGACCCATCTGAGGAAATGCGGTTGTTTGAGGACATGACAAAGTCTGCCTTCCATTTTGAAGTGGATACCCTGAATAATAAAGCAAAGACATTTGATCCTATTATGCTCTTCCGGGAGGCGAAAGGGTATCGCGGCAAGGCGCTCACGGAAAAGGAAATGGCCGATTATGAAGCGAATAAAGAGACCTACATTGCCGGAAATAATTTGACGGTTCAGGTCATGGCGGACTACTTTAAAGAAGCGGCAAAGACCAAAGGCGTACGATGGGCAGAAGCCCAGGAAGCTGTCCGCCGGAAACTCATTGATATCGGCGCGATAGATCGAGATAACAATGTTTTGGATAAGTATAAATTTCATGCCGTTTCCGTCACTGCCCAGAATGACCCTAACCGCGAGATGACATTGATCCATGAAGATAATCACAGTCTTTATGAAACAAACGCGACGTACCGCGATGCCGTTAAACATTATTTCGATAATTTGCCCGCGCGGTTAAAGCGGTATGTGACGGATTATATCGGGAAAGATGATTATTATGACGCGCAAGGGGAGGAAGGAAAGGAAACCCTGTACCGCGAATTTGCCGCCGGTTCCAGGGACTTTATTCAGGTTAAAGCGGGATACGATACGATGGGGCTGGAGAAGCAGCTTCGAGAAGTTCAAAGGAATCTGTTGGATATTGAGAAAAAGGCATTAGAGAACCACGCCCTTGATCAGTTTTTAAATCAGATGAAAAAGAAGATGGAAAGACAAGATCTCCCACCGGAAATGCTGGAAAATATTCCTGGAGGAATTCCTGTGCCACCACCCGTACAGAGCGGTGTGTGGACACCGGTATTGCCTGTAATACCTCCGCCGGTACCTTTACCTTTTAATATCTCCGGCGCGACTCGCCAGCTCCAGCAAGCAACCGCCGATACCGCCCAGATCGCTTCGTCGGATGAAATTAAGGTAAAGACACCGGGTGCGGGCGAGTTGTATAAAAATTTTGATCCGTTCAAAAACAAGCTTGATTATAACGGTGTACCTGGAGGCCGTGGGCCTGCGGTATCAACGGCTATCGTCGATCCTTCCCAACTGAGCAGGAAACTGGATCAAAGAGCAAGGAAGGCCCAGAGGATGTTGGCCAAATACCAACGCGCACTCTTTAGGGCAAGGAATAACGGGAGACCCGCGCTGGTAACGTACGCCAATGAAGAAGAGCTTGATCTAATTAAGACCCGTCTGAGTCAAGGAGAGAATGTTTATCAGATAGCAGGGTTGGACGGTCAGACAGGGGAGTTTGCCGTTGAACAACTGGAGACAATCTCTCCCGATGGGCGGACAACATTTAAAAGAACACAAGTGCGGTTGGAGGATTTGAAAGACGGAATCATTTTAGCCCAAAAGACGATGTCCATCGCCGGCGCCCAGGAAAAATCGGCGAGAGACGCTATGAAGGGATTAATGGCCGCGCTTGGAGTGGAAGTAGCGGGCAGTGTGGTTGAGAATGATGGTTACGTTAAGAGAGAATTTGCCGCTATAGTTAAACTCACGTCACGTGGAAACGTGGTTGAGAGGGAAAGTGTCAGCAACCCAGGAACGGAAACAACGGCTTCGGGTCTGCCCTCAACCAGCCCGGCAGAGCCTGTAACGTATACGTTTGATTTTGCCTCTCTGGTCAGAAAGATCGATGTTCAGACGGAGGGAAAGAATCCAGCCATGCTGGCAAAAGGGCTTGTCCATATCACAGGACCGCCGGACACAAAAGACAGTGCCCTCCTTACCCCCGCTATTGCTCAAAATCATATAGATCAAGTCGTTAGCGAATTCCTGCTTACTCTTAAGCGTCAGAAGGACGATTCTTTTAAATCAAAACTCGCGAAATTTATTAAGGAACAGGTAGATTCTCGACGTTTTGAAGAGAGGGAGTTAGCTTTTGAAATCACGCGCGTTCAAGAAAACGAGAGCCTTTATGATTCAAGAAAGAATATGTTTGAAAAGGAAGGGCTGCTCTTATTAATGAATCGATTAAGGACGAAAAGGGCTTCGGCGGATAAAGAAAAAATATGGATGCAAAAGGATTTAACGCGACTGTTAGCAAATAAGAAAAATGATTTCTACGTGGTCGTCATAGATTCTGATGGCATTGGCAAGATAAATAAAATCTTTGGAAAAGAGAACGTGGACGCGCCTTTAGGAGATGAGACAGCTTTGTTAAAAGATGAATTTGAGAAGAAGGACGGACGTGTTTATAGAGTCGGCGGGGATGAGTTTGTGGGATTTTTACCTGTTGTCGATGATCAGAATCCAAGCAACGATCCTAAGGTCATCCTTACTGCCATACAAGAGACCGTCAAAAAGGAAACAAAGAATAGATATGTCAGCGCGAGATTGAAGAATTACGATGCGATTATAAAGCAGCTTACCGGAAAGGTCGAAAATCCTGAGAGGGTTTTTGAGGACATCATCGAGCAGGATGTTCTAGGTTTTGCCAAAGAAGATCTCTGGGAGCGCGGCGCGCGGTTACTGATGTTCGAGCTTGATTCTAAACAAAAGCGACCAGACGATGTTATTGTCGCGTTGCAGGAGAAGTTAAGTCGGAAATTACAAGAAGTGTTAGGCTCAGAGAAAGAGGTCTCAGTTGAGCTCCAACTGACCACTTCCCTGCTTTCAGAGGATGAGGACAAAGGTTATATCAAAAAAGGAATCTTCCCTGAACAGTTAATGACAATCGGCGTTGTTAAGGCCAGTGAAGTTATCCATAAACAGAACCTTCAAGATAAGTCTTTGGCAAAACAATTAAGTTCTATTATTACAGCGGCGGATAAAGGCGTCTATCTTATGAAGCAAACCAAAGAAGACGCCTATGGACCGAGCATCCATGTCGGGTATCTGCCGATTGTGAAAGACGATCAGACTGAGAGTGAATTACGATCCGCATTAACTGAGGCACAAATTCCTGCCGGCAAAATCGAAGCAATTATTAAACGTGAACGAGACCGCAACCGTATGTCAGCAGAAAACAAGAACTTGCTTTTGACTCAGGAAGGCATTCGTCGTTCGTTGCAGACAATAGTTGATATGAATCCAAGCTCCTTTAAGACTCAGGTTGGCGTTCAGGAATTTGATGATTTGAAGTATAGGCTTAGTCAATATGTTCCAGCAGACGGGAGCACTAAGAAATCCGGGTACCTTATAAGGATCAGCCCTGTTTATTCCGGCGATCTTCTTGAGAAATTCTCAGAATCGTTTGACCCTGAAGATATGGAAAAGATCAAGGGACGGTTTAAATGGGTGAATGATGTCTTAGGTCATACCGCCGGCAACGGTGTGATCAATCTCCTGCTTTTGTCTATTAATGGAGCGGCCAAGAATCAACATAATAGTGAAGTAAGCTTTACATTAAAACCTGCCACGCATAAGGACCCGGATGAGTTCTATTTATTTGCCGAGGCTAACAATGTTGAAGCACTAGAGCAAAGCCTTCGCGATGATGTTCTCAAACCGGTAGAGAAGATGTTTAATGAAATTTCCAATGTAAAAATTCTTTTAAAAGCCGTGGTTTCAGATGGGATAGCCCTCTCGAAAATTCAAGGCGGCTACGGCCAGATGTTTAAGCAGGTGCAACAGGTGGTTGCTGTATCCAACAATAAGGATATTCTCCTTTACACAAAAGAATTTTCTCAAACAGGATCTGTATTATTGGATAATTTGAGAGTCGCCCAGCAGGCTGAAAATGATTTGGCGGGTAAGGATATTTATAAAAATTATCATAAAGACCTTGCCCAGTTGACGAAAGAACCAAAGAGACCGACATTTATGACAGGGGAGTTTGGCCGGGAACACGTCGGTTCCGTCTTCTTCGCGTCGTCTTCCACAAAAGAAAATCCTCTGGACGCGACATGGCGTCAATATTACGAAAAGAAATTAGTGGCGGGAGATCAGAAATATATTAAGGAATGTGTCGCCCGGTTTATGGATCCGGACACCGAGTCCACCTGGTATCAATTCCGTAAAGCTGTTGAGAAAGACAAAGATTCGAAGGAATACGACGCTGTCTGGACAAAACTTATCCTGGCCCAGGCACACGAGCTTGAGGGCGCGGGACAGAGCAAGATTGTGATGAAGCGTGAACCGGCCGGTACGGCCCAACAGGGCGTGGCGGCAGAGGCCGGAAAGGTCTCGCCGATTGAAGGGAAACTGGTCGGACTGCAGGCGTTGCGCGACGTGGTCCTCAAATTCGGGCTCTTTAAATATCATGACATGATCCTGATGGTGGTGAAACCTGAGACGGCCATGGAGGCTATTATTAAAGAGGTCGAGACGCTCCTGGCCAAGACAAAGGAAACCGCAGCACCTGGCAAGGATGAAAAAACTCTCAAGCGCGAATATCCTGAACTGGAAACGCATCCTGTCTATGTCACAGAGTATGGGAAAGACGGGCAGGTGATTTACAAGATCAAGCTTGAGGAGATCCCCGCGCCGCCTGCGGCTCCTCGCGATGACAAAACTGATAAGACGGCTTCGGGCGAAAAAGATAAAGCCGTGATGGCGGATAAACCCAAGCAGTATCGTTTGGTGCTGGAGAAGACATCCAAGACCATGGCCGATATCCGTGGTCTGATTATCTCCCTCGGTAACCCGCCGGAAGAAGTCCGGGCCATGATTCAGGGCAAGGGCGGCGTGGCCGGATTTGATAATGAAGACCAAAGACCAAAGACACAAGACGCAAGACTAAAGACCAACGACCAAAGACTACGGACTAAGGACCAACGACCAACGGTGGAAGAGGATTTAAGGATAAATGTTAAAGAGTTTGAGGCTCCGGTTCTGCCTGTTCCATCACCAGCCATCGTGCCGCTGCCGGTGATGCCGTCATTGCCTTTGCGGCTTTCCTCATCGCGAGCCACGGGGGAGCGAGGCAATCTCTTTAGGCCTAATTTTGACCGAAGACAAAAGACAAAAGACCAAGGACCAAGGACCAACGGAGGAGATGGATATTCTGCCGCGGATGCTATAAAAGTCGCGACATCCGACACCGCCATGGTGGTGTCGCTGAAGGAATTTGAAGGGTCCCTAAAGAGGGGTTTTGATGTCTCGTCGCGTGGCGGGAGTGCGCCACTCCCCATCTTCGGGTCAGCGGTCAGGCGTGAATTTATCGTGGGCGGAGCCGTTGGAGAGGTCTTGCGCGGATATAATCCGTACGGCGTGGCGCACTCGCTCGCGCAGAAGGAGATGGGAGACACGGTTAACGGGGATGTCCTTCCGAGGATTAAGGAATCCGGCGGCGGTGAAGCGTTCATGTTTGCCGCGGAGACGGCTACGGGTAAGAGCACGGTTGTTCCGCTGGCGATGTTTCTTGAAACCGGGAAAAAGATCATTGCCCTGGAAAATCAGCTCGATCAACTGGATCAGAATTTCGCTGAAATGGAAAAACTCGCCGCGAAGGTGTATGAGGCCACACGCCGTAAAATCCGGGTCAGAAAGATAGAAAGAGGCATGAAGATCGGGGAGATCCTTGCGATTAAGGCTGAGGCGGAAATCCTCGTCATTGAGGATATCAATCTCAAGTCGTTGGTCGGCGATGCCTTCATGGACCGCGAGTCTTTAGAAATGCTCGGCGGGTTATTCGGCAGAGACACGATCCTTTACGAAGGAGAGTTTATCACCCGAAATCCTTTGAATATCGGAGGGAAGAAAGACACAAAGGTCGTAGCCAGGGATGTCGACGGAGTCATGGATGCCGTGGACAAACTCGGCGCGGCCCTGGACGTTGTGGCCAGAATTATTATTGACGGTGAGAACAGCGTCCCCATGGGCTTCAGTCAAAAGGCCGTGGATATTGTTTTAAGCGCTTATGAGGACGCGGACATCGATAAAGTGAGAGGAAAGAAGGGCGGGGATGAAACCATTGCCTTTATGCATGCCGCGGTACAGGCGGTCGCGGATTACAGGGCTGGCCGGGTGCTTCAACCTTTCGGTGAGAAAGCCGCGTTACTGGTCAATAAACACGGCAGCGCGTCCACGGGCATTATCCCGCAGGACAGACTTAAGGCGGCGGCAGATGCCTATGTCACCAAACGGGCAACCTTAAATGGCGGCGAGGAATCCGGGGAGAAATTGAAAGAGCAGATGTACAAAACCGTGGCCCAGAGCGAAGGCGCGCATGTGAGTGATTTAGATGTCCTTAACGTTGTTTTAGGTACAGGGAGCAACATTGTCCTGGCGTCGGGCAGCGCCAATGACCATATCGCCCTGGAAGTGAAGCGCCTGTTTGGCGCGCAGATGCTTGGGAAGACGCAAAGGACTGTCCGGGGTGAATTCGCGGGACGGCAAGGGCACCGTATAACACGGACACATTATTCACCAAGGACCGGCAATGACATACGCCCTGTTCTTGATGGCATCGCCGCGGAGATTATCGCGCGCGGCGGCAACGGCATTATTGAAGCCGGGCTGATGGATGACAGGGTATTAAGGGAAAAGAGCGCCTGGGATACTATCAAGGAAGAGGCATTTGAGGTCGCGGCGTTCAAGGGCCTTAAAGTCATTGTCATGGAAATTCACGGGCAAAACTTTATATCGGAAAATCCCCGGGAAGGTCTTGGATCTCTAAGACAGGAATCACGGCAGGGAGAAGTTGATGAGATCATGAAGTCCGGCGCCGGCGGATATATGGTCCTGGTCTCCAGAGGCCGCTACCGCGGGCAGACCATTTACGCGACACAGAATGATACGCTCTACATCCTCGCCGATCAGATGACCGACAAGCAGACTATTGAACAATTCTCGGACCGTGTGCGGGGCGTGTATGAAGGACATATCAATACAGCCGGCAAGCGCGTTCTGGCGACGAACTTTGAAAAAGCCATTGAGAAGCAATTGGTCGTCCTGGGTTTTGAGGCCGGGAATGTCCCGCCGTTTGAAGAGTATGTCGGTCTGACGGAACGGAATTGGAATCTGTTTGTCCAGGAGATCGCGGCCCAGGATCGTCTGGATATCGCCCTGAATTTTGACCAGCAATATATCCGGGGGATTGTCTCTGAACTGGACGGGTTGGAGGATGTCAAGGATCTTATCCTGAATGCTGAAGAAAAGGCGCTTAAAGGTAAAAGTGTCTACCGTCATCAGAACCTTAAAGGAGAAACACAATTCACCCGGGATCATCTGGAGCAGACAGTCAATGAGATGGTCCGTTCTTTAAGAAAAATTTTCGCTAAAGACGGCGAGATTTGGGCAAAACTCCCGCCCGCGCTGCAGGAAAAAATCAACCGGGAAGTGCATGAGGTCGGGTATCTTGAAGTTACTTTATCGCAATCAGCCGAATTTGGCGGAAAGCCGTTAAGGAGCGTCAAGACCCCGCAAGAACTTGCCGGGGCTTTGGGAGAGTCCAGCCCGTCGGCGCACATGCCTAAATATTCTCCCGGATTCGGTCCTGAACAGATGCTTATGGTTCAGGAAACCAAGGCCAGAGACAGAGACGGGAACAAGGTCACGGTTGATGAAAGGGTGGCGCTCAATACAAGGGATGGCAACCCGAAGGTCGTTTCTGTGACGAATAATAATCTCAAAGAGGTTGTTTATGAAAATTATTCTATTGTTGAACCCCAATCTTCTCTGATTCTTTCTACGGGGTATCACCACGAGAGTCAGGCCGCGCAAGACAACCGGTTAAAACTCGATGCATTACCCGCTCTTCCCGATACAGTAATGACGCGATTTAAAGATCCCCAAAATAATCTTATTGAATCCGACGGTCAAACCCTCACTCGCCAGGGAGAACAGTTGGCGGAGATGATTGCGACTTTGACGGCCGTTGAGGAAGTTTCCCGCGACGATATTTTTGCTTTGCAGAAGATGGCCGGTCTGAACCGGACACGGGATGAGGTGATCGCTTTAGGCGCCGAAGGCCTGAATCCATTGATTTATGAGATTGCCGTGAGATTGCAGAAAGCCAAGTTCACAGACATCAACGGTGCCGCCCGGCTGGCATCGCTCGTCGAATTCTGGAGCGGCCGGTTGACGGAACCCGGGAAACAGGCGTTTGAAGCACTCTTTACGGATCAGAACAAGGGTCAGCAATTCCTGGAAGACTCGCGCGTGATCCTCTTTAACGGACGCCGGGCTCCGCATACGTTGTCCCTGGCTGTGGCCAAACGTCTGGGCGTGGAAGAAACAGATACGGTCTTTACTGCCGTCAATGAATTGATCCAGCAAACCAAGAGTACCGTAAAATTAGAGGAGGCTGCCAAGGCCCTGGAGAAACAACGTGAGATCGCGCGGCGCCTCGAGAATGAATTTTATAACACCCCGCTTCAGGGTATGGAAAAGAAGCTGAAAAAGGCGAAACTTGAACGGGAGCTCAAGACATTAAGCAGATTGGCGGAAACGTATTATTCCCGAAGTCAGCCGACCACCGAGAAGCTGAATGAATTCCTTGGCGAGCGCAGGGTCGAATTAGGCGGTTTGACGCTCATGGAATTGGCCTGGATTTCCGGGCTTTATGACGTCAAAACACGGCAAGAAGCTCTTAAAGCGCAGAAGGTTTTTGATGAACTGGATCAGCTCAATCCCGGTTTGGCCGGGATGGAGGAAATGGATTACCTGGCGGCGCTGGCGAGAAATCCCGTAAAATCCGCTATTGGATTAATGTTCGCGGACTTGAATTTGAATAAAGAGGATCTTGAATTTGCCGCCAAACTAAACCGCTTATTTGAAGAAACCGCTGTTGTCTCCACGAAAGATCTCTATGCCTTTGAAGAAACCCTTCAGGCTAATCAACTGCTGGATGCCAAGACCCTCAATGCTTTTGAGCAGCTCGTCGCCAGGGTCAAAGAGGCGCGCGCGACCCATGTTCCTTACATTGCCCTGAGCAACATCCTCCTGGAAAAATTGTCCATGCGGCTTAATCCAGGACTTGGTCTTTCTCAGGCGGCGCTGGCGTACAGAATTTCAAAAGAGTTTAATAACACTCCAGATCAGCTCAGGGCCTTTGAAATCCTGGCAGGGAAACAGATACCCGCCGAGCGGTTTAATGAATATGTTCAGTCCGTCGAGATAGCGCGCGCGGCCCCGGCTCAGACCGAGGCGCTGCCGTCCCGGGATTCCGTTGTTGGACAAACCGCGCCGATTGAACCGTCAAGCGCGGCAGCTCAAACGCCGGTTGTGACGTCCAAGGACGAGGAGGCCAAAGCGACGACGGCTACCGGGCAGAACACGATTGGCCGAAAAATTCTCACCGCGTTACTCCCCGCGCTTCTCTTGTGGTATGCAAGAGACAGTTTCGGCAAAGACGCGCCGTATCTCCCGTCGAATTATGAAAATCTCCAGCGGCAGGCGCAAACGTTATCCGCGCGAGACGGCAACATCTTTGAAGTGAAAAAGAGAGGTTATATAGCGCCTGAATATATGGAAGAAATCTACACACCGGCGCCAACCCATTCTCAAGAACCCGGGGCATTCAGCGAAAAGAAAAAAGAGCGGAGGATCCCTGCTTTTGAAACTGATTTTCCTCCGACCCTTCCCGGGTTCAACATCCCGGATTCGAATTTAGCGCCGATGCTGTTGCCTGCACCGTCTCCCGGTATGCCTGGAACGCCGCTTTCATTGAACGTCACTAAGACGATGGATGAAGTCAAGCTGGCTCTGGCGGACACATCCCAGGCGGAACATAACAAAAAGACGCCGTGGCGCCGCGACCATGGAGATAAAGACAAGGCCATTCCTGTCCAGGGTCCGACCGGGCCTGTGAGTCCGCCCGCCGAATCCGAGGGGCCGGGGCCTGGAACCGGTGGTTCCGGCGGTGGCGGTGGGACGAACCCGCCGTCTTCGGGTAGAGGGCAAGGGCCTAAGGCATTTGTGCAAATAGTTAAGAAAGCGCCGAGTACGTTTGCCCTGGAGGAAATCCTTTTTGGACCGAGCGTTGCTGTGGATGAACGCGGCCACAAGACGGATAAGATGCTTTCCAATAGATATGATAACGGTCTTTCCGGCGGTATCCCTCCGCCTGTCTCTAAACTTCCGACTTTTGTTAATCGTCGTAGAAGTACAGATAGTAAAGGTAGTAAATACAGTGAACGTAGTTACTCTTTAGCACGCAACGGTTTAGGCCGGAGTGTCTCTAAAGAGGGAATGCAAGGTTCTTGGAGTGCGTCTGAAGAGGGCGGATTCCGGAACAAACGCGACACACTCGTCCAGGGCGGAAACGTCACGGATGAGAGGAAGACCGACGGAAAACCTGATTCCGGTAAGGAAAAGGGACGTTCCCGAGGGATTCCGGCTGTTCCGCTTACTCTGGTCATTACAGGGGTAATAGGAGCAGGATTGTTCAGAAGAAGTGTCCGTGTTCCTCAAGCGGTATGTGAGGCCATCGGGCGAGCAGTTAAAGTTGTACTCAGACAGCATGGTCAAGACAACCGTCCGGATTACCTGAGAGCCGGGCATACAGCTAAAGTTATCGCATCCGTCCCGGGAAGTGAAGACGGTGTTCCCGGATCCAGCCGTGTTACAGATAACGGCAGGATTAGCTCTGTCAACGGTTATGTGGAAGGCGGAAACGTCTTTGGCGTGACTGTTGTCGAACAAGGTCGTAGTCAAAGTAAAGCAGTACAAGACGCGCAAGCGTCAAGCAGTGTTCTTGAGGTGCGTCTGAAGCATGAAGACGGCGTACCCGGGGACGAAATCGCAGCTATCGTTATTGCCTCCATCCTGGGAGAAGTTGGGACTCCCGGATCCGCGCCTGTTACAGAGAAGGGGCGGATTAGCTCAGTATCCGGCCGTCAACAGGAGGCCAGGATTAGCTCTGGATCGAGCTCTGAAACATCCATGGGTTCGATAAGCTCTGGTAATGGCAGGAAGACTGCTGTTACTACTATTGTAGAGAAGAAGTCCTCAACGAATGTCAGGACATCCATCCTGGGAGAAATCGGCGCTCCCGGATTCGGACCAGCGTCATACACGGTCCGGATTAGCTCTGGCGACAGCAATGGAGCCGTACTGTCTGTTGTTGTTGAGTCTGTCAATGGTAGGAAAGAAACCGGACGCGGCAACGCGTCGGGTCAGGTTCTTGAAGTGCGAACTGAGAAGGTTCCGCTCAAGGCCGATGTCGTTGGAGATGAAGGAATATCCTTTGCCTCTGACGCGAATTCTGTTCATTCGACAAATAAGAGAAGTGCGAATACTAACACGGATAACAGCGGTGCACGAGGTGCGGGAAGTGTGTCCGAACCGAGCGCGCCCAAAGAGTTATCCAGGGTTCTTGAACTGCGCCTGAAGAGTACCGGCGCGGGCGTCAAGAAATCTGTCGTTGGTATTATTGGTGAGAAGAGAAGTGAAGTATTCGGGTCTGGAGCATATCAGGTCCGGATTAGCTCTGTTCAGGTTCCCGGAGTCCGTCAGGAAACGGGGACTGTCGTTTCAGTCGTATCTAGTGAAGAAATAAATCCTGGAAACAGCAACACGCTCGCCGCCTCTGAAGAGACGCGCGCGCGATTCTCGGTTACCGCCTCCGGAAGAAAATCCGAAGGTGAAATTCTTGGTGCCGGGAGTACGCGTGTTTCAGGTTTAAATACTGGGCACAAGAACACAGGACACAAGGCACGCGGTGCAAGCCTTGAAGGTTCTGGTTCTACGTCTTTATCCGCATTTGGCAACTCGCCAACTCGCGAACTCGTAACTCATCACTCCATCTTCGCGGAATCCAAGAAGAGCTTCTTGGGTTTTGTCTTCTATTTCGTCCGCAAGGGTATTACCAATCTTTCCACTCGCGGCTCGCAACCCGCAACTCGATTTACTCTTTCATTTAACAAGCAATCAAAGCCGTCCGCGCAAGTTTCTTCTCTACCGTGGCTGGGGGGAATCAAACACGTTTTCGCGCGGGCGGCCTTTTATTTAACTCGTCAACCCGCAACGCACAACTTTATCCGTCATTCATTAACATTTACCCAAGAGCTAAGAGCTATGAGCTCTAACACAGGAGGTGCTTTATGTTCAGGAACAACACGCTTAAAGAGCACATGGAACGTATCCGTTTTACGCATTTTGTCGAACTTCCGGAATACAATTGTGTCATCGCTACCGCGCGCAATGAAGACAATAAAACAAGGGTCTATCTCATTAGTCAAGAAGGCCGCGTCTTTATTCGAAACGCCATTAACAATAGCTGGAGTGAACTTAATGGCAGCGACAAAGAAGACATTTATCGCGTCTTTACGCTCGCCTTGGATCACGGCCAAATCCCTCGTTTCCGGGCGCGTCAGAATATCTTCGCTTAATTTTAGAATCCTTCCTTTCACCGTGGCCGCCGCCCTTTTTGTCCTTTCCGTGGCTTATCCCGCCGTGGCAGAGGGGGCGGCAATTTTAAATTCCGGTATGCCTTCATTTAAGGAGCCTCTGGAAGCCGTTCGTTCCCAAGAGTATGCCAAATCCAAAAACATGCTCTTAAGATATTTCGGCAACAAGGAGGCGTATGAACGGGCAAGATCTATTGATGAATTCATTCAAAAGAATTGGGCTCAAATAAGAAAATCCGGTCTGGATAAATTTGTCGTGTATGTTCAGAGCGGGAATGAAGAGCGGCCGGTTCGTCAACAGCAGGCCTTGTGGCTGTTAAGCCGGATTGACCGCACATTATTTGACGCGCTTAAGTCTAAAAAGGTGTCCATCATTGCCTCACAATTTGCTGAGGGATTCGGATCCATGTTGGGAAGTAAATGGGATGGCGCTTACGGCAAGCCCACGATTACTTATAACAAAAATATTGAATCGATTGTGATCTTAACCGCGACTTTGGCCCATGAGGGCCAGCATGCGGTTGATTTACCTGCAACGCTAACAGGACTTTATTTCAAATCGCACCTGTCGTCGTTGGATATCCCGCGGCATATCCTGGGAGGTGTGGGGCACGACGAAACGCGCGGGTTTAGGAAAGAAAATGAAGCTGTTCAAAAGATCATTAATGTAACGCCGGAAAAGAAGAGGCCGTATTTCGCGGACGACCTGTTTATTAAGGCTAATTATCTTGTGAATGATTGGAAGAGCGGATTGCAAGGGCTTTATGTCGTTCTGGTTGATAGTGTCTTGGTCTATTTCCTTGTCGGGGGGTGGAAGGTCGTTAAGAGTTGGAGGATTCCACAGACAAAGAATGTGAAGCGGTTCGGCAAGATGGGTGTCCTGGCCGCGGCGATCGGTCTGATGGCTTCTTCTTCGCTCTTCGCCGGTGGCGTGGCTCAAGGGGCGGCCAATTTATCGGCGCTGGCAACTTCAACTTCCGTGGCGGAAGGGGTTGTCAGTGCCGGTATTTTTGGAGCGGCTGTGACGCATCTACCGGTCGTCTTATTGATCGGGGTCATCGCGGCGCTGGTCTTTAAGGTGAATCCGGCGAACCTGATTCCACAGGCTGTGCACAACGTGTGGAAGAGTGCCGCCGCGTGGTTGAAGAAGAATAACCGGATTCAAGGGGTCCTGATTGTCCTGGCTCAGATCGGCCTGGCCGTCGGATCGACGTACATGCCGCAGTTGATTAAACTCTTGGGGATCGACGCCTGGAAGAGTTTCGGTTGGAAGGCCGCGGCCTCGCTGGCGCTCAACGCCGTGCAATGGTCGATCCTGATTTACGGCATCTTCGGGGCCAGGATCAATATTCCGGAAATCAAGGAAGGCCGGCCGGCCAGATTTAATTTGGGGAATCGCGGGTATTCAGCCAGCGGCGAAAAGTACACCTCCGGCGAATATCTTGCCTCACGTGATGCGCGCAAGAATTATCAGTCCAAACAGAAAAACGCAGGGTTTAAGGAGTTGTTCTCCTCTACCAAGGCTTGGAAACAAAACTGGAAGATGACGGCCGGGTTTGTCCTGGGCGCTGTGGCTCTCACGGTCTTGAAGGGCTTGACGGCGAACGGCCTGGCCGGGCTCAATATCTGGGACATGGTTTACAGCGTGGGCATCGGGGTTTTCCACGGGGTCCTGATCGCGGCGTTCTGGAATTATTTCTTTATCAACATTGAGAAAAACTTTGAGGCGGTCAAGACAGTGGAGGCGTTTAAAGGCGGCGCCGCGAACCAACCCCTTAACGACAGCATCTCGCTGCACAAAGAGATTTACGAGAAGTCCAGNNGCGACCACGGCCTTCGCGGCGCTGTTCTGGTCCAGAATTTCAATCATGCTTTTAGGCGCGGTCCTGGCCGGGCCTGTGGCCACGCGGTTGGGCTTTAAACTGGACGCGTCGATCTTCGGCGATTACCAGACCAAGGAAGCCTTTAGGAAGCTCGACGCCTTCGGGTTCCAGCATCAGCACAAGGAATTGGTCCGGACGCTTCTGTTGACCCTGGGCTTCGCGCTTCTGCGGATTCCAGCCACCATGGCGGAGTGGCTCAAAACCGGCTTTGGCATCAGCGCGCCGGTCCAGATGTTAAGAGAAATCCGCAGATCAACGATCCTGCCGGAAGACTTGAAGAAGGCAAAGGACTTGATTGATTCTGGCAAGGTTTTAGGATGGAGCAGTCCGGCGGTGATGAGTCTGATTGAAGAGAAATTGGCGAAAGAGAACATTAGCGTGGATCGTAAGCCGTCGATGAAGAAAAAGTTTACGTTTGCCAAGTACCGCGCGCTTGCTCTGGGACACACGGTGTTCAGTCTGGGGATATTTGCCGCGCCGCTGTTGTACACGAAGTTCGGGGTAGGGGTTGTGGCAGTGCCGGTGGCTGTGGCCGCGGGTTATGGATTATTGAGTTTGACCAGGGTGATTAAAAACAATGAGCTCGGTCGGCCGGATTTCAGAAACGCATTTTTCAAGAACCGCCCGTGGATCCTAATGCATTTCATTCAGAACATTCAGCGCTGGAAGAGTTTCTTTGGCATGTACGTGGTCACCGGCGAGATCAAGGGGGTCACCAACGTGGCTGAAAGCTTTACGAAGGTTCCTTACGCGGGCGTTGCCTTTGAACCGGTCAATAACATGGTCCAGGCCTTGGAAGGTCCCCACGGGCTGATCGGATTGGGCGACGAGTTCCGTTCAAAGCTGGAAGGCGTGTTAGGCCCCAGGGTCTCTGATCTGACAGCAGAAGAATCCCAGGGCATGCTCAGTCAGTGGGTGTACGCGGACGTCCTCGGCGGGGAAGGCGACCTCAACACGATTCAACAGCGCGAGCACAGAATGCTTGAAGAGATCACCGAGCTCTCGCTGACCGGCACTGACAAAAAAGATTACCTCGGCCGGATGAGCGAGCTTCACAAAATCGAAGACAAGATTACAGCCGAAAGCGACGAAAGCAGGCGGATCGTGAAGATAAAAGAAGACGGGCTCGAAGGCCTCAAACCGTACGAACGCGCGGGGGTTGTCCAGGACCTGTTAGCCAAGGCCGGGTACAGAGACGTTGCCCGGTTACGCCAGGCGCTTGAGCTTAGTCCTTCTTCAGAACCGTTGAACAACAAAGACCTGACCGCCCTGGCCGACCACCTGATTACAAAAGGTGAAGAGAGGGTCAAATTGCCCGAGGCCCAGAAGAAGGTGGCGGAACTCAAGGTGAGCGCGTTTAAGACAGAGGTTGAGGAGAAATTGATTCAGAAGGTTGCCGCGGCCGGCAAAGACCTCCGGCTGACGGATGCTAAGTACGAGGCCAGTTTGAGGAATCTGCTGGAAGACTTCCACGTGGCCGGTGAGGCGACTGAACCAAAGACCGTTCTGAAAATCGCACGGGTGGCCCAGGCCCTGACCAAAGAACAGTTGAGCGTGGTGACCGACAGTGACGTGACAAAGGCCGTGGAGGCGTTGAAGATCCAGAACCCGAAAGAAGACCGGGTGACCAAAGAAGAGCTGGCCGGGCTGGTGGCGCGGAAGACCCAAGAGTTGGTAGAGCAGCGCATTCGTAATTCAGAGGCGCTAACCCGGGCAGAGGCGGAGCTGGAGGAGTTGGTCAAGGCTGCGCAGAGTGCCCCAACACCGGCGCAGACTGAAGCCGAGTTAGCCGCAAACATTGCCCGGCTGAAAAAAGAATCCAAGACGGCGGCCGCTGACTCAGAAGGACCCGAATCTGTTGAAGTAGACAAAGCCGCGACCAGCGCCGCGTCGGGTGTTTCCTCACCGTCAGCTTCCGGGCCCGCGTCAGCCGGTTCGCCGCCTGACCCCAAGAAAGAGCAGAAGGCCCGGGAAGAAAAGCAGATCCTCGTCCGGCAGATCTGGGCGAACCTGATCGAAGTCCGCCACGAATTGCTCTTGCAGGTGATCCCCGGCGCAAAGACAGGACATGCGGTAACATTCCCGACGGTGGCAGGTCTCAAGGCCTTCAAGGCGTACGACCGGGCGGATTTAGAGGAGCGGTTCCTTGCCTTGGCCCGGGAAAACCAAAAGGACAGTGAGGCCCAGAACAAGACCGCGTTGTCCAGTCAGATCCGGCAGGTGACGGAGCTGATCCGAGGGGTTAAGGAAATCCGGCAGTTGGCAAAATTCGAAGAGGCCTTGCACAGGAAAGAAATCAAGGGCGTGAGCGAGGAAGACAAAGAGGCGCTCAAGGCTGCGGAATATCTTGTTTCCTCGGCGGAGATGCTGGATCCGCGGCAGAATCATTTAACTGAGAAAGACGTTCAGAACGCCCTCAAGATTCTTAAAGAGGTCAAGACAGCCGGCGCGCCAAAAGCAGCAACGGATTTTGAAGCTGGGTGGAGAAATCTGCTTCTCGCGGACATCCAGGCTTTGAAGGGGATCAAAGAAGAAGAGGCGAGAACCCAGAAAGATTACCTCAAGCTTAATCAACTGAAGGACGGCGAAGAAGACCGCCTCTTTGAGGTCAGGAAGGCGCGGATGGCCCTGGAAACACAGGAAGAGATCGACCGCCTGTGGGAATTCTTCAGTCCTAAAGATTCCAGGAAAGAGGCCGCGTTGATCGAAGCGAAAAAGACGGCCAGGGCAAAAGCCCTCGCGATCGAGCACGACGGCAATAAGCTCAGCATTCAAGGCGAACTGTTGTCGTACAAGCAGGGATTGCCCACTGTTGGAAATGAGAAAGCCCTCATGGAGACTCCGGAGGCCGACCGCGCAAAGATCGACGCTTTAAGAAATAAACAGACTTCCGCGCAAAAAAGACTGGAACTGGCGTCGAGAGATGTCACCATCGCCGAACTGGCGCTGGAGTCTTTCAGGGCGCGGAATTCAAGCCAAGAAATCAAAGAAGAGCTGGAGCTTAAACACCGGTTGAGCATCCAGGAGAAGAAACAGGCGGTTACCCTGGATCGACTGGACCAGGGGAATGGTCCGGAAAACCTGAAAGATCTCGAGACGAGGATCAAGACAATCGCCGCCCTCAAACGCGTAGAGACGGAGATCCTCAAACTCAATATCCAACTGCTCAAATTCAATAAAGAAGCTTCCCACGCCGAGAAGATCAAACTCAATCAAACAGAGACCGCGAAGCTGAAGGCCGCGCGGATCAGCGAGACTCTAAGCCTGGACGCGGTCAGTGTTGTTTTGGATTACCAGAGAAATCAGGCCAACGCCGCGTTCAATCGCCTAAGAATAGCGGCGCAGGAAGACAAAGACAATGCGTCCTTAAAGGGGGAAATCACTCGGGCGGAGAACAGATGGAAGCTGATTAAGAATCTTGAAGCGGGGATGTCGCGTCTTACGGAATTGGTTCAGGCGAGCGCCCTGACAAAAAATGAGGCAAAGAAGGTCGCGGAGCTCCTTTTAAAGAATAAAGAAACTATTGAAGATACCCGGGCCGCGGTCCTCCTGCGTTACCTTGAAGCCGTGGACCGCGAGAAACAGTCCAAGGATCTTAAGAAGCAGGTTCAAGAAAATGCCGCGTTCAGGCCCAAGAACGTTGTCGAGAAAGCAGAAGACGCCGCCAGAAAACGTCTGTTCCACATTACCAGGAAATGGCTTACAGCCCAGAAGGCCGACGACCAGGCCGTGATCGCCCAATTTAACAAGAATCAGACAGCGCCTTCAAATCCCAAAGACGCGGCTGTTTACGCGCCGCTGGCTGAAAAGGTAAAAGAGCAATCCGCCCGGCTCGCTGATCTGGAAAAACAGACCGCCGTCTACCGCAAGGCTGAAGCGAAGTTTAACCGTCTCATGGGCGCTGAAAATTTGACGCCGGCACAGCTTACCGAGGCCCGCAAGGCTGTCACCGAAATCCTCAGCATCCGTTATCTGGTCGACGCCAAATCTTTAAGCGGCGAAGACACAAGCTATCTTGAAGGATTGATCAAGGAAGCCCTCACAACCAAGTTGACCGCCATGGAGCGCAAGACAACGCCGTCCTTGATTAAGGACCCGGCCCTGGCCGGCCTGCGCGACACCCTGGAATCTTTGTTGGCTCAATTACCGCTGACACAGCAGATTCGCTTGTACCAGGCTAACCTGTCGTCGTACACGGACGTGGGGGAAAATGTGATGGTCGAGACCGCCGTGAATCCGTCGGTCATTGGGGACATCAAGAAAACCGCCGGATTCATCGATATTTACCGTTTCTACCAACTGGCCGCCGCTCAGGCCAAAGACGCCGGGACTGAGAAGCAGGCCACAACCCTGCAGGCCCGTCAGGCCTTAGCCGCGTTGTTCGAGGCGTACGAAATCGAAACGCCGTTCAGCGTCGCCGCGAGCGCCGTAAGCGTTAAAATTCGGCAGGATCAGAAGGATACCCTCTGGGCCATTTCAACAAAGAGGGAAGGATTATTAACAACGATCTGGCAGAACGAGGAGACTTTGGAAAGGTTAATACGCGACGCCAGTGCCCGGAAGGATTTGAAAAATGGAAATAGCAGAGTCCAAAAGATGTTGATCAGGGATCAGCAGAAATTGATCAGTCTTGAAAGACAAAATTTTTACGCCCCTGAGACCCAAGAGACCAAGGGGCCCAAGACCGACGAACAAAAGAAGCTGGAGGCTGAGCTCGCCAAGCGCCGCGCTGAAATCGAGAGGAGTGAGAAATCCATCGCGTATCTGAAGGAGATGTTGGAGAGCACCGCGGAGATCGAGAAACTGCGGGAGGAGTTAAAGAAAGCCGCGCCGCAAAGGGCCAAGATCATCCGTCTTTCGATCCGGGCAAAGAACATCTACCTCAAATTCCTGAATCAGGCGTACAAGACGCATGAGGCGATCAGCGATCAAATGGAAAGCGTCCTCGAGGAAGCCGCCCGAGTCAATGACATCACACAACTGGAGACCAAGGCCGGCGATCTGATGAACGCGTCCTCAGCGTATTTAAAAGAATTGAAGAGGCTGGTCCAGCTTAACGCGAGATGGAAAAATGTTCAGAAGATTTTGGTCAAGGTGGATCCCAAGACAGCCCTGAAGAAGATCGAAGAAGACAAGGATCTCAAAGACAGGCCCGAGGCGGCCAGAGATGACGACAAGAAAGCGGCGGCGAAAAAAGTCGTGACCCCGCTTTTGACCGCGGTGGGCAAGGAGGCCCTGGCCGACGAGCTTTACCGTGACGGGACGACCCTCATGGACTGGCTGGATAAAAATATCTTCTTTAGTCCCGCGGCCGCGCCGTTGCATTACTTCTACCGCAATCTCCTGGCCCGGATCTACCATCTGCCGGAATTGACGCTGAGAGAAGGCGTGACGTTCGCGCCCGCGATGGCGCCCAAGACATTTGAAAATCTTGCCCCCATGCCGTTCTCTGCTAATGGAGATCAGCACAGCGCTCTTACGCACGCTTCGTTGACAGGCGAATCCACAGGCCGTGTCGGGATCAACTTCGGCGGAATCATCTCCCAGATGTCAGCCTTGTGGGACACGAGGACAGAGGTCACGCTTACGGACCTGTATTCTCTGGAAAGCCAGATCCGAAAGACAGTTAATGAGACCATCAATACCTCTCTCCTGGCCCGGTCTACCTTCTTTACCGCCTTGAAAGACCTCAAGGCCGCGGAAAAGGGTAGGACCGCGGATCCGCTCAAATATTACCTGGCCAAGATCGCGTACTTCACGGCCCAGGAGGCGTACTTCGCCGGGTTCGGTCATTATCTTTCCCGTGACTTTGACACCGAAGCTGTCGGCGTCGAGCTTTTGAACAAGGCCGCGCGGCAGGATTACGAAACCCTGAAGAAGCACTTTATGGAACATCTGGATACCCTTGGGAAAAAATACAAAATCGGTCGAGAAGAAATCAGGTTCCTCTCCAGCGTCTTTGTCACCACAGGCATGAACTTTAACGAAGGCGATTTCAATCTCGGATTCGTTCTGGGGATGACGATCTTTGACAAGGCCTCGAATTTAAGGAAGATCCGCCAGAATCTCACGAGCGCCCGCGCCCGTTTGGAATTGGAGGAGCAGATAAAACGGTTTGGAACGTACGCGGAAGATTTCAGGACAATGTCTGCCGACGCCGGTTTAACCCTGGCCGAACGCGCCCGCGCGTTGGCGTTGTCCGTCAGCTATGGTTTGCAAGCCGAGGATATGAAGGCGTTTGATTACAAAAAACTCCTGAGCCACTTGAACGAAAAGAAGGCCGATGACAAGAAGACAGACGACAAGAAGAAGGAAAAAGTTGCGCAGACATCAACCCCGTGGAACGATATTGACAAAGCAAAGCAGGCGGATCTTAAAGCGGCCCTGGACAAGTTCGGTGAAGAGGTCGGGTTAGGATACAAGGCGCAAGAAGTGAACGCGGGCATGTCGCTGACCAGGATCTTAGAGATCGCGGAAAGCAACAAAAACCTCCTGTCCTTTGAAGACTTTGAACAGTTTGTTCAGGAGAACCTGGCGCCGGCACTTAAAGATAAAGACCTTCAAGGTAATTCTGAAGACACCAAAGACATGAAGCGTTTCCTGGCCCGCAACACGTCGTTGCCGGTCGATCTCAACGACAAAAATCTCGCCACCTTGCGCCTGCATTATCTGGACAAGGCCATCCGGGAATATATGGTTGAGGGAAGCAGGTTAAGAAGAGAGGCTGATAAGACTGCTGTTGGGCCACAGGCCAATGACAGTACAGTGAGCAAATTGAATGAACTGGATAAACAATTGAACGAAATCCGCAACGACAACAAAGACACCGATGTCCTGACCGTCCAGGAGCGCAAAAATATTTTAAGCGAAGAATACAACAAGGCATGGGCAAAGATATTCACAACCGACGCGAACGAAAAGACCAAGATGGCTGTCTGGAAGGCCGCGGTTCAGGATCAAACGATAACTCCCGCGAAGAGACAGGAGGCGTATTTAGCCGTCTCTGCCGCCCTCACAGACCTGACCATCAAGGGCGCGCTGCTCGATCAGGTCAAGAATGCCGACGGAAATAGTTCTTCCATGGACTGGATCGAAACTGAGTTGACCAGTCTTGAGAAATCAGTCAAAGATGTCGCGCAAGAGATGTACAAGAAACAGAAGGACTACAGGCAAGAAGAAGCGCGTATTCTGGACCAGATCTTTAACCACGCTCAAAAGAATAAGAATAAAAATAAGGAGAACAAGACGGATCAGCCCGCGAATACCGTCAACACAACAAACACGCAGACGCCGCTCACAAACTTAAAGACCCTCTGGGCCGGGAATCAGAATTATTTTGACGCAGAACAGCAAAACAATCAGAACATATTCCTGGAGTGGGTGGATAGAATCGTTCAAGGCGATACCCTGGAATGGATGGCCCAAAAGCATCATGCCCCGCCGGCCGTCGCCAACGCGAACGCGCAGACGTATCTGACGAAGGCCGGTCAGTATCACGCAGGGAGCGTCTCCGCCCTCATTGATTTCCTCGGCGAGTATTTACCTTCCCAGGATGTCGATGTCAGGACATCGGTTGTCAACGCCCTGTTCGGCATTGTGGACTTCCACCGTTCCGCCGAAAGCGGATCTAAAGAATACAAACAATACCTGGTCGATCAGTTGCGCGCCACGTATCTCCTGGCCGGTAACATCTTTGACCTGACCTTTGACAAAACTGAAGATAAGGAATTCAAGAGCTACGAAAAAGGTTTGAATAAAGTTCAGAAAGATATTGATCCCGATGGCACTCTCCGCAAGAACATCACGCAAAAATTTGACTACTCACTGACCCAGGTCCTTGAGGCCTACAAAGAAGCCCAGATCAAAAGAGACCTTAAGGCCCAGGAAGAGCTGGGCCAGCTCGCCCGATACTATCTCGTCGCCTATAAAGCCTTGAGCCTGAAGGCCGCTAAATCCGGCATTGATTATCTCAACACCAACCGTCGCGCGTCCGACTGGTCGGCTTCCAGCAACCCCATCGTGACCGGCATCATGCTTGGGTTTAAACTGATCTCCACCTTCCTTATTAAGCAGGACAATTTCGATCGCGTGACGACCGCGGTCAAGGAGATGGAGAAAACGGTTTGGGAGATTGTTGATCTTACGCCGGGGAAGGCCGCTGCGGCCCGGGCCCAGGACCGTATCCGCGTGGATGGCAAAGGCGCGTACGTGTTCATGGCGGATTTAGGACGGGATGTCTCCGCGGAAGAATATTATGAACTCCGCCAGAGCGGGGTCATCAGCCGGACGGATATTTCGACCATCGGCATCGCGTCTTCCGAGATCGAACAGCCGGACGGCAATGGGGACTACACCACCTTCGGCCGCAGTACCCAGAGAATAGATTTGCCCAAGATCCAGGACGGCGCCACGCATCTGGATCTGGTTTATAACTGGTTCCTGTCTTCCTCGGTTCAGGATCGTTTCAACACGGAAAATTCCCTCGACACCCAGCGCATCTCCATGGATCTCTCCCGCGACGGCAAAAGGAGTGATCAGAACGTCCGCATGACCTATGTCATCTCGCCCGACGGCAAGAATGACCGGATTCTCCTGGACTTTAGCCATGATGTGGCCAAAGGGGTGGGCGCTAACGCCTTTATCGAGATCGACAGCGACGGAGAAGCGAGAGTCGGCGAAGGGGTCAGCTACGATTACAAGACCGGCCGGATCATGGTCCTGGCCGATAGTACCGAGACCTACGGGTTGAACTGGGACCAGCGGCTGAAGCGATGGGACCTTTCCTTCAGCGGACGGATGAGCACCGATGACGCCCTGGCTGCCGGACGGGAGAACAAGGTCTATATCAATTTTGAGGCCCTGCGCAATTCCGTGACCGGCGGCGCCGCCGGCGGCCCGGGGATCGCGTACACCGAAGACGGCATCATGCCTTATTTGCGCCTCAAGGGCCGCGGATTCGCGGGTATCAATAACTTTGATTTGATCGTCGGTTACACCTCCGATGAAGGCGAAATCGAACCCATGACGTATTTCCGCACCGAGGTCGGCCGGTTCAGTCCTTACGCCCGGTATCTGGATCATGAGGCGGATGTGGGACTCCGGTATGACACCGTGGATCAGTGGCCGGTGGAATACTTCGACGTCCGCTATTCGACGAATAACAGCGGTCGGTTCGAGACAGGGACGCGTAATTTCAATATTTTTGCCAACATGGGCCGGGGCGGCGACACCTCCTTCGGCGCCACGCTCAATCTGCCTTTCATGGGGCCGGAGCGATGGGGATCCGACAGGCTGGATCCGCGCGACACGGTCCACTACGCGACAGGCGACACGCGGTTTGACAGAAATATGCCAGGAGTTAAAGAAGTGGCGGACGCTTTGGAAAAAGCTTTAGCCAAGGCCAATGTTTCTTCCTTTGACCAGGCCCTGACCGCCGGCACCACGTCGTTGTGGACATCCGTGAAAGGGATCTTCAGCAACGGGGTGGAGAAAGATTTCCGTGAATTGATCGCGAAGCTCACAACAGAGGATGCCAACACATTGATCGCCATCCGGGAGAACTTTAACAAGATTTATAAGAAGGAAACGCCGCAAAGCGCACGGATGTTCACCTCCGACGATCCGTTTAAAGAATTGATCACGGCCATGGGGGCGATGGATGCAACGATGTCTGTGACGCGGTACAATTACGGCGACGCGGCCCAGAAGGAGGAGATGACAACCGATATCACCAAGCCTGAGGATTTCTGGAATCTCGTTTATCTGACAGCGTTGAATAAGGTTGATCACGACGGTACTCAGGCCCGCGTGACCCGCGTGACGGATCCTGCCTTGCGCGAAAACTTCACCCGTCTCGCAGGCGGCATTGATTTCAATAATGAGTCCTCGATCCGGGCCTTGCGGTTCTACAGCGGATTAGGAAATTCGGCCATGGAAGCCAATAACCTCATCGTGGAATTCAGCGAATTCATGCCGGTCTTAACCAAGATCGCCGAGGTCACGCAAACACCGCTGGATATCACGACAGAGGCCGGCATCCGGCAAGCCCTCGCGTGGCTTGGGCCCCTTACAGGCAACAGGTTTGAGGCGATCCAGGTTCTTGAGGCTGTTGTCACCATTATGGAAAAGGGAGAGAAAGATTATACCGCCGCCATGAATAAAGCCAGGGAGATTCATAAGGCCATGGTCGGCCGCGGTCACCGCGACTACCTCGCTAAAGTTGGTCAGGTCGTGGATATCGACGGCGTGGTCAAGGATGTCGAACTCGCCGTCAAGTTGAGCGAGCTGATTCGTCATACGGTCGATAGAACAGCGTTACGGAAATCATTTAGCAAAATGAGCCGTTACGTTGATGCGGCGTATTACCGGCATTTGATTTACAGACAGTATGTGTCAGAACAATATGGCCGTGAGGACAGGTTTAATGATCTGGTGAGCGATATTCAGAGAACTTATGCTGCGGTTAAGGATGCAGGGATCATTCTCGACTTCGACGCCCAAAACAGCGCCGCGCAGTTTGACAACCTCATGTATTGGGCCAGGGTGCTCAATCACATGGAAAAGAATGGAACGCCACAGAGCGAGACACTTAGACGGTTAAAGACCGCCTTCTTAAGTGAAGACAATTTTAGAAACCGCTTAAGTCGTAACGAACCGCTGGTAGATTATCTCCTGGGCAATGTTAAGGATCTGGCTGTTAAGGATGAAGGTAAGGCGAAGATTGAAAAGATCCTCACGGACAAGATCAAGCCGATCTTCCAAAAGGTCCTCGCAGCGGCAAAGGTAGAGAAGCCGGAACAATATTTGAATAAAATCAGTGTCGAGAATGCCCTGACCGCCGACTTCCTCAAGTCCGCGGCGAACCTGGATGGAAAGGTGTATGTCGCGCCCAGAGATCTCAAGAGGGTCAATACCTTCCGCCTCGAGGCGTCCTTAGTCCATGAATTCGGCGCCGCGGCCCTGGGGCTGGAGCACGAAACCAATAAGGCGTTAGAGGCGCTGTATGCCGGATACGCGGCAGGAAAGCCGTTCATGCTGGATCCGCAACTTATGAAGAACATCCAAAGCGAAATCGGCAAAGGCACTTCCGACCGCCGCAAGATCGGTTCCGCTTTCGCGGATCGCGCGAAGACTTCCTCGAGCCGTCACCCTGCCGCCGGAGGCTTTGATGATTGGAATCTTTTTGCCCCGCAACAGGTCACAGATCCGTTTGAAACAAGTTCTATTGAATACGCGCTCGTGCAGGAACAGCCCTTCCTGGATCTCTTCGGCGCGGCCAGTTATGAGGATTGGGTCGAAACTTACGGCGAGAATCAGGAAGCCAAGGATTATGTCGGCGCGCGCGGGGTGGATGTCACGAATAATTACGGCGGGAGCGTTGACGCCTATATTGATGACCTCGAGGTTGTCTGGGATCTTTCCGACGGATTGAATTATTCTTCCATAACGCAGGACGCGCAGGATCTTTTTGAAGAGGCCCATGGCGTGACCATCGAGCCGCTCACCTGGCAGACCGCGGACTTCATGAAAGTCCTGTTTGATATCACCAACGGGTCCCAGTGGAAGGGCGTGAGCGCGTTTATCGCGATGATGGAACGGATGGCGGACCTGCTCAATGATTCCAATTTTGACGAGGAGAATTTTGAAAGTGTTTATGGCATCGCGCCGGATCCCCAGGATGATCTGGCCTTAAGACTCCTGAGCGCCGTTGTCAGCGACAACACCTATTCCAGGACGAAGTACATTACCGGCATCAATAACATGGTCACCATGACGGAAAACACCCAGTTCTCCAACACGAACTTCAAGCGGGTGTACGGGATTGAAATCGGCGACCCGATTGTCGGCGACGTTGAGGCCCTGGTTGAGAAGATGGAAAGCGGGGACACGGATGTTACGGACACGGATCAGGCGATCCGGTTGTTAAGCGCGATTGTCAACACCGAGGATAAGAGCGGTACGGAAGCGAACGAGGCGTACGATGAGACCACGTTCATCAACACGGTCAACGCCATAGCGAGCCTGTTGAGCAACACCGCGTTTAGCAACACGAACTTCAAGCGGGTGTACGGGATCGAGATCAACAGCACGTCGGTGGTAACGGACTTAAACGGGTTGATCGAGAAGACGGATACCGCGGTCACAAGCGTGGATCAGGCCATAAGGCTCCTGAGCGCGATTGTCAATACGCCGGACAAGAGCAGCACCAGCAGCATTGATGAGGCATACAACGAAACGACCTTCATCAATACGGCCAACGCCATTGCGAGCCTGTTGAATAACACCGGTTTCAGCAACGCAAACTTCAAGCGGGTGTACAGCATTGAGATCAATAGCACGTCGGTGGTGACGGAATTAAATTCACTGATTGAAAAGATGGAAGAGGGGACGAGCGCTCCTAATGAAGTGGATCAGGCGATCCGGTTATTGAGCGCGATTGTCAATACGCCGGACAAGAGCGGGACCGATGCCGATGAGAAATATAACGAAACGACGTTCATCAATACGGTGAACGCTGTCGCGAGCCTGTTGAACAACACCGCGTTCAGCAACACGAACTTCAAGCGGGTGTACGGGATTGAGATCAACACCACGTCCGTGGTATCTGATTTAAACGCGCTGATTTTGAAGATGGAGTTTGCCAATGAAGATGTCAGTGACGTCGACCAAGCTGTCCGGCTTTTAAGCGCGATAGTGAATACACCGAACAAGAGCAGTACCGGCAACATTGATGAGGCGTACAACGAAACGACGTTCATTAATACCGTGAACGCCATCGTGAGCCTGGTCAATAACATCAGCAATTCGAATTTCAAGCGCGTGTACGGGTTCGAGATCGGGAACCCGGTGGTGAGCGACGTGAACGCGTTGATCGAGAAGATGGAAAGCGGTCAGAGCGCGGTGACGGAAGTAGATCAGGCGATCCGTCTCTTGAGCGCGATTGTCAACACGCCGGATAAGAGCGGGACCGACGCCAACGAGAAATACAATGAGACAACGTTCAGCAACACGGTCAACGCCATCGCGAACCTGGTCAATAACAGCAGTTTCAGCACTACGAACTTCAAGCGGGTGTACGGGATCGAGATCAACAGCACGTCGGTGGTAACGGACTTAAACGGGTTGATCGAGAAGATGGAAAGCGGGGAGAGCGCGGTAACGGAAGTGGATCAG
>DOGZ01000008.1 GCA_003528115.1 Candidatus Omnitrophota bacterium
CTTGTCTGCGTATGCCTTGAAAAGCGGCCGAGAAAAACGGACAATATCGAGATCGTTCCTTATCTGGATTTTCTGGAAGAATTGTGGTCATAGATCAGGTGTGAGCCCCAGGCCACTTCGGGAGTGGCCTGGCTTAGGAGTGGCCTGGCTTACCAATTCGGGCTGATTTTATGACGAAATAGTCGCATGATTGGGTTGACTTTATGATAATTGCACGAATAATTGATTAATTTTGGAAATAGAACTATCGATAAATATCTGATGGAATGGAAAGGGGAGCAAGATCCGGTTTATTCCTTTGTATGCGATACACCTGCTGGGGTCTATTTGATGGCCACCAGCCCGGTACACTCCCGGAGTGTACCGGCTCCGGAGTGTACCGGCTCATTAGATAAATGTGATTTTAATCACATTAGAGTGACATAGAAGGTGAAATTTTCATTAAAGAATCTTAAAAGGGACAATAATCTTATTAATATTCCAATGTTCCTGGTAGACCATCTTGAGAAATTTATTGATTTGGCTTCCATGGGGGGACGTTGATAGGGCCACTCCCGGAGTGTCCGGGCTTGGTCATGAGATTGACATTACTGAGACGGTGCGCTATACTTATTTCTGTAAATAATCATAAATGATTATTGAGGGAAACAAAAATGAATTACACCCAGTTTAAGCATAAATATCAACATTTACCCATCATCTGGAGCAAAGATATTATTGACCTTCTCCCTGCCAAACAGAATGTTAAATCTCCAGATCGGCAAATCATTCTAAACCAATTGTATCGCTGGCAAGAACAGGGCCTGATCGTGAAGCTCAAGAGGGGCATTTACTTACTCAATGAAAATGACCGTAAAATTCAGCCGAGCCGTTCTTTTATTGCCAATCAATTATATATGCCGTCTTATGTCAGCCTGGAATACGCGCTCAACTTTTACGGATTGATCCCTGAAAAAGTGGCGGACGTGACTTCTGTCACCACAAAAAAGACAACGCGGTTCAGCGCGCAGAAAGGGACGTTTATCTATCAACATGTTAAACCCGGGGCATTTCGCGGTTTTAAAACCTTCAAAGACGAAGCAGGCTTAACTTTCTTTATGGCTTTACCGGAAAAGGCCATTGTGGATTTTATTTATCTTAATTTAGAGAAGTTTAAAGCTGCCGACCCGGAGATTTTTGAACAATCTTATCGTTTTCAGAACCTGGAAGACTTGGACAAAAAACTTATTATGGAATTTACAGCGTTGTATGACAGCCCAAAATTAATCCGGGTCCTTCAATCATTTTGCGCTTTCATGTGCCGGGAGACAAAATCATGATTGAAGTTCTCAAGGAACAATTCACGGAGTCTATGTCCAGGGAAGACAAAGAGAACCGCCTGCGTGAATTCTTGCAGATTTTGGTCTTAAAAGTACTTCGCGATAAAGGATGGTTTGAAAACCTGGCGTTTGTCGGAGGAACGGCATTAAGGATTTTGTTTAATGCGCGGCGCTTTTCGGAAGACCTGGATTTCTCATTGACCAACCCTGCCGGATATGATTTCGAGAAGCTTTGCGGGGAGCTTCACAGGGAGATCGAGCTCCATGGGCTCAAGATGGAAAAAACCCTGAAAAAGGTGAAGACTGTCAACAACGTCATGCTGAAATTTCCGGGTTTATTAAACGAATTGGGGATTTCGCCGCTGCCTGGACAAAAGCTGTCGATCAAGCTTGAAGTGGACACGAATCCCCCCAGGGGAGGCAAGATCGAGAACAGCCTGGTCAACAAGACCTATATGTTTTATGTCAAGCATTTTGGTCTATCTTCCATGTTCGCGGCCAAAATTTCAGCCTGCTTTTACCGCGAGTACACCAAAGGACGCGACTTTTATGATCTGATCTGGTATTTGGCAAGGAAGGTTGAGCCTGATTACGAACTATTGAATAACGCTATCCGGCAAACTCAAGGCAAAGCCCCGGGCGTAAATGCCAAAAATATCAAAGAATTTCTATTAAACAATCTTAAAAAAACCGACCTGAAAAAAGCGGCGGAAGACGTGGAAAGATTTTTAGATGATAAGAGTGAATTAAAACTCTTCAACTATGAGCTTATCAAAGACAGCATTGATTCCGTATTTCGATAACTTGAGTGAGCCCGTACACTCCGGGAGTGTCCGGGCTTACCCGTTCGGGTTGATTTTATGATGAAATAGTAGTATAATTGGACTGATTTTGTGATAATTATACGAATAATTGATTTGATTAATTGAGAAATGCACAAAAGCTATGGATAGGACAATCGATAAATATCTACTGGAATGGAAGAGGGAACCGTCCAGGAAAGTCATGCTTCTAAGGGGCGCACGGCAAGTTGGCAAAACTTACTCCATTCGCAAATTAGGTGAATCTTTTCAACACTTTCTGGAGATCAATTTTGAAGAAGAAAAGGACCTGAAATCGATCTTTCAAGGGTCACTCAACCCCGCGGATCTATGTGAAAAATTGTCCGCTCTCTTTTCTGTGCCCATCATTCCTGGAAAAACACTGCTGTTTTTCGATGAAATTCAGGCCTGTCCGGAGGCGTTAAGCTCCCTGCGGTTTTTCCATGAAAAGATGCCGGAACTACATGTTATCGCCGCCGGGTCGTTACTGGAATTCGCGTTAGCCGAGATCCCATCCCAGGGTGTAGGGCGCGTCAGTTCGCTTTTTATGTATCCTATGTCTTTCGCGGAATTTTTAACGGCGAATGGTGCCAAGCCCATGGTGGACCTTGTTTCTAAAAGTCATGGTCAAACCCCGATGGAGGACGTCTTTCATAAAAAATTGATCGGTTATTTACAAACATATCTGTTGATAGGGGGCATGCCGGAGGTGGCTGGAGCCTATGTCAAGCACCGAGATCTGATTTTGTGCCAGAAAAAGCTGGATGATTTATTGATAACATTGAGAGACGACTTTGCGAAATATAAAAAGAGGGCCCCCGTCGGACGCCTGCGGGAAGTCTTTGATTCGATCGTCTTTCAGGCCGGCACTAAATTCAAATACTCCAACATCGGATCTCCCTCCAGTTCGCACTCCTTGAAGGATGCCCTGGACCTTTTGGTCCAGGCCGGATTGGCTTATAAGGTCTATCACACGGCCGCCCGGGGGTTACCTTTAGGGGCGCAAATAGATACCAAGAAGTTTAAAATGGTCCTTTTTGACGTTGGCATTCACCAAAGGCTGTTGGGGCTTGATCTGCAATCCTATTTATTGGCCAAAGGGTTTCAGGGGATCAACAAAGGAAATATGGCGGAAGTATTTACCGGTTTAGAATTGCTCCATAATCGTCCCTTGAACCTTAAACATCAGCTGTTTTACTGGCATAAGGAGGCCAGAGGGAGCAACGCGGAAATAGACTATCTGATCCAGCAGGGAGAGAAGATCGTGCCCATCGAGGTCAAAGCCGGGACAAAAGGGCAGATGCAGAGCATGCATATTTTTCTGGAATCCCGGGGGATAAGCCGTGGAATTCGGATATCGTTAGAAAATTTTTGTGAATATGGCAAGATCAGGGTTATTCCTTTGTATGCGATACACCTGCTGGGGTCTATTTGATGGCCACCGGCCCCGTACACTCCGGGAGTGTCCGGGCTTATTACGCGCGAAATGAATAAGAAAAAATATCTGATAACAGGAGCGGACGGCCAGTTGGCGCGGGCCTTTATTGCCGCGCTCCATCAACGGCATATCCCGTTTGAGGCTAAAAATCATCGCCAGTTAGATATTACTGATTTTTCGGGGCTGGAGGATTATCTGCGCGCGCGTAAACCGGATGTTGTCCTCAATTGCGCGGCTTATAACCTGGTTGACCATGCCGAGGAAGAGCCGGAGAAAGCTTTCCAGATCAACAGCGAAGCCGCGCGCAATTTGGCTGTTTTATGTAAGAAATACAATATATTTCTCGTGCATTTCAGCAGTGATTATGTCTTTGACGGTTGCAAGGGTGAGCCTTACACCGAGAAAGACGCCCCTAACCCCGTGAGTAATTATGGGTTCAGCAAACTTGAGGGGGAGCGAGCCGTTTGCGGCCAGGCAGGCCGTTTTCTGGTCTTTCGTCTCAGCTGGCTTTTTGGAGACGGAGAAAACAATTTTTTTGCCAAATTGGAAAAGTGGGCGCGGGGGGAAGCATCTATAAAGATCGTTCAAGACGAAGTGTCCAGCCCGACCTACGCGTGTGATGCCGCGGATGTTGTCCTCAAGGCGGTGGAGGCAGGCCTTGAAGGGTTATATCACCTGAGCAATGACGGCTATTGTTCGCGTTATGAATTGGCAAAATATTATTTTCAAAAAACAGGGAATAAGGTGGCGGCGGTCCCTGTGCCATCGGAAACGATCCCGGTTAAAGCGAAGCGCCCGGGCTTTTCCCCGATGTCCCATCAGCTGATCTGCGAAAAACTGGGGATCGCCATGCCGTCCTGGCAGGATGCGGTGGACCGATTTTTAGATCAAGAAAATATTTCTTTGCGGAAAAAAAGGGGAACAGATGACTGCGCACACAAAAAGTAATTCGCGAAAACGGGTCGGTGTCATTGGAACGGGGTTTATCGCGAAAGGATTCGTCCGGGCGCTGGAAAACTGTGTTGATTTAACGGTGTCCGGGGTTTTAACCCGCAGGGACATCCATGCGTGCGCGGAATTCCCCCGGAAGCGGGCCTTGACCAACTCCGTGGCTGAATTGGTTGAAAATTCCGATATCGTGGTGGAATGCAGCGGCGATGCGATCCACGCGACCGACGTTATTGATCAGGCGCTGAAGGCCTCATTGCCGGTCGTGACGATGAACTCCGAATTCCACGTGACCGCAGGAAGTTATTTTGTCGGTAAAGGGACCGTGACGGAGGCGGAAGGAGATCAACCCGGATGTCTGGCGGCGCTTCATGAAGATGTCACGGCCATGGGTTTTAAGCCGCTGGTTTACGGAAATGTGAAAGGATTCTTTGATCCCAACCCTTCCGAAGAGAGCATGCGTTTTTGGTCCCAAAAGCAGGGGATCAGCCTGGCGATGGTGACCGAGGCCACCGATGGGACAAAATTGCAATATGAACAGGCTTTGGTCGCCAACGGTTTTGGCGCCGTGATTGTCCAGGACGGCATGCTGGGACTTGCCGCCGAGGATATTGCCAAAAGCGCCTTTGAGTTTGTCGGTTATGCCAAAAAGGCCAAAAGACCCATCAGTGATTATGTCGTTAACGGGAAGTCCTCCACGCGCGTTTTTATCGCGGCCCAGGGCGATCCGCGTCAAAAAGACGCTCTTGAGTATTTAAAAATGGGGCCTGGGCCCTGTTATTTTTTTCATAAAAACGCCATCCTGTGTCATTTGGAAATCATAAAGACGGTACGCCGTATTCTAAACGGCGGCCCGGTTTTACTGAATAATTCAAAGACGCCAACGGTGAGCGTCGCGGCCGTCACCAAACGCAAGGTCCCAAAAGGCCGTGCCGTCGGCCATCCGTTAGGCAGTTTTGACATGCGCGGCATCGCGGTCAAGATCAAAGACCACCCGGACCATGTCCCTCAAGCCCTCTTGTCCAAAGTTATTTTTAAACGCGCTGTCGATGAAGGCCAGATTGTCCGCTGGGACGATGTGGACGTGCCGGAGAGTCTGGCGTTAAAAGCCTGGCGCGCGATTACGGATAAAATTTTCAAGCTGGAGAGGAGACAGGCATCATGACCACGAAGATAACCGGAAAACCGAAAGACGGGGTTTCTCCTCCACGTCATACCGGCCAGACCGATTTATGCCGGATTTGCCGGGGAGAAACTTTTATGCTGCTTAACTTACGGCATCATCCCTTTGCCAACGCTTTGGTTAGCTCACCGTTGGAGCCGGTCAAGATATATCCTTTAGCCTTGTTGATCTGCAAACAATGCTCTGCCGCCCAATTGAGTTATTGCGCGGACGACAAGGAGTTATACAGCCATTACAACTACATCACCCCCGACAGCCAGGAATTAAAAGTGCATTACGGCCAAATTGCCGCTTTTCTGCAAGAAAACGGATATCTGTCCGCCGGGGCCAATGTTTTGGAAATCGGCAGCAATATCGGAAGATTTCTTGAATTTATCAAGCCGCGGGTGCGTTCCGTCCTCGGCGTGGACCCGGCCGCGAACATCGCCGAAATGGCTAATTGTAATGGTATCCCAACGGTCAATGATTTTTTTAACAGCGCTTCAGCAAAAAAGATTTTGGAACAACAGGGCAAAAAAGATTTAATCATTGCCCGGCACTGCTTTGCTCATAATGAAAAACCCTGGTTGATGCTGGAAGGCGTGCGAACGCTGATCAGCCCTCGGGGCGTGTTGGCCATTGAGAACGCTTATTTTCTGGATACAGTGACTCGGGGGGAATTTGACCAGATCTATCACGAGCATATGTATTATTACAACCTGCGCGGTATCCTCGCGATGTTTAATCATTATGATCTGGAGCTGGTGGATGTATTCCATAGCCCGATTCATGGCGGGACCATGCTTTATGCCGCGCAATTGAAGTCGGAAGGGCCAACCGTCAACGCGCGCGTGCGTGAATATCTGGAAAAAGAAGAAAACATGCATAAAAAAGAATTTTATAAGGGATTTATCGAACAAATTCAAAAAAACAAGCATGAACTTAACCAGTTGCTGGAAAAATTAACTTCACAAGGAGCAACCATTCACGCCTATGGCGCATCTGCCAAATCGGCAACGCTTTTTAATTATTATGGGATCAATGACGATGTTGTCCCGTATGTCGTTGATTCGACGGTCACCAAACAGGGAAAATATATTCCACTTGTGAATATCAAGATCATCACCGAAGAAGAAGGGCGCCAAAACCCGCCGGATTATTATTTGTTAACGATTTGGAATTATAAGGACGAAATCATCAAGAAAGTTCGTTCCTGGGGAAATACAAAAACCAAATTTATTTTGCCGCACCCGGAAGTCAGGATTGTGGAATAATTTTGACCATGAATAAACATTGGAAACTCATTAATATTTTATTTCGCAACGACGACCCGTGCGCGCTGAGCCAAACCGCGCATAAACGAAGTAGGACGTATCTCTATCTTGCCGCTTTGAGTTCCACGGCCATGGCCGTGGGTGAATGGCAGTTCGCCATGTTTTTTAGGGCGTCAATCCTCGATGGTTCTTATCGAGGATTGTGGAATCAATTTATCAAGTGCCGCGGGCATGCCCGTGGGTATCTACTATTGAGACGGCAAGTGGAAGAAAATTTTACCAAGGAGCCGGTTTATGTCCCCTAAAATTAGCGTGTGCATCCCAACGTACAACGGCGAAGCGTTTTTGGAAAATTGCCTCAAGTCCGTTCTTTCCCAAACGTTCCAAGACATTGAGGTCGTGATTGCCGATGATCGCTCCAAGGACAGGACATTGGAGATTGCCCGCCACTTTGCGGAAACTGATAAAAGAATCAAGGTTTATAGAAACCCTGTCAATTGCGGGCCGACCAACAACTTCAATTGGTGCCTGTATCTGGCCCAAGGGGAATGGGTCAAGTTTATTTTCCAGGATGATCTCATGGCTAGTCCGGATTTCCTGGAAAGAATGATTTCGCAGGTGGATGATGCAATAGGGATCGCCTGTTGTCGGAGGCAATATGTCTTTGACCCGGGGGTGGATGAAGGGCTTATGCGCTGGTTTAAGGAGAAACTCAAGCAATGGGACGATGTTTATCCCGGTCAAACCAAAATAAGCGCGCGTGAAGTCTGCCGAGCCGCACTGGATGTATTCCCGATGAATCTGTTCGGAGAGCCGAGCGCTTTGCTGTTGAAAAGAGATTTGATCAGGGAATACGGCATGTTCAACACGAATTTCATTCATTCAACCGATGCCGAGTTGTCTCTTCGCATTGCCTCCAACCGGGGGCTGGTCTTTATCAGCGATTCTCCGGTTATCATTCATTATCATGCAAAATCAACATCATCTCATAACGCCACCCATCGGCGATATAGCAGGGATGTATTGGACCACTTGGTTCTTTTGCATGAAATCAATTTTCATCCGGTGTTTGACCGGATGAGGGAAGAGGCCCGCAACGGCCACCCTCCGGTAGATTTGCTGGGTAAATTTTCGTATGAGGTTAGAATGGCCAGGGCCAAGGCCGGTGAGGATCCGGTTTGCCAGGAACAGTTGCGGAAGATGGAGCGGCTTTATCCGGCCATACGTTTATGCGCCGGAAGAGTGAAGATTTTCTCAACAGCGCTAAATAAAGTTTTCGGCAAAGTCGGTCTGATCAACGCTAAACCTATTCGTTATTACTGAAATTCTTTAAAAAGTCGATATGACAATTCCTAAAGTCAGCATACTGATTCCGACATACAATGGAGCAAGGTATCTTGCCGCCACCCTGGAAAGCGCTCTGTCCCAGTCATTCGGCGATTTCGAATTGATTGTTTGCGATGACGGCTCGAAGGATGAAACCGTTTCGATTGTGCGCGATTACCAAAAAAAGGACCACAGGATACGGTTTTTCCAAAATCCGACCAATCTCGGTTTGGTCCAGAATTGGAACCATGCTTTGATGCTGGCGCAGGGAGAGTGGATCAAGTACCTTTTTCAGGATGACCTGTTGACTCCCAAAGCTCTGGAGAAGATGCTGTGTGTCCCGGACTCGGCGTCGATGGTCTGTTCGAAGCTACACTATATCCTCGAGCCAGGGATCGTTGAGGAAACCCGTGATTTTTTCGAAAAAAGATTATGTCAGATCGCAGATATATATCCTGGCAAAAAAAATCTGAGCTATCAGGATATCAGCTTGGCCGCGTTTGATCATTTCCCCACGAATATTATTGGTGAACCTGTCGCGATACTTTTTCACAGAAGGGCGATCTCGCTATACGGGCTTGCCAATCCGGATATGATACAGTGTTGTGATTATGAGTATTTTCTAAGGTTGGCCGCCAATGAGGGGCTATTTTTTATCGATGAGCCGCTTGTATCATTCCGCGTCCATCCGGATTCGGCAACAGCCAATAATATGAAGAAACGATTCCGTAAGGATACGATGGACAATTTGATTCTGCGTCATGAAATCGTCTTCAACCCCCATTACCATAAGTTCCGTGCCGCCGTATGCGAAAAAAAGCCCAATATGGACTTTGTGAATCTTTTTGCCTGGTTTGCCCGTGACACCTTTCAGCGGGCGCATTCTGACCCGGAGGATCTTGAATATTTTCTGGAAATAGCCGCGAAATATCCGGCGATCAGCTTGTGCAAAAAACGCTTCAAAATTTTCTCATCACTCTTCGAAAAAATATGCGGGGTTATTTCTTTAAGGGCAAATTTTCGTGAAAAACGCAATTCTTCAAATTCTTTGCCAAATAAGGCCAGATAATAGATACAAATGAAATGAGTTTAAAATTATGCATACAACAGGGTTATATAAGGCAATGCTCCACTATATTATTAAATGTGGTCATATCTTTTGTTGCGTTTTAAGGGCGCTGCGCGGGGCGATCTTCCTTGCCGGCATTAAGATTTTCTATGGGATGGGCAGGGGCAAGCGCAGGCTGATAGGGATGGTGCTTTTGGAGCACATGGGAGACATCGTCGCTTCCGAGCCGATCCTTCGTTCGCTGCGCCGGCG
>DOGZ01000026.1 GCA_003528115.1 Candidatus Omnitrophota bacterium
ACATTTCTATTTTGGCTTGACAGTGTTTTAGGGGGAGATTGACGGTGGAGAAGGGTTGTGGTAGGATACGGCCTTTGATTTTGAAAATTAGGAAGGAGTAGAAAGTGAAAAAGATTGAGGCGATTGTGCGTAAAGAAAAGTTTGATGAAATTTATAAAGTCCTTGAGAATTCAGGCATTGGCGGGATGACGGTGACAGATGCCAGAGGTTTTGGGCACCATCGTAACGGTCTTAAGGAAAAGATGAAAATAGAACTCTATGTCGATGAATTTCAGGTTGAGAAAGTCGTGGAAATGATCCGCCGGACAGCCGAGACCGGAATTACAGGAGATGGGAAGATCGCCATTCTCCCCTTAGAAAATATTTACCGGATCAGGACCGGTGAGGAAGGCGCCAGTGCCATTTAGCGCACCAACGCTTTTAGATATTCCCGCGCCAAGAAAATGATTTACATTTTATAAAACTATAATATAATGAAGCCACTTTTGGTGGTTATGAATTTATAAGAATTAATTTTAAGAAAAAGGCGGTGATTATTCATGATCGAAGTTAAGGTGACGGATCCTCATAGTTTTGAGAAGGCGATGAGGATATTCAAGAAGGCTTGTCAGAAAGATGGTTTTATGATGGAGCTTAAAGAACGCCGATTTTATTCTAAGCCTTCAGAGAAAAAAAGATTTAAAGGAAAAAAAATATAATTTCCTGTTGAGAGACCGTCTTTGAACGGTCTCTTTTCTTTTAGTGCGTCCGCTAGACGCATCTTCCCATTAATCATTCCACAAATAGATTTCTATTCTTTTATGAATCAACGAGTTAAGAAAATAGCTATTTTGGTTGAAGACCTTTATCAGGTTCTAGAGGTCTGGTATCCTATTCTGAGACTGAAAGAAGACGGTATCATCACACAAACCATTGGGACAGGCAGTAAAGAGATCTACGGCAGTAAAGAAGGCTATCCGGTCAAGGCAGAGGCCTCAATTGAGGATGTGGATCCCAAGGAGTTTGACGGGGTGATTATCCCCGGAGGATTCGCGCCGGACATTTTGCGGCGTTATCCAAAGATCGTCGGTTTTGTGAGAAGGCTTCATGACGAGGGTAAGGTCGTAGCGGCCATTTGTCACGGCGGATGGCTATTAGTGTCAGCGGACATTCTCAGAGGCCGAAAAGCCACCTGTTTTTTTGCCATTAAAGATGACCTCATTGCTGCGGGGGCGGAGTATCGAGATGAAGAAGTCGTGGTTGATCAGAATATTATCACGTCACGTAAGCCGGAGGATTTAACGGCATTTGTCCTGGAGATAATTCGTTTTTTAAAGAAATAATATTATGATTAAAGTCAAACGCGCTTTGGTGAGTGTTTCTGATAAAAAGGGACTGCTGGCTTTTGCCAAGGGATTACAGGCCTTAGGAATTGAAATTTTGTCCACGGGTGGAACCGCGAGTCAGTTGAAAGAAGCAGGGATTCCTGTGATCGAAGTTTCTGAATATACCGGCTTTCCGGAGATGCTGGACGGCCGGGTTAAGACGTTGCATCCCAAAATTCACGGCGGGCTTTTGGCTTTGCGCGAAAAACCTGAACATATGGATCAATTGAGGAAATACAATATTGGGCTGATTGATATGGCCGTGGTGAATCTTTATCCATTTGAGAGCGTGATTAAGAAGGTGAATGTTTCCCTGGAGGAAGCGATAGAGAATATTGATATCGGCGGGCCATCGATGCTCCGTTCGGCGGCGAAAAACTTTAAAAACGTCGCCGTTGTTTGCAACCCCGCGCGCTATGAGGAAATTTTAAAAGAGCTTGATGTCAACAGCGGCCTGTTATCCGATTCTGTGCTTTTTCATTTGGCGGTAGAGGCGTTTAGTCACACCGCTCAATATGACACGATTATTTCAGAATTCTTGAATAATCGTCTGCGCGGTCAGGGATTCGCGCTTCTCCCGCAAGAACTGAGGTTAAAATTCACAAAAATTCAAGACCTTCGTTACGGCGAGAACCCGCACCAACAGGCGGCTTTTTATAAAGAGGCCGGTCAGCAGGATTATGGACTTGCCCAAATGAAACAACTTCACGGGAAAGAATTATCTTTTAATAATATTTTAGATCTCAATGCGGCCGTGGATTTCGTGAAGGATTTTCAGTCGCCCGCGGCGGTTATTATTAAACATAACAATCCGACGGGCGTTGCGGAGGATAGCGCGTTGGCCAAGGCTTACAAGCAGGCCTGGCAAGCGGATCCTGTCTCGGCTTTTGGGGGTGTCATTGGTTTTAATCAAAGGGTTGATCTCCCAACGGCGCAGCTTATCAGTCAGAGCGGTTTTATGGAATGTATTATTGCCCCGGCGTTCGCTCCGGAAACTGTGAAAGTCCTTTCACAGAAAAAGAATCTTCGTCTGATTGAATTGGATTTTAAGTATTTGCGCAATAAGGGCTGTGATTTCAAAAAGGTTCATGGCGGTTTGCTGTTTCAGGAAAAAGATGAACGGTTGCTGTTAGAGGAGGATTTGAAATGCGTCACTCAAAAGAAACCGACAAAGTCACAGTTGGAGGCCATGCGGTTCGGTTGGAAAGTCGTTAAGAATATTCGTTCGAATGCCATTGTCTTAGTTAAGGGTACAAAAACCGTTGGTATCGGCGCCGGTCAAACCAGCCGGGTGGAGAGCGTGCGGATTGCTATCCAAAAAGCCGGCAAGAACGCGGTCAACGCCGTGCTTGTCTCTGACGCCTTTATCCCGATGATGGACAATGTACAATTAGCCGCTAAGGCCGGTATCAAGGCGATTATTCAAACAGGCGGGTCAATGGCGGACGCGGAAGTGATTAAGGCCGCGGACAAGGCCCGGATCGCGATGGTGATGACCGGCGTAAGGCATTTTAAACATTAAGAAACAGGATTGAGCCGATTAAGTTTTGATTAAGAGATTAAGATTTCGAATAGCGTAGTGTTCATTATTCCTCCCATGATTTCCCGCGAAGCCAAGGCGTATTTAGATTCATTCCTCGACAACGAACTCCATCTGGATCAACTGAAAAGGACTTCCTTTAAGCTGGAACGTGTCCGAGTGCTTTTAGAAGCCCTGGGGCATCCGGAAGAAGGTCTTCCCATAATTCATGTGGCCGGTTCCAAGGGGAAAGGGTCGACGGCTAGTTTAACAGCCAGTATTCTTCAAAAGGCAGGGTACAAAGTCGGGCTTTACACCTCCCCGCATATGAATCATTATCGGGAACGAATCCGAGTCTTATCCCCCCAAGAGGCGCTTCCAGGCGGCGTTTCGTTAGAAGGTAAAATAAATCCCAAAGAAGAATTATTAACCTACGGATATCTAATGGAAACTTGCCCTTCAGGGAACGTGGGTCGAGATATCCCTACTTTCCTTAATCAATATCCTGAGGAAGCTGGGACATCCCAATTTCCTCTAAATAATAAGACGAGGAAAGTTGGGGCTGACAACGACAGTGTTTCATCGTTATTGCGGAAGTCAGTAAGACGGCAGGAACATTATTTAAGCGAAGATATTTTTCCGGATATGATCAGTGAGCCCGAACTTTGCGCGGCCCTTGAGGAGATCAGGCCAAAGATAGAAGAGGCGCGTCAAAAAAAAGACATGGAACGGACAAGTTTCTTTGAACTTTACACCGCCTTAGCATTATATTATTTTTGTAAAAGGAAAGTTGATCTTGTTGTCCTGGAAACGGGTTTAGGGGGAAGGCTTGATGCCACGAACGCGGTTTTTACACGTGTCTGCGCGATCACACCCATCAGTCTTGAGCACACGAATATTTTGGGGAATACGCTTGAACGCATTGCGCAAGAGAAGGCCGCGATCATTAAAGACAGACAACAGAAGGTGGTTATCGGCCCGCAGACCGCAGAGGCTCAAGGGGTTATCATGAGGCGTTGTCAAGAATTTCATATCCGGCCGGTCTGTGTTGGTAAGGACATATCCTTTGAGGCTTTATCGCAAAATTTGAGTGGACAAACTTTCAATGTCAAGACAGTCCGTCGGACATACGGCCATCTTGAAATGCCGTTACTGGGGCGGCATCAATTGGCTAATGCCTCCACGGCCATTGGCATGGCTGAGTGTCTTGAGGAGCTCGGATTTAACCTTTCAGTCCAGGCTGTCCGTGCGGGGTTCAGGGATATTTTTTGGCCGGGGAGATTTGAAGTCATTTCGCAGAAGCCCTTTATCATCCTGGATGGGGCGCATAACCAAAGCTCGAGTCGTGAATTGGTTCATACCTTGAAAGAAATGTTTCCAGAGGAAGTCATCGTCTTGATATTGGGCGTTTCGAACGATAAAGAGTGGCATCTGATGGGCCGGGAATTTAATCAAGTGGCCGACCGCATTGTTATGACAAAGGCTGATCATCCAAGGGGAAAGGATTTTATCGAGGAGGAGATAGAAAAGATGTTTCCCGGGAAGCCATATCAAAAAACAAACAATTTCTTGGAGGCCTTCGATCAAGCTTTGCAGGGCGTCGGGAATGAAGATGTCATTGTTGTAACAGGCTCCCTTTTCCTCGTCGCGGAAGCGAGACGTTTTTTGTTAAGGAATTTTTAAATGGTTCTTTATTTTTCACGGAGATCATGAGTATGTCATCGTTGGGCCATGGAGAAGATACCATTGCGGCCATCGCAACATCTGCCGGTTCCGGTGGTATAGGGATTGTCCGCTTGAGCGGCAGCAATGCCCTTGCGATCGCGGATCAGATGTTTTTAACAAAAAATAAGAAAAAACCGTCGGCATTTAAAAATTATACTGCGCATTACGGGTGGATGGTGAAAAGAAAACAGAAGCTCCTGGATCTTCCGCCGCAACTCATATCCGGGCTTTATGATTCTAGTGAGAGAGATGGCGATGAATATGAGATCATTGATGAGGCTTTGTTGACCGTGATGCGCGCCCCGCGAAGTTACACCAGAGAAGATGTGGTGGAGATGAGTTGTCACGGAGGGATGGTGTCTCTTAAGGCGACACTCATCTGCGCCCTGGATTTAGGCGCCCGGTTGGCCGAGGCCGGTGAATTTACCAAGCGGGCTTTTTTAAATGGACGGATCGATTTGGCCCAGGCCGAGGCCGTCTTGGATATCATTCAGTCCAGGACAGAGGCCTTTTTGAAGGTAAGCACCCATCAACTCAAAGGAGAGTTGTCCGTGGAGCTGGAGGCTATCCGTGAAATATTGATGCGGGCGTATGTCCAGATAGAGGCTGTGATCAATTTCCCCGATGACGATATGGAGGATCAGCGCATGGAAGGTTTATGTGAGCCTATCCAATCCTCCCGTCAACGCATTGACGATCTTCTAGCCTCTAGTGAGCACGGCCGGATTCTTAAAGAAGGGATTAAAATCGTTATTTGCGGCCGTTCGAATGTGGGCAAATCATCGTTGCTTAATATTTTGCTTAAAATTCCTCGGGCCATTGTTTCCCCCGTAGCCGGGACTACGCGTGATACCATTGAAGAGATGGCCCAAATCAGAGGTGTCCCTTTTCAACTGGTGGATACGGCCGGCCTATTAGATCCTCGAGATCACATTGAGGAGGAAGCTATCCGGCGAAGCCGTATGCACATCAAAGGGGCGGACCTCTTGCTTTTTGTTCTCGATGCCAGTGAGGCATTAACCCGGGAAGATGAAGGACTCCTCGATGATCTTAAAGATCAAGAGGGTTTGATTATTTTAAATAAATGTGATCTGCCGATGAAAATTGACGAGGGCCGGATTATTTCAGCCGCGGGCCGTAAAAAAATATTAAAGATTTCCGTCATTCAGAAGACGGGTATTGAAGGGTTGGAAACAGCTATCGTTGAGCATGTCTGGCATGGAAAGACGGTTGATCCACACGGGATATTGGTGAGTAATTTACGTCATATCCATGCCTTGAAGGATTGCCGTGGAGTTCTGAAGAGGGCGCAGGAGATTCTGGCCGACGGACTTTCGTTAGAATTCGTATCTGAGGAAATAAAACGCGCGGTAAATTCTTTAGACAGTATTACGGGCCGTCATATTAGCGCGGATCTGTTAGATCAAATCTTCTCACGGTTTTGCGTTGGGAAATAATACTGACTTTTGCAAAAGCAATGAAACGCTTTAGTGGTCAGTATCTCGACCTACGTTCTCTAAAGGAATAAAGGGCTATGATTTGTGCGCAGGACAATAGGCCTCTTTGTTTCACTTTTTTTATTTCGTAATCTCCATGTTCCCCATTCCCTCACGGATTAACTTCTTTTGTAAATCAAAGAGATTCCTTAAAAGGTCTTTATCCTTGAGGACATCTTGCATCGCCGGATTGGATAATAATTTGGCAATATTTTTGTTCTGGATATCTTGCCGTGTTTCTTCATCCGATAAAAGGCGCGCGATTTTATCATCGTTTAGGACGTTTTTGAAATTGTCGTCTGACCGGAGTTTATCAACTTGGGCGGGGTTTTGAAAAAGGTCAGTTATTTCTCGCATCGCAGCGGCATTTTTGTCCATCGGCAAATAATCGTTAAAGATTTTTTTTATTATGGCATAACTTTTTGAATTCAGGACGTCTTTTTGGATGCTTGGAAATCCAACCATATTGCCGGGAATAAATGAAACCAGAATCAGGGCCATGATCAGAATACCGCCGCTCCAGAGGATACTAATACTGGCCCCAGAAAGACGGCTCATCAGGGAAATGGATTTGTCCTCATGAATGGTTTTGTGCCATAACTTAAGCGTGAGGGACAGAAAAAAATGAATGACTAAAGGGCCTGCAACGCTGATAAGAAGGCAAAGGATGAAATTTTGGTTAAGAGAATAATAAAAATAACTGACTAAAATACTAATCATTAATGAAACTGGCCCCAGGAGAGTTCTCAGGAATCCGCGACAGAAGCCTCTAATAATATAAAAAAGCATGGCTGTCGCAACGATATAATCTGTTATTGAGTTCAATATTTCTCCCTGGCTATTGAAGTAAGTTTTTTGAATGTCAGAATTGCGTTAAGGATAACATTACAAGGATTTTTCTTCCAAATATTTCAAAAGATTCACATATTAAAGGAATTATAAGTTGTTATTGGGTAGTTTTGATATAGAAAATAATAAAAATTTTGTCCATTATTTGCTTTTTCAAATTTTATAGACTATATTTATAAGGCATTCAATCGAGAAAACGTTTTCGTTAGAACATTTCCCTTCCTAAAACGTTTTCCGGTGTTATTAATTGACTCTAATCGATGAAGCGTTCTCTCCCATAAACATTGTTATAATTCTTGAATAAGATTACCGGTTTGCTTTTGAGGCCGCATTCAGGAATTTTATTTAAAGGATAGTTAATATTGTATACGATGGGTGGAGTCAACGTGAAAAGAAATCGGGTTCATACCAAAAGTTGGATTAAAATATAAAAATTGTATTGATAATTCAATGAGTCATATTACAATAATTTTAGAAAATTTATTGGATCGTTTTTAACTTTATTATATCGAATGGGTTAAGAAAATATGGATAACAAAAGAAGAAATGAGCGGTTTAATTGCATTGTGCCCGTGGAAAGCAAAGAGGGAAGTGTTTTTGATAAAACAAAGACTATAGATATAAGTAAAGGTGGTTTAGGGTTTATTTCGCAAAATGTTATTCCCCTCAATCAGGAGGTTGCTATCGAAATTGATTTAACAGAAGACGGGGAACCGGTTTTTGTTATTGGAAAAGTGCAGTGGGTTCACCCCATAGCTAACTCGGAAAAATTTAGGATTGGGATCTCTTTTGATAAGATTTTAAAAGGATCCAAATCGCGTCTTGATAAATATTTTAAGAAATAATTTCTTTAACACATATGACTCCAGATAATCAAGAAAAAAATTTACAGCATTTAAAAGCGGATCGACGAATTTTTGACCGTTTTGGCGTGTCTTTTCCAGCGAAATTTAAAGACAGCCGGTATGGATCGGGCATAGGGATTGCCTTACACGATGTCTCAGCCCAAGGGGCTAAGATTATTACGAATAATCATTTGTATTGTAACGATCGCGTGACGCTTGAAATAAATCTACCGGATGGTCAAAATCCTTTGGTCTTAACAGGAGGCGTTGTTTGGAGTAAGAGTACGGAAGCAAATAGCTGGGATATCGGTGTAAAATTTGACAATATTCGTTTTATGCAGTTAGCGAGATTATATAAATTTTCTGAGAATATTAATTTCGTTTAGAATTTTCCACTGTTTTTTCAAATTTTTCTTTTACCCTGCCATTGAGTGATGAGCCGCACGTCTACCTAAGTCCCAAGTTTTTCGTTGACTACCGATCCGTTTTGTTTTATAAAATTTCCCTAAGTTTAAATACTTCTTAACTTAATATATTCCCTGAAGTCATGCCTGAAAACAAACTATATCGATATTTATCCGACGGAATCAGCTTTGAATCTCAAAAGGCCACCGAGATGCGCGGCATCTATGCGCCCCTCTGTGGGGTTGATGCCACCAACCTTAAGTCTTCGATCACCCCATTTTTAAGCGGAGACATTAAAATTGATAAAAATCGTTATCTGACTAAGCCCGTCTCTGCCGAGGATCTGCGTGAGGATGTCAGGAATTTCTTTGTTTATGTGGAAGGGAAAGGCGTAGTCTCCATGACAGACGTGGAACCCCGGACAACGTCCCATGTTCAAATAGGTCAATTTTGGCAGAAGCTGGTGCATAAAAAGATAGAGATGGGTCTCGAGTTGGAGGCCCTTAATTTTGTGCCGGTCACCGGAGAACAAGTCGAGTTGATGCGTCTGCGGATGACCAATATTTCGTCACAAGTGATGAAAGTGACGCCAACAGTGTGTGTGCCGATTTTTGGCCGGGCGCTCAGCAACAAACACGATCATGAGCACGTCACAGCGCTTCTGCACAGAATCCAGCAGCTCCCGAACGGTGTTCTAGTACAGCCGACATTGATTTTTAATGAGGAAGGGCATTCGCCTAATGAAACGGTTTATTTTGTTTTGGGTGGCAGCGCTGAAGGAGAGAACCCTGTGGGCACGTTTCCAACGACTGAAAGTTTTTACGGAGAAGGGGGGCGCCGGAGTTTTCCCGAAGCCGTGACGCGCCATCATCAACCGCGCATTTTGCCGGATGAGATGCTTCAGGGAAAGGAAGCGATGGGCGCGCTGCGTTTTAAAACCGAGGAGCTTCTTCCCGGCGCGAGCAAGGAATATTTGATCGTCTTGGGGATCGGGGCGTCCGTCATTGATGCCCGGGAAATCTGCGGGAAATTTAATTCCCCTGATAAATTTGATCAAGCATGGGTGAAGAATAAAGAATACTGGTTCGCCAAAACGCGTACGATAAAATTTTCAACAGGTGATCGTAATTTTGATTCCTGGATGCACTGGGTCACCGTGCAACCTGTCTTGCGCCGCATCTTTGGGTGTTCATTCCTGCCGGATCATGATTACGGCAAGGGTGGCAAAGGATGGCGGGATCTATGGCAGGATCTTTTGTCGCTGATTCTTATCGAGCCGGAGAATATCCGTGAAACTTTAATCCATAATTTTGCCGGTGTGCGTATCGACGGCTCTAATGCCACCATTATTGGATCCTCACCGGGGGAATTTATCGCTGACCGCAATGCCATTACGCGCGTCTGGATGGATCATGGCCTCTGGCCATTAACGACCGTAGCTCTTTATATCCATCAAACCGGTGATTACCATATCCTCCTAGAAGAGAACACGTATTTCCGGGACGTTCAGTTTTCCCGGGCTAAGGAAAAAGATTACAGTTGGTCGTCCAGTTATGGGAACAAACTAAAAGATAAAAAGGGGAATGCTTACCGCGGTTCGATTCTTGAGCATATTCTGGTTCAGCATTTGGTTCAATTCTTCAACGTCGGAGAGCATAACATTATAAGACTGGAAAGCGCGGACTGGAATGATGGCTTGGATATGGCCTTTCAGAGGGGAGAGAGTGTCTCTTTTATGAGTTTTTACGGCGGGAATCTTCTTTCTTTGGCCGATCTTCTTGAGATCCTTGCTAAAAAGCAAGGGATCGATGAAATCCTTCTAGCCAAAGAAACGGTTTGCCTGTTGGACTCTTTACACAACGCGAATTTGAATTACGAAAATATTGAAGAAAAGAAAAGACTTCTTTGGGAGGTTTATTTTAAATCTGTCCAGCCTGAAATCAGCGGCGAACAGTTGAAGGTGAAAATCAGGGACGTTGCTGCGGATTTGAGGAAGAAGGGACAATGGGTATTTCAGCATATCAAAGCGAATGAGAAAGTTGGGGTGAAGATCGATCAACAGAAAAATAGTTGGTTTAATGGTTATTATGATAATCAGGGCCGCCGCGTGGAGGGCCTAAAAGACGGACATGTCTGGATGACACTGACGGGACAGGTCTTTCCTATTATGAGCGGCCTGGCGGATCAGGAAGATATTCGAGACATTATCGCGAGTGTTCAGCAGTTTCTCAAGGACGAAAAGTTGGGTGGGATCCGGTTGAACACGGATTTTGGTTTGCGCAATTATATGGACTTGGGCCGTGCCTTTGGATTTGCTTATGGGACTAAAGAGAACGGCGCTTTTTTTAGTCACATGATTGTTATGTATGCCTACGCCTTATATAAAAGGGGTTTTGCCCGTCAAGGATATGACGTGTTGCGGTCCATTTATCAGATGTGCGTGGATACCGAGAAAAGTAAGATTTATCCGGGTGTCCCGGAGTATTTCGATTCCGAAGGCCGCGGCAGGTATCATTATTTGACAGGATCCGCCAGTTGGTGGGTCCTAACGCAGTTAACGCAGGTTTTTGGCGCGCGCGGTCATGAAGGAGATTTGCTGTTAGCGCCTAAATTGGTTCGGGAAGAATTCGAGGAAGGACTTAAAGCCGCCGTAACATTTCAATTTGCCGCAAAGAAGTTAACGTTGACCTATGTAAACCAAAAGAAATTGGATTACGGCACCTATCGTATTCACAATATATTTCTCAATGAACAAAAAGTCGAAACTCCGATCAGCCAGTCTAATGAAGTGATCATTAAGAGGGCATTGATAAAAAATGCGTCTTCAGGTCTTCAAATACGTGTCGTTCTTGATCAGTAACCATCTTTTAAGGGACGATTTTTAGCCCGTTTCTCCTTTTGACATTTATTTTTCTTGATGATATACTCAGGCTCCTTTCGTGGGCTAAGGTTAATAAACCATTGGAGAGAATATGAATAAATTACTAGGGATTGTTTTATGCGGGCTCTTGCTTTCAGGATGCTTTATGAAACAAGAAGACAACAATACCATCACTCTCTGGCACTGGATGACGGATCGTCAGAAGGCTTTTGAGGAATTAGCTAGACGCTATGAAGAACAAACGGGTGTTAAAGTCAAAGTTGACCTCTATGCCCCACCGGATGCCTACACGCAAAGAATCGTGGCCTCAGCACAGTCGCATGTCCTTCCGGATATTTACGGAATCCTGGATAAAAAGAAAATTTATGCCTCTTTTATCGAGAGCGGCCTCGTCGCCGACCTTACTAATGAATTTCAGAAAGATAATGCGGAATGGGAAAAAAGTCTTTTTTCCAAGGCTTTGGATGTCAATCGTTTTGAAGAAGGTAACGTGTATGGAGTTAAACCAGGCATTTACGGTGTTCCTTTGGATGTGACAAACATTCAGATGCTGTATAACAAAAAACTTCTTCAGAAGGCTGGTATCATGCATCCACCCAAAAGTTTTGACGAGTTTCTTGAGGATATTAAGGCATTGAAAAGAGTTGGAATCTCCGGGGTGGTTTCAGGTTGGGGAGAACTATGGATGGCTGATTGCTTCGCCTCCAATTACGCGTTTAATATTATGGGGGAAGAGAAGATCATGGCAACTTACCGAGGGGAAGTGCCTTATACGGATCCGGATTGGATTAAGGTGTTTGGTGTTTTCAAATTATTAAAAGAAGGCGGGGCGCTTATCGAAGGGATTGTCACAAAACCCAACAAAGAGGCTGAACAGGATTTCGCTTTAGAACGTGCGGCGTTTGCTTTTAATGGATCCTGGTGTGTCAATGTCTATCATGATATGAATCCTGATCTGGAGTACGGGGCGATGTTGCCTCCGTCTATTAATGCGGATCTTCCTATGAAGATCTGGGGCGGGGCAGGGTCATCTTTTGTGGCCAATAATAATTCACCGAGAAAAGACATGGCGGTCGCTTTCTTAAAATGGTTATCGGCGAAAGAGCAGCAGGCTTACTTAGCCATGGAAACGAGAAATTTACCGGCAAACCGCGAGGCGCTTTCTTCGATTCCTGAGATCCTTTCGGACTTTGCCAAAGTGATGGAAAACACGACACATCCGACTATTTGGGAGCGTAATGAGGAACCTTTGGTCGTCGAAGCCTTTGATAAAGGCATTCAATCCATTATTATAGGAGAGAAAACGCCGGAACAGGTCGCTCAGGATGTCCAGGAAGTCAAAGAGAGAGAGATGAAGAAATTGCTGAAATGAAGGGCTCGCTTTTGAGAGAGCCAACCGATAGCTGTGTTACCTAAATTATTTTCAAATGTCAAACGTCAACACAAAATCCCTGTCTGTTTCAAGAATTAAAGATTCCCTCACGAATTTTTCTTTTGTTCTTCCCGCAGTACTTATTTTCTCTATTTTTTATATTTACCCTTTTTTTGATATTTTTAATCTTTCCCTCAAGGAGTGGAACGGCATCAGTTCGCATAAAATATTCATCGGTCTGGCAAATTTTAAAGAATTAATGCAGGACAAGATTTGGTGGACGTCGATGAAAAATGCTTGTTTTATTACGTTGATTGCCTTGACGTTTCAGAACGCGCTGGCCCTGGCCCTGGCGTTAGCCTGTGATCGAAAGATGAGGTTGGAAAAATTTTATCGTGTTGTCTTTTTCATTCCCCCTGTCCTTTCTGAAATTGTGGTGGGTTTCATCTGGCGTTGGATTCTTAACTCCGGAGTTCAGGACGGTCAGCATATCGGATTGTTGAATTTTTGGTTGGATAAGATTGGGTTGCATCATATGGTGCATAACTGGCTTTCTGATCCAAAGACAGCTTTGGCGTGCATCGCTGTGGTTCATAGCTGGAAAGGATTTGGTTGGGGATTTATTATGCTTTTAGCCGGGCTTCAGACGATCGATAAGCAGCTTTATGAAGCTGCCAAGGTAGATGGAGCGGGAGGCTGGAAGACGTTCACGAATGTGACAGTCCCGATGATGATACCGGTTATTTTGGTTGTGGTCATATTAACTATTTTGGGGTCGATGCAGGTCTTTGTTTTGGTTTTATCCATGGTCGGACAGGGGCTGGTGTATCATACGGAAGTGCCTGTCACACGCATTCTCTCGGCCATGACCGGGACGAACCGTTTCGGCTATGCCTGCGCCATGGGGGTGAATTTTGGTTTGATTTTGATTTGCGTGTCCTTCGCCTTTAAAGTCATTTCTGATAAAATGAAACAGGCTTAAAATTTTCTTATCCAATTTAAAATAACTTTGTTAAGAAAAAGTGAATCCAGCATGAATGTGAATAAGTATCAGGTTACGAGTTTTTTCAATTCGACGATTATTCATATTTTTCTGATGACCGTGGCCGTGACATGCCTCTTTCCTCTTTTCTGGATGTTGCGCTGCGCGTTGATGACTAATCAGACCGTCTTCACAGATAAATCGTTGATTCCCCATGTGATCCAGTTGGGTAATTTTCTGCAGGCCTGGAAAGAAGGGGATTTCGGTATGTTTTTTCTCAACAGTGTCATTTATACAACGAGCGTTGTGATCGGGATCGTTTTAGTCTCCTCTTTAGCCGCCTTTGCCTTTTCAAGGCTTAATTTCCCGGGAAAGAATTTTTTCTTTTATATGTTCGTGGCCGCCATGATGATCCCATTGCCCGGGAGCTTTGTCCCTTTGTACCGGCTTATGACGATGCTGGGATTGATCAATACGCGTATCGGGTATATTCTGTGCATGATTAATGTGGGTTTGTCGATGAGCATTCTTTTGTTAAAGACCTTTTTTGATAAAATGCCTGCGGACCTGGAGGATGCCGCGCGTATTGATGGTTGCGGCAGATTGGGGATTTGGTGGCATGTGGCATTGCCTCTGGCGCGGCCGGCGATCGCGGTCATCGTCATTTTTAATTCCTTAAGCGTCTGGAATGAATATATTTTAGCTGCCCTTTTGCTTAATGACACATCCCTTATGCCCTTACAGCGGGGGCTCATGGTTTTTGAGGGGACCCATAGTGTGGATTATCCTTTACTGATGGCAGGGTTGACCATCGCGGCTGTTCCAATTGTTTCTATTTATTTGTTGATGCAGCGACATATTATCAAAGGCCTTTCCTCTGGCGCCATTGTCGGTTAAGGGAGGGTATACGTATGAATTTCGATTTAAGAAGACAATTTTTATTTTTTATTGTTTTGCTCCTCTTGTATCCATCTCCGGTTATGGCTTCGGAACAGGATGGGCCATCTGTTTCAGAGGTGTCCTCGCCCAACGCGTTGTCCACTAGCCAAGAACCGAAAACGCCCCCGGCCATTGAAAACGATTTGGGAAATTCAACGGCGTCCTCCGAGGCTGAAGAAATTCCTTCCATTTCTGAATACTCTTCCGAAGAGCTCGTGCGTTTGGCATGGGAGGCTTCCCATGAGGATAATTTTGATAAATTAACTCAATTAGCCGATAAGTGTCTCGAATTGTATGGGAATGAGGCGAAGCTACAGCAATCGCAGTTAAAAGATTTTCCACTAAAGACAGATATCAAAAATTATCAAGTTTTAAACGATGTCGCCACGTGTCTATTTGTCAAAGCTGAGGCCTTGATGCACAGCGGTAAAACAGACGACGCCGTAGCTCAATTTGAAGAAATTATTAGAGAATACCAATGGGCCCAATCCTGGGACCCTCGGGGATGGTATTGGTCTGTGGCGGAGAAGAGTCAGGACAGTATTAATGTTCTTATGGGAAAGGCCGAACAAGAACCGGATGACAAAAAAGAGAAAATTGTCAGGACACGGCCTGTTCTGCATACCCCCGGAACAGAAAAAATCATTGATTATACGAAATACGGTCAGTTTTTAAATGTCGGTACAGAGAAATATCATTATTCTATCAGCGATATTAAAGGCCTGGCCGCCGCATTGGGAGAAGGGATTTATCCCAATACAAGCGCCGTCTATAATAATCCGGATTTTAAGAAGGCGAGAGAAGAGGGGCGTCTTAAAGGGGGTCATTGGGATTTTGTCAACACGGATGATTTGCAGGCCGCTTATTTTAAATGGGTTGCCGCGCCGGAATCTTGGGGCGTCAAATTGTTTTTTATTGGGATCATTTTTGAGAAGTCAAAGATGTATTATGAGGCGATGAAGGCCTACCATGCCCTCATCGTTCATTTTCCCAAGACCGTCGCTTGGACGGATTGGCAAACGCCATGGTATCCAGCCCAGGCGGCAGTTTACAAAATTCGCCATATACTCCGGGCGCATCCTGAATTGAGCCTTGATTATAAATGGATGGAGATTGATGTCCGCAATGGTTATGATAACAACACTGAGAATGACATCATTATTTCTTATCCAGGCAGGATTTTTCAGAAAAATATAATAGACATGGTCAAAGAAAAACTGCCTCTTAATAATAAAGTAATGTTGACTAAAATTCAGAAGACTGTAGGTAAGGGAAAGGTCCGACTGGTTCAATTCAATAATGGTCATTGGCAGTTACGTGTGAATAATAAACCGTATGTCATTAAAGGGATGACTTATACCCCAACCAAAATTGGACAGAGCCCGGACAAGGGGACATTGGCCAATTGGATGGAAGAGGATGCTAATGGTAACGGTTTACCGGACGGCCCATATGATTCATGGGTGGATACCAACCGTAATAATCAGCAAGATGGGGATGAACCTGTTGTCGGGGATTTTCAGTTAATGAAGGAATTGGGCGTCAATACGGTTAGACTCTATCATCATCCGTTAAATCCAAATAAAAAAGTTTTAAGAAAAATGTTTAAAGATTACGGTATCCGTGTGATTATGGGGGATTTTTTAGGAAAATATACCCTTGGCTCAGGAGCAAAGTGGTCGGAAGGGACTGACTATGAAAATGCGGAACACCGACGTAACATGTTAGAGTCCGTTAAGCAAATGGTTATGGAACACAAAGACGAACCCTATCTGTTACTATGGGTGCTGGGAAACGAGAACAATTATGGAGTGGCCTCAAACGCTGATAAAAAACCGGAAGCGTATTTTAAGTTTGTTGATGAGGTAGCTCAATGGATTAAATCTGTAGACAAAAATCATCCTGTGGCCGTAAATAATGGGGATACGCTCTTTCTTGATGTTTTTGCCAAGAATTGTCCGAATGTAGATATTTTCTCAGCTAATGTTTACCGAGGAGATTATGGTTTTGGAGCGTTCTGGTCTCAGGTTATTGATGCTTCAGGAAAGCCTGCTTTTATAAGCGAGTATGGGGCGCCCGCTTATGCGAAACACTTGGGTTTTGAGGACGCCGAAGAGGCGCAAGCGGAATACCACTGGGGTAATTGGATGGACATTGAGGAAAATTTAGCCGGTCAAGCCCGGGGTGTAGGTAATGCCTTGGGGGGGGTTGTTTTTGAATGGATCGACGAGTGGTGGAAGAATTATGAGCCTTATTTACATGATCGAAAGTCAGATGCGGTGGGCCCGTTTCCAGGGGGATACTATTTTGAGGAATGGTTTGGAATTTGTAGTCAGGGAAACGGCCGCCATAGCCCGTTTTTAAGGCAGTTACGAAAGAGTTATTTTCTCTATAAAGAACTTTGGAACTAATTCAGTAATTTCTTCTCGCCCCTTTCTCGCCCTTGTTTTTTTTCTAAGAGTATGTTATCTTTAGGGCGAAATCGCCAATCAGAAAACGTTTTTATAACCAATACTTAACTTGTTTTTGTGAAGAACGCTGTGTTTATTACGCACCGCACAAATTACTATGTATTAAATTTAGATAACATACGAGTTAAGAGATAAAAGATGTCTATGAAAAAGAGAGGAGAATGTATCGTTAAAGAAAGTAAAAGATTAGTTCAGGAAAAGAGAATATATAAAAAATCGTTTGTCCAAATATAGGAGGAGGAAAAAGATGAAAAGAATTATTTTAGTATTATGCTTGTGTATGCTGAGCATGGGCTGGATGTCATCGCCTGTAGCGGCAGCGTATAATTTTGGAGACTTCCGATCGGAAACATTGACGACAAAGGCTTGGGGAGCATTAGCCCAATCCGATATCGAAGGAGTCTTGGCGTATACAAACAAATGTCTCGAGCTCTATGCGGGAGAGGCCCAAAAGATGCAGAAGGAGCTTACGGGATATCCACAAGGACCGAATGAGAAGATTTTTAGTTATTGGGCTCTAAATGATGTGGCCACCAGTTTGTTTATTCAGGGAGAAGCGTATCGCAAGGCTAATATGATTGATGAAGCCAAAGAAGTTTATAAAAAGTTGATTAATGAGTATTCTTACGGTCAGACTTGGGATACGCATGGATGGTTCTGGAAGCCGGCAGACGCGGCTAAAGAGAAACTGGCCATGTTGGAGTCTGGATCAACCGTGGATTTTGGAGATTACTCCTCTTCTTTCTTGGTCGGTCAGGCTTGGAAGACCTTGTCTTCCAAAGGACCTGAAGAGGTATCCATCTATACGGATAAAGTTTTAGAACTTTATGAAGTACAGGCTAAAGAAATGCAGAAATCTTTGACTGAATATCCTTGGGAATCTAATGAAAAGATTTTTAGCTATTGGGCTTTAAATGATGTTGGGACAGCTTTATACATAAAAGGAGAGGCTTTAAAGAAGGCAGGAAAATTGACAGAAGCTAAGGAAGCCTATAAGAAATTGGTAGATGAATTCTTTTATGCTCAATGCTGGGATCCCCAAGGTTGGTTCTGGAAACCGGCTGAGGCTGCGCAACAGGCCATTGATGATTTAGGAGAAATTTGATTAGTCGATTTAAAAATGAATAGTTGTTTCTTCTGAAAAGAAATAGTTTTCATTAAGAAATAACATAAGGGAATTCTCATCCACTCGCCCCGTCTGTGATATATGACGGGGCGCATCATTTATCAACAAATCCAGAATGTCTCGTTAAGCAGGTTTTTTGTTGCGTTTGTTCCCAAGAGACCCATTCTCCTAAAGAAACTGGGGTATATTATTTGTTTTTATTTTCCGAAGAAAGGGCATATATACATGAAATTATTGTGGGTTTGGTTGATGGTTGTCTTGTTCGCTTTACTGGGTTGCGAAAAAAAGGAAAATCCCGCGGCATTTTCACAAGCAGATACTAAGAAACAAGGTCTTCTAGAAAAGCAAACATCATACAGTGGTTATGACGATTCTCGAATAAACGAACCGTCTCTTCAAAATAATCTTTTTCATCCCTTTTATATTTTTATGGATAAAGGATTTTCACAAAACCATTATATTCCTTCAGGTTTTATGCCTAATGGGAATTGTATTTCTTTGGACGATACTTGGAGAGAAAATTGTCAGGCGGGAAAGACGTGCATGAAAATCACCTTTGATGTTGAATGCTCAAGACAAAATCAGAAATGGGCGGGTATATATTGGCTTAATCCACCTAATAATTGGGGCAAGAAGAAGGGCGGGTATAATTTAACCGGGGCAGAGAAATTGACATTTTGGGCTAGGGGTGAAAAGGGCGGGGAAAAAATCCAGGAATTTACAGTTGGCGGGATTACAGGGGATTTTTCGGATTCAGACACGGCCGCTATTGGACCGGTTATTTTAAGTCGCGAATGGCGCAAATATACAATTGATTTAAGAGGAAAAGATTTAACTTACATTAGTGGGGGATTTGCTTGGTCGACAAGTGAAGAAGCGAATCCTGACGCGTGCATGTTTTATTTAGATGAGATAAAATTTGAATAGATACTTGGATTTATAGACGTCTGAGCGAATAATAAAATACTTCTACATTCTATTTCTTGTACAGAAGTCAGTAATAGGATGACCTGCGTTTTTGCTTTTGGAATCCGTAGTACTTCCTTCCGTGGTTTTTTCATTATTAAGAAATTGCGACGCAATATCATTCTTCCATCGGCGGGAATAATTTATCCCGTCAGATCAAATCTTTTCCGCAAAAAAACAGTTTTGTGCTTGTATTAAAATATATAGTTTGTTATATTTCTACTAATTCATTTCATAAAAGGGGAGGCGTTATGTCAAAATCTGTAAGGCTGAGTGTTGGTATTCTTATTCTTCTTCTCATGGCGAGCCTTGGTTTTGCGGGATATATTATATTCAAGAAGCAAAGTATAGAAAAAGAAAAGGCGGTTCTTCAGCAGGAGTTAGAAAAATCGCAAAAACGGGAAGAAAATAGGATTTTGGAAGTTAAAAAGTTGCAGGATCAAATAAAGGATATCGAAGGGCTGAATTCTACTATCAAGAAAAAACTGGAAGAAGCAGAAGCCAAATCCGATGAATATTTAGCGCAGGTCAACAGAATAACCGGTGAAGTTGACGATTATAAAAGAAGGGCTGAAGAACTTCAAAGGGAAAAAGATGGCCTGGATGAGCAGGTCCTCCAGTTAGAGGAGCATTATAAACAAAAGGCTGAAGAAGCGGCTAATTCCGTTCAAGCGGCACAAAACACAGTTGCCGCCGCATCTTTCTCTGAACCTCAAGAAATGGAAAGTGCGTCGAGTGCTTCGCTCAATGCTGATGAGAATTATTGGGCTTCTGTTTTGAGAGAAAAAGTTTCTCTTGAAGTGAAATTGGAGAATTTGAAAGAAGAGTTGTCCCAGAAGACATTGGAAATTGTTAATTTAAAACAAACCAATACTGACATACAGTTGGAGTTGGATTCATTAAATCATAGCAAGGAAGATATTGATCGTGAAATAAAATATAAGGAAGACTTAATAAATAAACTATCCCTGGAAGTAGCAAGAGCTAAAAATGAAAAGAAATTTGCCAACGATACAGTTGAAAAAATTAATACGGAAAATACTGAGTTGCGTAATCAATTAAAACAACTTGCCACGACTAAGTCCGCGCTTGAAAAATCTATTGTTCGTTTAGCAGAGGAAAAGAAACAAATGGAGCACCAGCTTTCCGGGACAGAAACATTGATTCAAAGCAAGATTGATGAAATCTGGGAAATAAAAGATAGTTTAGATAAGACGGTCCAATCGGCTCAGGCTGCAACGCCCTCTTCTAATGCCGTCGAATTACCGCCGATTGTTGTCAGCTCAAGCGGCGGTGAAGACGCGGTTGAACTTGATCAGGGTATGTCCGCACCCGGTTTTAATGGTAATGTCATCAGCGTGAATGAAGAAAATAGATTTATTATTGTTGATCTCGGAGAGAGTTCAGGAATTCGTACGGGTGACACTTTAAGTGTTTACCGCGGTTCTGAATACATCGCCAGTCTTGAAGTTATTCAGGTCAGAAAAGATATCTCCGCGGCCGATATCAAAGATCAACGGGCCAAGATCCAAGCGGGTGATTCGGTAAAGTAAATTTCATAAAAATCCTTCCCCGTTTTTGTCGTTATTCAAGAAAACAGACAAGTAAATGAATAAGAAAAGAATCAGCATAGAGGATGTCGCCCACCGCGCCAAAGTTTCCATCACAACGGTTTCCCGCGTTTTAAACAACGTTCCGTCGGTTTCCGATAAGAACCGGGGGAAAGTCGAAGAGGCCATTGCCTTTCTAAAATTTAAACCGAATGTCAGCGCCCAGAGGTTGGCGAGGGGGGTTAATAATGCCATCGGTCTTGTCATGCCGGGGTATCCAGGGATATTTCATTCCTTTTACGCTATTGAAATTATTCGCGGGGTCGGACATTCCTGTGAAACGTTGAAGCTGGATATGGTCTTCCATATCACCAATGGGTTTAATCCGCTTAATGCGAGTAACGTGGGTGGAATCATTTTTGCCGATATTATTGAGAACCGTAAACAGGTGGAAGCGGCCTTAGCCACGGGAACCCCGTGTATCGTTATTAATAATAAGGTCGATGATTTAGATGTTGGATATATTGCTATTGATAATTACGCGGGCGGGAAAATGGCCGCGGATTATTTAGTGAGTCTCGGTCATAAAAGAATCGCCACGGTGACCGGTGAGATGAATACTCAGTCCGGGCTTCAGCGCTTAGAAGGGTTTAGAGATTTTTTGGAGAAAAAAAATATGCCGCCTCCTAAAGAATATATTTATCATGGCGATTATTCGAGGCGCTGCGCGCGTATTGCCGCAGAACAATTTTTAGGATTAAAAAATCCGCCGACAGCCGTGTTTGCCGCCAGTGATGAAATGGCCTTAGAGGTTATTGCGGTTATTTTAGAAAAAGGAATGAAAGTCCCGAACGATATTTCTGTTATTGGTTTTGATGACAATCCTGCCTGTTTATATGGGCCTGTAGCCGTGACAACTATACGTCAGCCTCTTTTTAAAATGGCTGAGGAAGCTGTCCGCCGATTGAATTTTATAATTTCGGGAAAAAGCCAATCTATTAAGAGCGAAGTTTTCCAGCCGGAATTAGTCATTAGAGATTCTGCCGCTGCTCCTAAGCATTAATCTTCTCCTCTGATCTGCAAGTTGACAAACACTCTATTTAGCTGTATTTTAAAACCTAAAATTTTTAAATAAATTTTATTCCTTGGGAAGATTTTTTGTAAGGAATGGCGGGAATTGCTATGAAATCAGAATATGATGTTATCGTCATTGGCGGCGGGCATGCCGGCATTGAAGCGGCTTTAGCCGCTAGCCGTATGGGCTGTCAAACGCTTATGGTCACGCTTTTTTTTGAGACCATTGGACAGATGAGTTGTAATCCTGCTATTGGAGGTGTCGGCAAGGGGCAACTTGTTAAAGAGATTGATTGTCTCGGTGGAGAGATGGGACTGGCGGCGGATAGGACAGGGATTCAGTTCCGTCAGCTTAACGCCTCTAAAGGTCAGGCGGTGAGGTCTTCCCGGTGTCAATCCGATCAGGAACGTTACAAATTGTATATGCAAAGTGTTCTGCGCCGACAAGATCATCTTGATATTCTGGAAGCCAAAGTTGGAGAGCTGTTAGTCCGCAATAACAATATTACTGGAATTAAAACAGAGAAGGGGGAGGAGTTCCGTTGTCCGGCGGTGGTTATCACTACGGGGACTTTTCTTAATGGCCGCATTCATGTTGGGTCAACGATTACGCCGGGAGGCCGTGTAGGGGAGCCTAATGCGACGAGACTGGCAGAAAATATTCAAGGACTTGGATTTGAGCTGGTATCTTTTAAAACAGGAACTCCACCGCGTTTAAATGGCAAGACTATTGATTTTTCTCACTTAGAACCGCAGGCTTCGGATGATCCTCCTGTCCCGTTCTCTTTCCGTACCCCGTTTATCCCCAAGGATCAAAAATTGATGCTATGTTATATCACAGCTACCAATGAAAGAACGCAAGAGATTATCCACAAAAATATGCATCTTTCACCGATGTATTCCGGCCAGATTCAGGCTACGGGGGTACGGTATTGTCCATCTATAGAAGATAAGTTGAAGAGGTTTCCGGATAAGAAGAGTCACCAAGTCTTTTTAGAACCCATGGGTTTGGATACAGATGTCTATTATCCTAATGGTATTTCAACTGGTTTGCCGACGGACGTTCAGGAGGCGTTTGTCCGAACCATCAAAGGATTAGAACATGTTGAAATCATTCAACCTGGTTATTCCATAGAGTACGGGGTGGTTCCGCCCACGGAATTGACTGTCCATATGGAGACAAAGAAAATTAGGGGGTTATTTCTGGCGGGGCAGATCAACGGGACGACCGGTTATGAAGAAGCCGCGGCTCAAGGAATGATGGCGGGTATCAATGCCGCTTTAAAAGTTAAGGGACAGGAGCCTTTTGTCCTTGCCCGGCATGAGGCCTATATAGGGGTCTTAATTGATGATTTGACGACAAAAGGGACGGATGAGCCATACCGCATGTTTACTTCCCGCGTCGAGCACAGGCTCATAGTGAGAGAGGATAATACGGACAGGCGATTAGTCGGCTATGGGTATCAATTGGGCTTATTGAATGAGATGGAGTGGGAAAAAGTTAACAAGAAATATGAGTTGATTGAAAAGGAAATTCAGCATCTTAAGACCACCCGTATTTACCCCGGCCATCCCCTGGATAAGCACCTTCCACAATATAAGAGTAGCCCGCTCAGGCAGCCGATTTTATTAAGTGATCTTCTCAAACGGACGGAAATCAATTATAAAATAATAGCTTCGTATAATAGCCAGCTCAAAGACCTCAGCCGTGAGATTATTGACCAGATTGAATATGAGATTAAGTACGAAGGGTTTATCCTGCGTCAGAAGAAAGAAGTGGAACGGTTTAAACATATTGAAAACATAAAGATACCGCAGGATATTAATTACGATCAGGTTCCAAGCATTTCCGTAGAGATCCGGCAGAAGCTGAAAAAGTTTTCTCCAGCCAACTTGGGTCAGGCACACCGCATCTCGGGTGTCACACCAGCCGCCATATCTGTTTTAATGGTTTTTCTAAAGAAGTATTGGGCGGAGAAACAAAGAAACAGAGACAACGCGTGCGGATAGAAGCGCGATCCCTTCCATAAAGGTATTAAAGATTGACATCAGAAATCGCGCGATGTTATAATCCCCCACGTCGTTGAACGCAACGCATTTCAAATGTTTGAGGTCCTATTCAATCATTCTCTGGCAAATTCCAAGCCATTAAACCAAGAGGGAGGCTGAGGTATGAAAATTGCAAAAGATATTACGGAATTAATAGGTAAGACACCTTTGGTGAGATTAAATAAACTCAATACAGGTTGTTACGCTGATATTGTTTTGAAATTAGAGGCCTATAATCCGCTTAGCTCTGTCAAAGATAGGATCGGACTTGCGATGATTGAGGCTGCTGAAAAAGAAGGGAAGATTATTAAAGGAAAAACAATTATTTTGGAACCCACTTCCGGTAATACCGGCATAGCCCTTGCTTTTGTCTGCGCCGTAAAAGGTTATAAATTAACCCTGACAATGCCTGAGACCATGAGTTTAGAGAGGCGAGCCCTTTTGAGGGGATTTGGGGCTAATTTAATTTTGACGCCGGGCCATGAAGGCATGAAGGGGGCTATTAATAAAGCCAAAGAGCTGGCAGAATCGGATACTAATTATTTTGTTCCCCAGCAGTTTGAGAATCCAGCGAACCCGGAGATCCATCGCAAGACAACCGCGGAAGAAATTTGGGCCGATACGGACGGCAAAGTGGATATTCTTATCTCCGGCGTCGGGACTGGAGGAACGATCACAGGGGTCAGTGAGATCATTAAGAAAAGAAGACCCGGATTTAAGGCCATTGCCGTTGAACCTAAAGGATCACCCGTCCTTTCCGGTGGATCACCCGGACCGCATAAAATACAAGGGATCGGCGCCGGTTTTGTTCCAAAAATTCTAAATACAAAAATGATAGATGAAGTTATTCAGATTGAAAATGATGAAGCTTTTGAGTATGCCAAAAGATTGATGAGGGAAGAAGGTGTTTTAGCCGGAATTTCATCAGGCGCGGCTGTTTGTGCCGCCCTCAAAGTGGCTAAACGAGAAGAAAATAAAGGTAAACTTATGGTTGTCATCCTTCCCAGCACCGGCGAGCGCTATTTGAGTACGGATTTATTCGCCGAGTTCAGAAGTTGATTCTTGGGGGTATTTTGAAAAAACTGCCTGGATTTACCTTGGACGTAAAAGGCGTCCGTTCACTACATTTTTTCATTCTTTAAAAGAATGGATAATTTAGTCTCATAACGCTGAAAACAACGTAGAAGAACCGCGTCTATCGAAGCGCGGTTTTCCAATAAAATCTCAAAGCCCAATATTAAAAGGTCGCCTGTTTCAATGATGGCGTGAGGGTCATTTTTCTTAAAGAGCTCCTCAATTTCATCGATATGTTTTCGTATTAATTCTAAAAGCTGTTGTTGATGAGGTTTCTCAACCTGTTGATTATATCTAGTGGATAGTTGGTGAATTCCTTCGATCCTGCCTAAAGCCTCCGTGTTTAAAACAGACTGACGCATAGGTTTGCCCCCCAGAACAATCTTTTTTTATCGTTTTCTAGCGTTGATGCGTTCCCGATTATCGGCGCGGTCTTGATTCTTGGAGTTTCTCATAAGGATGGTATTAGAAGTGCGATCCTGATTGGGAAAATCAATGGCAACCTTCCTGTTAGACCCGCGATCTTGATTGGGGTATTTTTTTGTGGTCTCTCTATTGGTCCGTTTGTTGCTTTCAATGGATTTGGGTGTGACAGATTTCTCAGGGATAACCGATTTCACCTGAACTCCCTCCTGCAGGTTTTCAATTCTTTGGGTGAGACTAAAAGATTTATACAATAAATAAAGATCAGGGTCATGATTTTCCATGTAATTAATGGCGGAGTCATTTTTAGCTATTTGATCAGAGATTGCTTTTATAACTGCGGTGTCTTTTGTTTTGATAGCTTCCGCGAACGCTTGTGTTAATTCTGGGGCGCTTGATTCTCCCTGCGCGTTAATCGACGATAGGGGCAAAAACAGTGTCATAATTGAAATAAATATTGCTTTGCTCGGTCTCATCGCCCACCTCTTTCATTTTAATACTAAAGCGTTTAAAGAATTTTATCAGGAGTCCGAGTTAAAAATAACCTTTTTTGGGTCGTTTTACAATATGTATTTTTACTCAATAGAAATTTATCCACTAATTGGTATGTTGTTTTATGAAAAAAAATGGGTACAATAAAAAAGAGAGGAGGTGATAAATATGGAAAGAGTTTTAAGGGGGATTGCAGGCAGTTTTATTTTGCTCAGTCTGCTTTTGGCGCATTTTGTCCATCCGGCGTGGTTGTGGTTTACGGCCTTTGTCGGCCTCAATTTGCTTCAGTCTGCTTTCACGAACTGGTGCCCGATGATGTGGGTCTTGAGTAAATTGGGTATAAAGTAAAATGGCATAAAATTTAGAGAGAAGGGTATTGTGAGAAAGAAAAAAATCGCTGTGCTTACTGGCGGGGGAGACTGCGCCGGGCTTAATGCCGTTATAAGAGCCGTAACGAAGAAGGCTATCATCGAGCATGGGTTTGAAGTGTTTGGTATCGAGGATGGCTATGAAGGGCTTATTCATAATCGGTTGAGGAAGTTGGTTTATGATGATGTCTCGGGGATATTAACCTTAGGCGGTACGATCTTGGGGACATCCAACAAGGCCGATCCCTACAAATATATTGTTTCTCAAGGACGTCAGGTTAAGTTTGAAGACCGTTCCCAAGAGGTTATTAGAAATTTTAAACAATGGGGTTTGGATGGCCTTGTCTGCATCGGTGGGGACGGTACATTGACGATCGCTCATCGCCTTTATCAGGATGGAATCCCTATTGTGGGTGTCCCCAAAACGATTGACAATGATATCCTGGGCACGGATATTACTTTCGGTTTTGATACAGCGGTTGAAATTGTCACTGAAGGGATCGATAGGCTTCATAGCACAGCCCAGTCCCATCACCGGATCATGATTATGGAGGTCATGGGGCGAAAGGCCGGCTGGATTGCCCTTCATGGTGGGATTGCCGGCGGCGGGGATATTATCCTTATTCCGGAAATTCCCTATCGTATCGAGCGTATTGTGGAGAGAGTTAAACAGCGAAGTCAAAAGGGAAAGAGGTTTAGTCTCATTGTCGTCGCGGAAGGGGCAAAGCCGGAAGGCGGCGAAGTGGTGGTTAAGAAAATCGTGCGCGATAGCGCTGAACCTGTTCGACTGGGCGGGATTAGTTTTGTTTTAGGAGATGAGATTGAAAGGATGACGGGGCTTGAGACGCGGGCCGTTGTGATGGGACATCTTCAGAGAGGCGGCACCCCCACAGCTTTTGACCGCATCCTGGCTACGCGTCTTGGAGTGTCCGCGGTTGATATGATGGTGAGGGGGGAATTTGGTCACATGGTTGGGGTCGTGTGTGATAAACTGATCCCTGTGCCCTTGCAAGAGGTGGCTGGCGGAGTACGGAGGATAACGACGGAGAATCTATTAATCCGAACAGCACGTTCGGTGGGAACCTGTTTTGGAGATTAGATCATGCTATTGAAAAATGTTTTATTAGCCGCGATACCAATTTTTGTTGCCGTTGATGCTTTGGGCGTTCTACCTATCTATGTTTCATGGACGCGGGAATTGAACCAACAAGAAAAACGAAAAATTATTTTACAGTTTTTATGGACGGGACTGGCGGTGGCTATCGGATTTATCTGTTTAAGCCGGGTTATTTTTCGTTATCTGGGGATCACCATGTCTGATTTTATGATCGCTGGAGGAGGAATTCTATTTTGTATTGCCATTATGGATTTGCTTCAACCGGATAAAAAACAGCGTTTACCAGCCCATGAATTAGGGAGTGTCCCCTTAGGAGTTCCACTGGTGGTCGGGCCTGCTGTGTTGACAAGCGCCCTCATGCTTATTGAGGTGTATGGAGCATTGGCCACGTTGGCGGCTGTGACGCTGAATATTTTATTTGCGGGCCTTGTTTTCTTGTGCGGGGATTTTTTAATGAAAATTTTAGGACAGAACGGCGCCAGGGCTTTGTCCAAAATTATGGCCTTGCTTTTAGCCGCCATCGCCGTGATGATGATACGGAAAGGTATTTTTCAGATTATTTCTCTTTAAGGGAGGAGGGTATTTCCGTGAGAACAAAGAACGTTGTGGGGGTCTTAATCATCGTATTGATTATGGGTTTTATGGGCCCGGCTGTAGCCCAATTCAGACGTGATTTGGGGAGGATGATAGGAAAGGTGGTTTTGATTGATAGAGAGAGAAGTCAGATAACGGTCAAGGAAGGTGCCCAGGAGAGAATTTTCCAAGTGAATCCTTCTCAATTAGCCAAGGTTTTTGAAGGGGTAGATGTCTTCGTTTCGTTCAGATTAGATTCAGAGGACGCTCTTTATTTAAAAATTATCGAGCCAAAATAAATCAAGAATTTCTCTGTATTTATACGTTGCCGGCCTGTTCGAATTAAATAAAACTCGTGTTGTCTGTTTATTGGCAAGGTGTGTTTTAAAGGCGGCGTCAGCTATCTGGAAGATGGTTGACGTCGCCTTTTTTCGTGAGCCCAAAAAAGATTCTTTCCAGGAAGAAAGCGATTAGGATCAGATAGATGGGAACGAGAGGGAATACATATCTTGGCAAAACAAAGAACAGGGAGTGACATCCGCTGTAGAGAGCGATGAACCAAAAGATAAAAAATAAAATTGTTGAAGGCTTGTCCTGGGGTTTGGGGCGATAGGAAATATTTTTCTGGGAAAACCACAAAAATTTAACGAGATAAAGAATGGCCAGAAAAGTGAGGAAAGACATTATAAACCATAAGCTGTTTTTATATAGTGGAGACTCGAGGATCGTGGAGACGCCATCGGGATAGACGACGTAGGCCATGGACATAAATTCCCAGAAGAACATTTTAAGACTTTCTACGCCCATCAGAAGTAAGGATTGAAAGGGACGAGATAACCATTGGGCTATGGCGAGTTTCACGAGGGTGGGATCGATGGCGTCTTTATTGAGAGGGATTTTATATAATTCATCTAATTTTTTAAAGGCGATGTCATCGGATGTGGTGTAGGACCAAAAGGCGCAGGATTCTTTGTCAAAGAGAGATTGGCAGACGTCTACACCGGCCGTGTAGGCCAGGGCGGACAAGAACCGTTTGGAAGTAAGTTTTTCAGCTCGTCTGGCTAAATTCCCGTACAAGGCCCAAGAACCGCGGTTTGTTAAAGTGAAATGGCCGTTATATTTCTGGTTCGCGGATTTATATAAAAGAAGCGGTGTATAAAAAGTGACGGCCAACGTGAAGAACGCGAGCAGGGAAATGTAAAAAGCCGGCTTCTTTTGAAAGAATGCTTTGAGCGTTAGGCAGGCAAAGGGTAAAAGAAATAAAGGGAGGACAAGTTCGAAAATTCCTTTGGTAAAGGTTAAAAGGGCCGAAAAGACACCTAATAATAAAGCAAGAACGATAACGCGAAGGAAATGTCCGTCGGGCGAGTGGGGCTTTTGTATCTGGAGTTTGCGCCAGAGCGCGTCTGATAAGAGGATGATCATCAGAACCAAAGGATAAGTCGCGATTTCTGAATAGAGGATCAACGCTGAATTAACAATCGCCGGCGAGAAGCTAAGATAAAGAATGGTTAAAGAAGTTAGGAAGTTGTTTACGCGCAATTTTCTTAATAAAACAAAAACGGATACTTGCGTGACTAATAAAACGCCTATTTGCAAGAGGGCTTGAATAAACTGATAAGGGAGAGAAAGTCTTTCGCCAAGATGCATGGACAGGGCTATCATTGATGGATAAACCGGCTCACGGTGAGGGCCGGTTTTAAAATAATGTATCCAGCCATCGGTATGAATCATGGAACCTAGATACTCGTAGCCGATGGCGTCGTGGAAGAGGATCATTTGGGTGGTGCAGGCTAAATAGAATAAATAAAGAAAGGAAATTAGAAAGGCAGGTAGGATAAGAAAATGTTCCCTTGCTTTCGATTTGTTGTCAGATATGATGCTTGCGGACACGTACGATTTCCCTCTCGGATTGAAAATCTTTTCTCAACGCTGAAAATTTGTGGAGTAGGAGTTTAGTCATGAAGAAACAGTTGTTTTTTTTGCGATGGGTAGCGATCGGATGCGCAGGTATTTTTATATTATTAGCCACCAGCATAATTGTTCATAAAGATGGAATCAAGAAAAGATTGCGTAATAATTTTCTTATATCCCACATCCTTAAAGAGCGGGAGCGCGTGAAATATAAGGCGAAGTTGAAGATTTTAAATCTTTGGATGCCGGAGATTAATAATTCTGATGACTCATTGACGGCACGCCAGAGGATTGATCAGTTGAACGGAATGGAATATTTAGAATATTACCGAAAAGTTGTTGAATTTATGCCTTGGCTGGCCGAGGCACATGCCTTGTTGGGATTTTGGCAGTATCGTCAGGGACAAGGGGAGGAAGCTATCTCTTCTTATCAAAAAGCGATCTACTTGGGGCCAAATATTTTTTGGTTTCAATATAATCTCGGTGGGATCTATTTTCGAGGCGGTCAGTATGAAAAAGCGATTGAGCTTTTAAGAGGGGCGGTGGCGACTCATCCAACAGAAACTTTAAAGTTAACCGTCTCTTCTAAGATTTATCAGCAAATGCTGTCAGTCACCAAGGGCGACGCCCTAGAGGAGGGATTAAAAGACGGATACCACGACGCCAGGATTCTATTAATTTTAAGTCATTATTACACGAAGCGCTTTTCTCCAATGCTATTTTATGCCATTGAGGGTATGAAATTAGAGGCGGATGAAGGGGATGATTTTTATTTTTATGCCGGATTGGCCTGTTATGAATTAAAGGAATTCGCGAAAGCGGCTTTTTTTCTTCAGGAAGGCGTCAAAAGAAATCAGAATGATGCGGATGCAACACATTATTGGGGATTATCGCTCCAAGCGTTGGGTCATGAAGGAGTTTCCGAGAAAATTTTGCAGAGAGCCGCGATTTTATACAGTCAACAGGGAACTTCTTTTATGCAAGATAACGCGTTTCAGCCGCGAATTTTCTAATGAGAAGAAAATGGAAGGAAGTATTTATAAATTTTTGTGGAATTCAATATTCTTTTATAGTATAAAAAACTGTCAATGTTTCTAAAGAATGGATTAAGGGGAAAGTTTTCAGTTAAACATTTTGTTTACGGCCCCAATTACCGACGGGGCAGAAAGAAGGACATGACTAAACAAAATATGACTAATCCTGTTTTTGGGTACCAGCTTCTTTTGGATCTCTACGATTGCAAAGAAGGTGTCTGCGATGATTTACAGCTTTGTTATAATTTTCTCGATGAAATCGTGGGCCATCTGGGTATGGAAAAGCAGGCCCCGCCGAACATATTTCGCAGTGATGAAGTCCGATTCCCGGATAAGGCTGGTCTTTCAGGATGGGTTCCCTTAATCGAGAGTTCAATCGTGATTCATACCCTTTCCCCAAAGAATTTTATTTCCATTGATGTCTATTGCTGCCGAGAATTTGATATTAAAAAAGCCAAGGCGTTTTGTTGGAAGTTTTTTAAACCTGGAAAAACCGATGAGCAGTTTTTCAAAAGGGGATTTGATTATTACAAGATTGAGACCAATTATCATTCCATGACGGTTGAAAATCACGGGCTCAAATCTCCCGATGTGATCGTTCACAAAAAAGACGCCGTATGTTTCTCCAGCGCCAACATGCAGGTATCATCGAACATTTAGGTTCATTGCGTCGCACCAAACAGCTGTATTATGCTTAGTAGTCTTTATCGGTTCTTAAGCAAATACAGCTTCTTTATTTTCACGAGGAGCGTATAGTCTTAGTGAATAGGGGGCGATCACCCGCAGAGGTTGATTTTAGAAAAACAAAATGACACAAACGGTTTATACAACAGAAGAAATAAAGAAAATCGAAGAGAAATGGCAGAAGATCTGGGAGGAACGCAAGATCTTTCGGGTCAGCGAAAACTCTTCGAAGGCAAAATATTATGTCCTCGAGATGTTTCCTTATCCTTCAGGAAAAATCCATATGGGGCATGTGCGCAATTATACGATTGCCGATGTGATTGCCCGTTTTAAGATGATGCAGGGATTCAACGTGCTTCATCCCATGGGATATGATGCCTTTGGTCAACCCGCGGAAAACGCGGCTATTAAACGCAACGTAGATCCGGCTGAGTGGACGTATAGTTGTATTGACCAGATGCGCGCGGAATTGAAACGGATGGGATTTTCCTATGATTGGGGTCGAGAGCTGGCCACGTGTGACAGGGAGTATTATCGTTGGAACCAATGGATTTTTTTAAAAATGTATGAGCGCGGTTTGGCGTACAAGAAGGCCTCTTCCGTGAATTGGTGTGCCGGTTGTGAGACGACATTGGCCAACGAAGAAGTGATTAATGGGTTATGTTGGCGGTGTAAATCCGAGGTCGGGCAAAAAGACCTGGATCAATGGTATTTAAAGATCACGGGATATAAAGAAAAATTGTTGGAAGACCTTCAGGCATTGGATCATTGGCCCCAGCGCGTGATTGCCATGCAGGAAAATTGGATAGGCCGGAGTCGTGGCGTAAATATGTATTTTCAATTGAAGGATTTCGACGAGAAAATTACGGTGTTTACCACCAGGCCCGACACGATCTTTGGGGCCACGTATGTGGTTTTGGCTCCGGAACATCCTCTGGTGGATAAACTCATCAGCGGCGTCCCGCGGGAACCGGAGATAAGGCGGTTTATTGAGAAGGTAAAGGCTGAAAATAAAAATTTGAGGACCGCCGGTGATAAGAAAAAAGAAGGGATGTTCACCGGACGCCATGCGATCAATCCGGCCAACAAAGAAGAAGTGCCTGTTTGGATTGCCGATTATGTCTTGATGGAATATGGGGCCGGAGCCATCATGGCAGTTCCCACGCATGATCAGCGTGATTTCTTGTTTGCCAAAGAACATCATCTGCCGATGAGGATGGTGATTCAGGACCCTGCTCAACCGGATATAACCGTTCATGAGTTGACGTGCGCCTATGAAGGCGAGGGCCTATTGATCAATTCCGTCCAATTCGACGGAGTGCCTAGCCGGGAGGCCATAGAAAAGATCGGCCGGTGGATGGAAACGCAGGGGATGGGACAAATGACCGTCCATTGGCGTCTGCGGGATTGGCTGATCTCGCGTCAGCGTTACTGGGGGACGCCGATTCCTTTTATCTATTGTGACCGATGCGGCCTTGTCCCTGTTCCGCAAGAGCAATTGCCTGTGGAATTACCGAAGAACGTGAAAATTACCGGCGAGGGGGGAAGTCCCCTGAATCACTGCCCGGAATTTGTTCATGTGCCATGTCCGCGTTGTCAAGGTCCTGCCCGCCGGGAGACAGACACTATGGCGACCTTTTTTGATTCTTCATGGTACTATCTGCGGTACTGTTCGGCGAAAGATGAGACCCAAGTCTTTGATAAAAAGCAGGCCTCTTACTGGATGCCGGTGGATCAGTATATCGGCGGCATCGAACACGCGATCCTGCATCTTCTGTATTCACGGTTTTTCACAAAATTTCTTAAAGATATTGGTCTGATTGATTGTGACGAACCCTTTATCCGTCTGTTAACGCAGGGAATGGTTTTGAAAGACGGGGAAGTGATGTCGAAATCCAGAGGAAATACCGTCGATCCGGATTCTATTATTGAAAAATACGGCGCGGACGCGTTACGACTGTTTATTTTATTCGCGGCGCCGCCGGAAGAACAACTGGAATGGAATGATCACGCCATTGACGGCGCCTGGAAATTTCTCAATCGCGTCTGGCTCTGCGCCGGGAATCGCTTTAGGCCTAACGATCAACAAGTCTCGGCGGAGAGAATGGATCAGGAAGACAAAGAGTTGGAACGCGAAAGAAACGCTGCCATCAAGAAGATCACTCAGGACCTCAGTGAAGGGTTTAAATTCAATACGGCGATCAGTGGTTTGATGATCTTGTTGAACAAGATTGACAAATATAAAGCGGATGAGAGAGATCCCGTTAAACAGACAATTTTGAATCGCGCGATCCAGACCATGATTCTTCTTTTGTCCCCGTTTACGCCCCATCTTTGCGAAGAGTTGTGGCAGAAAATGGGAGCCCGAGAAGAAAGTATTAGCCGCGCCGCTTGGCCAACCCATGATGAAGAGGCCTTAAAACAGGATTTAATCCAGATCGTCGCCCAGGTCAATGGGAAACTCCGCGGCAAATTTGATGTTCCTGCCGATATTACTGAGGAAGCCCTCAGGCAAATCATCCTTTCCGATCCCAAAGTTAAAGAATTTACGCAGGGCAAACCCCCACGTAAATTCATTTATGTCCCCGGCAAATTAGCCAATATCGTTGTTTAACAGCCCCGGTCTGTAAAAAACTCAAGATTTCTTTGAATTATTACACTTTGGAAATGTTGAGTTTAAGAAAATATTCCATATAAATATTATAATTCCCCCACCTCCCCCCTTGTTTTATCGATACAAATATGTTATTTTTGCACTAATTCCTCAGTTTAAAAGCGTTTTCTTATATTCGACTTGCCTTATACTTGATCTTTAAAGTCATAACTATTACAAAATTAAAGTGTTGTAAAGAATTTTGTAAAATTCCAGTACATTTATTTTCGAACCACATCAGGAGGTTGGTAGCGTATGAGTATTTACACGAAAAAGAAACAAAGAAGTTTAACCTGCCGTATTTTATCTTCTCTTATTGCCTTTAATTTTTCACTTAGTATGCTCATCCCGCCGCAGGCCTTAGCCCAATTGATCCCGCAGACCGCCATTAATCTGCCGGTGCCGGGGACTATGCTTTCGGTGAGCGAAGGGTATATGCCCACTTTAATTAAGGGAATTACTCTTAATCCAGATGATGCCATGGAATTCGACTTTATTGTTGACCCGGGTCAGTCTGGATTACAAGGAGAGGCTTTCGGAAAAGAAGCCACAAAATTGGTGAAATATTTCTTGGCAACCTTAACCGTACCTGAGCAAGATCTGTGGGTTAACCTTTCTCCCTATGAAAAAGACCGGATTATTCCCGATGGCTTGGGTCAAACCGAGATGGGACGCGATCTTCTCGCCCAGGATTATATTCTGAAACAATTAACCTCCTCTATGATGTATCCCGAGGATGAATTAGGGAAAACTTTTTGGGAAAGAGTGTATCAAAAGGCCCAGGAAAAATTTGGGACAACAGAAATTCCTTTAAATACATTTAATAAAATCTGGATTGTTCCTCAAAAGGCTGTTGTTTATGAACATGAACAAAGTGCCTATGTCATTGATAGTTATTTGAAAGTAATGTTAGAGGAAGATTATGTGGCCTTGCAGAAAAATTTAGGTGAGGAAAAGTTGGGGATGCGTGTCTCAGAAACCAGCGATGCTGAAATGATTAGCGGTATTTCTTCTGAAGTTGTCCGTGAGGTGCTCATACCTGAAATCGAAACGGAAGTCAATAGAGGTAAGAATTTTGCTTCACTTAGACAGATATATAACTCTATGATCCTGGCCGCATGGTACAAAATAAATTTAAAGCAAAGTTTGCTAAATCGGGTCTATGCTGATCAGAATAAGACCAAAGGTATTGATGTGGAGGATAAGCAAGTCAGCCAGAAGATCTACGATCAATATCTTGAGGCTTTTAAAAAAGGTGCATATGATTATATTCGGGAAGATTATGATCCTGCCACTCAAGAAGTTATTCCAAGGAAATATTTCTCCGGTGGGGCGCCGATGAACAAAGTTTTTAATGTTTTGAACACTTTGACGGAAGTTCCAGACCAAGCCAGGAAAAGTGCTGTTCAAGCATTAACTAGCCAAGGGCCTGACTTAGCACAAATTGTGACTGTTAAGATGAGCGATTTCAGTAAGGACGCTGATCCTGCGTTAATTTCAAAAAATGTTGGTGAGCAACAAAAAGGAAACGGGATTTTTGATCAAGCATTGCTCGTGAAGCATAATACAAAAATGAGTGACAACGAGAAAAATTTTCCCATTTTTTTTTTTGGTATAGATGGGGATGAACTCCCTCGAGCTACAAGAGAAATGAAAAAAGTTGTTGGGGGAAAAGGTGCCAATGTTGCCCATATCGCCAATATGGGGCCAGGTTTTAAGAAGTGGCTTTCGGAAAATTTGAACGATGAAGCATGGCTTAAGAAAAGAGGAATCACTCGTGAGGAGATTGAAGCTGGTTTAATCAAATCCCAAACCGCTCCGGGATTCACGGTCAGCACCGAACAAACGGGTCTCTGGAAGGAAAAAGGGGAAGTGCTTTCAGATGAGTTATGGGCCCGCACCATGGATGCTATTCATCTCTTGGAAAAACAGACCGGCAAGAAACTGGGAGACACAGTGAATGATCCTTTGTATGTCTCTGTGCGGTCCGGTGCCGCTGAATCTATGCCTGGAATGATGGACACAATTCTTAATTCAGGTCAAACGCTCTCGTCTGTTATGGCTTTTATCAAAGCAACGGGAAACGAGGCTCTGGCCTGGGATAATTATCGCCGCTTCATTGAGATGTATGGCCGCACTGTTTTTGGGATTGAAGATGATGAGCATGGCCATGTTGCCGGGTTTAAACTTATTTTAGATACATTAATCACAGAAAGAAAAAAAGTAAATCCAGCTATTAAGGACCAGAAAGATCTTACAGTAAAAGACAATAAAGAACTTATTGAGAAATATTTAAAGTTGATTAAAGAAAAGGGGTTTGAGATTCCGGCTGATCCCTATGAACAGATCAAACAGGAAATCATTACGGTTATGCGCTCTACGTTTAATGAACGGGCCATTGAGTACAGGAAAATATACAATATTGAATTGGAAAAAACTCTTTCCGCGGTTAATGTTCAGGCCATGATTTATGGGAATAAGGATGCCAGGTCAGGCAGTGGGGTTGCCTTTTCCAGGGATGTGGCAACGGGACGAGGAGGTCTTAATGCCCGGTTTCAATTTAAAACCCAGGGGGAAGATGTCGTCGCCGGAAGAGTAGAAGGCCTTCCTTATGAGGAACTTTTAAAGCGCGAACGGATCATGGCCCTGAATCTTGCCCTGAATGCCGAATATCTTGAAAAAGTCGTTTTCAAGGATGCCCAGGACATAGAATTTACATTTCAGACAAATCTCCAAGGAGAACCTGAGTTCTATTTACTCCAAACGAGAAACGCGAAGAGGACATCCCAGGCGCAGTTTGAACTGGCCTGGCAGATGGTTGAGGAAAAATTGATTACCAAAGAAGAGGCAGTCAGAAGGATAACGGCTCAAGAGATTGCCAATCAAATTTTATCTGATCGTCTTGATCCTGAGGAGAAGAAGAAAGCTAAGGTGTTATCTAAAAATGGCATGGCTGCTTCTCCTGGGGCGGGCGTTGGAATGATTGCCTTAACCTCAGCTAAAGCCATACTATGGAGAGAACAAAATGTGCCTTCTATTCTTGTTCGACCGGAGACTACCCCTGAGGATTTGGGCGGAATGTATGCCTCTCGAGGTATTTTGACAACGCGTGGAGATATGACATCCCATGCGGCGGTTGTCGCTCGTCAAATGGGGAGGCCTGCGATTGTGGGGGATACAAGCCTTGAGATCGACATGCACAATAGAACAGTTACATTTACTTTAAAAGATGGGACAAAAATTGTCAAAAAAGAAGGGGATTATATCTCTATTGATGGTCTAACCGGGAAAGGTGAGCCCGGCGAGGCATATGAAGGTAAAGTGAAGGTCATTGATTCCATTGTTATGACCGCAAGGGATCGCGAACTTGCCTTAAATGAGGCAAAGACAATGAGGGATGAGAATTACGAAGCTATAGGCGCGGTTGACAAGATGTCTGATTTAGACCCCGACCTTAAGGTTGCTTTGAAAGCAGAATATAAGATGAATTATAAATTATTTAAGGATTTTGTAGCTAAATTTGAAAACGAAAAATTTGATAAAATAGATGAGGTATTTTATCAACATTTTATGGAGGTAACAAGTTGGGCAATTGAGCAGAAGGTCGGGAGAGGCGGATTAAAGGTTAAAGCTAACGCTGAAACCCCTCTGGATGTCCTGCGTGCCTTATACTGGGGGGAAGGAATAGGTTTGGCTCGAACAGAACATATGTTTTCTGAGCATGGAAGAGATCTTATTTTTCAAAGGTTCATTCTCGCTGAATCAGTTAAAGACAAGCAAGCTGCTTTAAAGGAATTGGCTGTTCGCCAGCAGGTGGATTTTGAACAAATATTTAAAATCGCGGCGTTAAATAACAAGGAGAAAGCCAAACCTGTGACGGTAAGGCTGGTTGATCCTCCTATACATGAATTTCTACCGAGAGAAGATGACAAGACCATTGAGTTGGCCATTGCTCGTATGGGATTGGTGAAAGGTGAGGAGTTTGAGAAAATATTAGATTCTACGAGAAAGCAAATCAAGAATGCGGAAGATGCAAGAAAATTAAACTTGGATGACAAATTAAAAGTTTACGCCAATGCGTTCTCATTGAAGGAAAATGTTCTTAAAAATCAGATGACCAGGACTAAAGAATTGATAAATATTGAACGAGCCAAAGAGAAAAATCCCATGTTTGGTAAAAGAGGTGTGCGTCTGGGCATCGCTGAACCTGAACTGATTGAAATGCAGGCAGAGGCGATGTTTAAGGCCTTGAGGAATACGCGGGAAAGAGGATATTCTGTAAATTTAGAGATAATGGTGCCCTTGGTGGGTAGGCCAAGTGAGTTGGAGCACCAAAAGGCCGTGATTAATAAAGTTGCCCAAAGGATGGGTATAAAAGAAGATGAATTTAACACCATAGGGACGATGATTGAGATTACTGCCGGTGCTGTCAACGCGGGAAAACTCGCAAAGGGTGCTAAATTTTTCTCTGTTGGTACAAACGATCTCGTGCAATCGATTTTTGGTTTCAGCCGGGATGATCTGCGTGAATATTTAATCAATGCCTTAAAGTCGGAGGTGTTTAAATATCCTCCGTTTGTTACATTGCCGCCCGAGGCTGTTCCGTTTGTCAAGAGGATCGTCAGAGAGGCCCGTAAAGCCAACCCCGGTATCCCGATTGGCGTTTGCGGTGAGCATGGGGTTGATGCTACAACAATTCTCAATGTCTGGGGATTGATCGGAATGAATTCTGTGAGTGGGAACGCGAAGGCCCTTCCCGGCGCTATTTTCGCGGCGGCCCAGGCAGCAGAAAAAGAGCCATTAGATTTAGGAGAGGGTTATCCAGAAGTTAAATTAAAAAATCAGCCATTTGAAAAGATAGCAGAAATGATTTCTGCCGCCACTTTGAAGGAACAATTTGAGACAGCGCTTCATGTGCTGAAATTCAGAGAAAACTTTGTTGTTAACAATGACAGGGTGCAACTCAAGAAGGATCTATTGGCCAATCTAAATTTTGCCTTGCCAATAGGTATGGATTGGGCAGACGTGCAGGATGATGAGAATTTCAAAACAATCCTGGGATGGGCCGAGGAAATTAAGAAAACAGGTGTGAAGGTTATTACCGATGAACCGTTTTCCAAAGAATCTATAGGGATGGATGGTGTGGATATCATCACAACAGATAAATATTTGACCGAGGTTCCTGAAACGAGGGGACTCGTACAAGCATATCTGCTGGAAGATAACAAGGACAAGAAAAAAGAGTATCTAGTAAAATTTACGGCTTGGTTATTGACTTTATTTAATGAGAATTTACCCGGCCATGATGTTTTGGGGACGTCTCGTCCGGCGGTCAGTTTTCCTAATATCGACCTGGGAGCTGTTTTTCATTACGCCAATGAGGGTGATCAGAATACAGCGATTAATAATTTATCTAAGAAATTGGATATATCCGTTGAGGAAGTTCATAAAAGAATTGAGAAATATCATGAAGCTAACCCGGCAATTGCCAAACGTGGCTCAAGGGTATTTTTTCTTGACAGTGCGCCTTTGTATATTGCCATAGCACGGGCTGTTATTGAATCTGCCAAGGCAAAGCAATATAGAGAAGTGGATCTTTTGTTGCCGTTTGTTTCTAATGCCAAAGAAGTTGAGGTTATTAGAGATGGTTACTTCGATAAGATTCAACATGAAGAACTCGTCCCTGATTTAAAGGAAGCGATAGAAGATATCAGGGGATCTGTAGATGTTCAATTAGGCGCGATCATCGAGTCTGGAGCCGGGGTTGCGACAGCCGGTGATATCGCTAATACACTCATGAAGAGTGCCAGTCCGGGCCGGATGGTTAAGATTGTTGTTAATGCGCGAAGGCTTACGGAAAATACCTTTGCCATGTTTGAGGAAGATGCCAAGGGGTTAATCCTTCCGACATATTTGGAAATGGGTATATTTGATCAGAATATTTTTGAAAAGACCCCACCGGAGGCCCAACAACTCATGGTGGAGGCCATTGATGCTATAACGAAAATCGGCAAGGAAAGGGTAAAGGTAAGTGTGATTACAAATCCTTTAGATACCGATACAATGGCTTTGTCGTTGCTTGCCGGGGCTGGAATAACGGTACCCAAAGGGAAGGAAGATGTTTTAGCCCCTCTTGTAGCAGCCAACGCAGTCGTGACAAAAGCTAGGGATTGGGCTATGGTTGCTTCTTTAGATTCAAAGAATAAAGATATAAGACCATGGGATGAAGGCGAAAGACCTTTAGAAGGGGAAATTGATCAATTTGTTACTGATGCCATTACACAAGGAAAAGCTTTGGGGCTTCCGAATATCGGCCAGGAAGCTTCCAGAAATGGTGAGACACCTAAAACAAAGGGTGGTATTGATCTTAATCCGGCATTTCTTGATTGGCAGATTAAGAGGGATGAAAACGGTGTGGCCTTGCCTGTTTGGCAGCAGCCCATAGACCAGCTAAATATTGGGGGGATCATACCGATTATCATCAGGGTAAGGCCGATTTATAATTTGCCATTGACCTTAGGTCTAGTTGTTCCTGAAAATAACCAGCCTGAGAAACAACCAGCAGAACAGTTGAGTTCTAATATGCCAGCCGGGGCCATGGAGCGAAGAGATATATTCTGCCTGACTCGTCAGCGGAGTAACTTTTTTTCAAGGATTTAATGAATTAATCGGAGGATAATTGAAAATATGTTTTCCCCTATTCCCCAAAGTCGTCGAAGTTTAACCCGTCGGTTTATCTCAACTTTTGTAGCGTTTTGTTTTACATCCAGTATGCTCACCCCGCCGCAGGCTTTTGCTCAGTTGATCCCGCAGACCGCCATCAACCTTCCGGTGCCGGGGGCCATGATCCCTGTCAGCGAAGGGTATATGCCGGTCATGGTTAAGGGGATGACGCTTCATCCGGAAAATCCACTGGAGTTTGATTTCATTGTCGATACCGGTGATTCGAAGTTATCCGGGATGGAACTCAGTCAAGAATCAACCAAACTGATTAAATACTTTTTGGCTACCTTAACGACTCCGGAAAAGGAACTCTGGGTCAACCTTTCTCCCTATGAAGAAGACCGGATCATTCCTGATGGCTTGAGCCAGACCGAAATGGGCCGTGATCTTCTTGCCCAGGATTATATCCTCAAACAACTGACCGCCTCCATGATGTACCCGGAAGATGAATTAGGAAGAACCTTTTGGGAAAGGGTGTACGCGAAAGCCCAGGAACAATTCGGGACAACGGAAATTCCTCTCAATACCTTTAATAAAATCTGGATCGTGCCGGAGCGCGCCGCTGTTTATGAGCATGAGAACAGCGTGTTTGTTATTGCCAGCCATTTGAAGGTTATGCTGGAAGAAGATTATTTAGCTCATAGCTCATCGCCCGTAGCTCATGATCAACAAGAGCAAAGAGCTAACAGCAAAGAGCTAACCCCTGTGATTCGTGAAGTTCTCATTCCAGAAATCGAGAAGGAAGTCAACACCGGCAAGAATTTCGTGGCATTGCGGCAGATCTATAACTCCATGATCCTGGCCACCTGGTACAAGATGAATTTGAAAGAGAGTTTATTAGGACAGGTTTATGTAGACAAGAACAAGACCAGAGGTGTTGACATTGAAGATAAGCAAATGAAGGAAAAGATTTATCAGCAATACCTCGATGCCTTTAAAAAGGGAGTTTATGACTATATCAAGGAAGAATACGACCCCGCAACCCAACAGGTCATGCCGAAGAAGTATTTTTCGGGGGGAACGGCCTGGCAGAATACCGACGAATTAATTGGAGAAGAAACGTATAAAGGGGATGTAACAAAATTACCAAAACCGATACAGCAAGAAGTCGGTGATTCGTTGGGAGGAGATCAGAACACTATTCAGGTTACATGGACAGGAAATACAATTGGTGATAAAGCCAATACTGGTTATGTGGAAGAAGTAAAGGACAAGATAGCGTTAAATGCGGGTGAATTATATGTGAACGCATTAAAAAAGTCAGCATCGGACATCGCCATGCTTTCCACCCCCGTTCTTATCCGTCAAGAAACGGTATTTAACGGCAAGACCGTGATTGTCAATGACCTGCGGGACCAGGATGGCCTTAATATCGTTTATTCTCTTTTAAAGTCCGGAGCAACGGTGTTCGTCTCTTCGCTTTTCAAGGATGTCATTGACCAGATGAATCAAATGTCATTTGCCAAAGAATATGAAGGCAAACTATTTGTCGTCAAGGAAGACGGGGGATCAGTAACCCATGGGGAATACACCCGATCTATAAGTCCTACAGATAAATTCCAAAACATCTTTCAACAAACGGGCGTTAGAACAGTGGATATCTTTATTGAACTGCAGAACATCGGCGCCATCGTGCAACATTTAGAGGCTTTCAAAGACTTTACAATTAAGGCTGTTGGGAGTGTAAGCGAGATGGGATCAAATTTGGACAATATTGAGATCAAAATTTTTGATGAGTCCGGGATTAAAATGGGTGTTGTCAGGGATAGAAATAAGGGCTCTTTGGAATTTCAAGTGGGTGAATTTAAAGACCCAATGACTCCTGAGGCCTTAATAGAAGCCATGAAAAATGGCGGAATCAATGTCCCTGATGCCAACACATCGATAGAATCATTGAATAAATTATTAGAACTCCAAGACTTATATATGGGTATGCAAGAAAAGCCTGCTGATACAGGGGCTTTAATTAGTCGGCTAGAACAGGGACAACAATTAAGCCTTCCGGACATTAAGCGTCTGAATAGGGATCTCATAGAGGCAAATTACCCATTAGAAACTCCAAAGAGGCGAAATAAGTTGTATGACACAATCGTCGGCGTCGCCAACAATGCCTTTGCTCCTTCCAAAGACGCCGCACTGATAGCGGAGGTGCATGAAATTCTCAACAATCGGGTGCCGGGTATTTTATCCGCGATGACCGAAATGTTTGGTAAGACACATGAAGAGGCACAAAACTTGACAGCTAATCCGTTTAGACTTTTGGGTTTTGATGGTAAGGAAAATCGTTTTGGATGGATGGTGGACGCGTTGATGGAAATAACACGCGACCCCAAAATGCTGGAACAGGTAAATAAGGACGCTTATGACATCAGGGACAATTTTGAGTACGCTGTCTTTTGCGGGATGGGCGGTTCAGGGCTCAGTGTCGCCGCTGTCAAGGATATGTTCGGCGCGGATATTCAAGATAAACTGCACACTCTCATGACCACGGATACGGCCGGAATCGAACGGATTTTGGATGCCATGGTCGCCAAAGAGCGAAAGAAGCCTGAGGCCGCCGGGAAGTCAAATACAGATCTTCTCAAAGCCGTTCTGAAACAGGCCAAATTCGTGATCGCGACCAAATCCGGCACAACCGCTGAGACCATCTCGCATATGAATTATTTTATTGATTTGTACAAGAAATATGGTGTGGCCCCGCAAGGGCACTTTATGATCCTCACGGATCCAAATTCAAAAATGGATCTTAACGGGACAAAAATCACGCCGGAGATGAGAACCAAACTGGAATCCTTAGGAGGAGATCTGCGTTACATTCAGTTAAACGGAAAGACTGATATCGGCGGCCGCTTTACCGCGCCTTCGACGTATATCTTCCTTCTTCCGTTATTCATCGCGGCGCCGCAGAAGGCGATGACCATTCTCCGCCGGGCCATTGAGATGAATGATGTGACTCTGGAGAAAGACACATTCGCCAAGCTCGGCGCGTTTTTGTACCACATGGCCGCGCATAAGAATAGACATAATATGACCTTCCTTGTCCCGAATGAACTGCGCATGATGCCGGTTTGGGCTAAGCAGTTGTTCGAAGAATCTCTCGGAAAAGACGGCAAGGGCGTGAGGGTAATTTACGGTGAGGATCTTGATATCAGAGATATTTTGCACCCGATGCATGGGTCAAGCAGGGTCTTTGTACGAATAAATTTAGGTCAGAAAAAAACGCAAGACGACTTTGTGGCTCAACTTGGGGACAAAGGTCATCAAGTCTTTGATATCAATCTTGCAGATATGAATGATGTCGGAGGTCTGATGCTGGGCCTTCAACGAACCGTGGCTGTCATTGCTGGGCTTTGGAATATTAACTTTGTGGATCAGCCAGGGGTGGAGGGATACAAGGTTGAAACAAATAAGCAGATGGCAGAATTAACACCCGGGCAAAGAATTGAGATCCCCAAACATTGGAAATTTGCTCAATCTCCTGGCGGGATCAAGGTCTATTACACGCCGTTTTTGGAAGCGTTGAAGATATCGGAGAAAGAATTTGAAGAGGATGTTCAATATATTGGAGGGGATATTAACGATGGCGCTGCTGTTTTGACGGCCTTGCACAAAATAGCAGGGGCGGCAGGGTTCCTCAAGCGCGAACCCGGCACTTTCAAGGCCGCGCAACTGGCTGTATACGGCGAGATGCCGGAAAGCTTTGCACAGATGATGCAAGAGGTTAGGTCGCGGATTTATACAAAGGGATTGATGATCCCTTCCGCGCTTGAACAGGGACCGCAGCGAAATCATTCGTTTCATCAACTCGATGAGCAGGGGCCTGCGGATCAGTTGATGACCATGATCACAGCCCTGACGCCGGTTAAAAACGAATACATGGCTTACGATGATAATCTCCTTCGGGCGCAATTCGTGGGCACCATCAACGCCCTGGTCAAATCCGGAGAAAAGACCGACGGCTACGGCCGCAAGGTCATTCCGATCACCGTGGATGGAACACTGGAAGAATCAATGGATTCCGTCAGGGTATTCTTTAACAAGGTTCGGGATTATCTTCGTTTCGACGCCGCGCTGTTGACGGAGGTTGATGTCCCTGAAGAATTTATGGTTGTGGATCAGACGACGGGCACCAACGGCTGGCGCACATCGGTTGATCCTGATGGCAATGTGCTCAAGGGCAAGTTTAATCTTTACACAGTGGGCAGAATGGCCCAGGAGTGGGCTGAATATCTGAAAGGCGAACTTCAATCCAACGAAAAGGTTGTGGTCGGATTTGATAACCGTCCCAAGAGTGATGTCTTCGCGCTCCTGTTCGCGCGTGTTTTGCGCGCGAATGGTATTGATATTCTTTGGTCTACGGAAGCAACGACCTCACCCGCCATGATTCGCATGACCAATCCGGGCCGAAGCGAGAACGCGAAGTACGGGTTTCTGATTACCGCCAGCCACAATTCTCCATTTGACAACGGAATCAAATTTTATACAGACGGCGTTGTTATATCAGATCCCGTTGCCATTCCGGTGACCCGCGGAGTGAAGAACCGAAAGACATTCGCGCAGGTTCCGTTGAGCACGACCTTTGATATGACACCGGGAGAATTTCAAGAAGTTGATTCCATGAAGGAGAGCCGGAAGCATTATGAGAAGAATTTTCAAGGACTTGCTGCTGCGCTTAATCAATATCGCCAGAAGACAGGGGTCAAAATTATCCTTGATCAACTGCATGGTTCAAGCGGCGGATTTGCTAAAGATTTGCGGACGCTCGGAATTGATGTGATTGAAGAGAGAACTCATCCGATGAGCGAGATGTGGGAGAAACCCGAATTTAAGAACCGGCGTTATAACGAGCCCGGGAAAAAAGAACTGGTCCCGTTTCGTCCTGAGCCCAAGGAGATTTTCTTGCATGAGGAAAGTTTCAACCGATTCAAGGCGGATGCGCCGGCAGGATCGCTTTACATGGCGATCGACGGCGATGCCGACCGTCTGGCAGTCTGGATCAAATTGGCTGACGGCAAGGTGATGGAGGTTGCGCCTAACGATCTGGGTGTCCTGTACGGCTGGATGCTGGTCAATGATGTTCTTAAGAAAGAGTATCCTGCCAAAGGGGAACCGGCCGTGTTTTATATTGAAAAAACCCAGCCGACAACATCGGGCATGGATTTTCTGGTGGAGTACGGTAATCAACTGGCGAAGAAGGCAGGGAAGAACGTCCGATTCAAGTTAAGAGTGACTCCGGTCGGAAGCAAGCACTTTGCTCCGGAATATCAAAAGGGGACTTTGTTAATCGGCGTGGAAGAATCCGGTCATATTGTGATCAAAGATTATTTTGACGATGCGGTAGGACAATTGCATTTTCTCCTGCAGGCCCTTTCGGCCGGAGGGCGTTCGTTGAACGAGACAATTTTTCAGGCGAAACAGGATGTCGGGGACGCCGTGGGCGTTGATCTGAATTCCTGGGTATGGGAACGTGTTAATCCTGCGTTGACGGATAAATTCAAGGCGGATTTTCTTGATCCTATTTCCAAGGGGAAGCCGGAATCGGCACTTGAAAGACTTAAAGGTGCTTTAGGTGAGAAGGGGAAGAATATCCGTGAAGTCCGCATGACGACCGTAAGTCCGACGTTTGAGACCGGCGATGTGAAATTGTTGGGAGAGTATGAAGGCTTGAGGGAGCAGGACAAGGCACCAAATTTAAAATCCGCTGAGGGCATGATTATTTCCTTCAACGATGGTTCGTGGCTCATGATCCGTGTCTCGGGCACGGAAGGGGTGGCGCGTGTTTACGCTGAAGCGTCGAGTAAGAAGGATATCAAAGATTTACAGCAGTCCGTCGTCAGTGCCTTTGGGCTGGAGATAAATTTTGATGCCGCCCAGTTGAGTCAATCAGAAGATGATGAGGAGGAATCTTCGTCTGTCGGGCCTCAAGATTATTATGATATTCAGCTCGAACGGAGGTTTTCGTCGATGTTAACCAGTGGAAATGATCAGGTTGTCCTTGATATTATTAACGAATGGACGCGCATGAAGACGAACGACCCTCATCGTTACGTTATGTATCAGTGGCTGCAGAGCCATCAGTCCAAAATGGCCGGCGAAGTGACGCCGATGCTTTCCATCAATTGGGAAGAGGGGAAGGATTTTTTCACTTCGAAATTTCATGAGATGTTGAAGAGTGGAGGGGATGGATTTTACCCTCAAACAAGCTTTATGCAAACGCCCGGCTCCATGGCCAAACAATTGCATCAGATTGTTTTCAAGAAAGATATAATTAAAGGGTCTCAGGATGAGGCAAGGAGAAAAGCGGCGCTGGATCTTTGGAAAGAGCATATGTTCAAGCTGGATGAGTTTATCCCGGTTGTCCAAGTATTAGAGGACATTGCCGTTGGTAAAAACAGAGATGGCAACCCACGTTCCGCCGCCACGCAGTTACAGGAAATTGCCGAGAAAGGAGAGATCGGTGGGGATCAAGAAAAGATCCGTGGTTTGAAACTTTCTCCCCTGGCTCAGAAAAAGGCTCGAGAAGTCCTTAATATCCTTTATAAAAATAATAAGGATTTGTTCATTACAGAAAAACCAACAGAGTTCCCGATGGATTTAGAGAAAGATTTGAAAGTTGGAAAAATGCTTTTAAATCGTCATGGAGAGACCAACTGGTCTGAGAATGAGTTTAACAAATGGGCTGGATGGTTGGGGTCTATGCTGACGAAAGCGGGGATTCAGCGCACTAAAGATGCTGGTGGAAAATCTCGAGGAATAGAGTTTCAATTTGCTGAATCTTCGGATCTTCAGCGTTCTAAAGACACGGCAGAGAATTTCTTGATAGGACTTGGCCAAACTAATGTCGAAAGAAAAGAAGTTTGGGCTCTTCGTGAAAAGAACTATGGTTTTATGGGAGGCTGGCCGCGTTTTATAGTTGAGGCTTTGTATCCTGATCAATTTTTGTTCTGGAGAAGAGCGCTTAACGGCCGCGTGCCCGGAGGTGAAGACCTCATTGATACTATCGCACGTGTTCGTCCGCATTTCGTCAACGACATCCTCCCCCGTCTTTTAAGAGGGGAGAATGTCTATATTTCAGCCCACGGCAACAGTCTGCGGGCATTGCTGGTGATCCTCCATGAAATGACAAATGGACAATCGATGCCTGAAAAAGATATTTTGAAGCTGGAGGTTGAACTGGAGGAAACCATCGGCGTGCGTTTTAACGTAGATGTCGATACCGGGAAACTCAAGCATAAAGAAAAATGGTCGGCACTGAGAGATGAAAATGGCAAACCCGTGAAAGATAAAAACAAGCAACTGACCCATGATTATAAAGGGGTTATCAATCTTTTGAAAGACTCCGCGATGACGGCAATGACACCTGAAAAGAGGTTAATCGCAGCGTTGAATCTTAACCCGAAAGGTTTAGTCAACAAGATTGAGAAGGTTCTCAAGCGGAAAGCCAGTATGCACAGTCTTTATACAGTAGGCGAGGCCTACACGGAAGGTATTGATATTGACTTGCAAGGTGGGGTTAAATTAAGGATTAGAGCGGAAGGAAAGAGGGCCTTGGAAATTAAGGTTGAGAGTAATATACTTCAGGAGAAACAGAATATTCAAAGCCTTCTATTGAATGAGATTTTTTCGCCCGAAGAAAATCCCTTGAGGAAAGAGTTTATGGAGGCTTTTGGGCAGCGGTATGTTCAATACGGGGTTATGCTATCCGACAGTAGCAAAAATATCATTAAGGTATGGAGGAGTTTGTCCTTTAAAGATCCACAAAGACTCCTGTGGCTCCATTGGTTGCAGAGCCAGGATAATGGAAAGGCTAATGAAATCATCCCATTGCTCGCTTTGGATTGGAATAAATTAGAACGTGAATTTATTCAGGCGTTTGAGATTGAAAAAGCCGATGATCTATATGAAAGTATCATTGGGTCAGTTTATAACGGATATGTGCCTCACTATATAAATAGAAAAAAAGTTTTAAAAATGGTTGAAAAAGCTCTTCTGCCTCTCAATCAGGTCATTCCCGTGGTGGATATCTTGTATGAGATCGCCAGCGGGGTAAGCCCAGGGGATCCGCGTTCGGCGGCGAATCAACTTCTGGGTATTGCAAAAAATGGCAAAATCAGTGGGTTAAAATTGGACAGGGAGGAACAAGATAGGGCAAGGAAAATTTGGAAAGAGAATCCGAATCTTAACAAGATCTTTAAAGGAGAAATTTTTGTACATTTCACCATGAAAGAGGCGAGCTCTATCGATGATTTCATAGATAGAATCATCCTTCTTAAAGACGCCGCGATGATGGCGGATGGGAAGAGTCCTGAAATGGATCAGTTTATTGAGGGAATGCAGATCCAGTTCTGGACGGATATGGAGGATCGGCTGGATAATGCCCGGCGTGCTGTGGCTAAACGGCCAGGATTGCAAAAAGAATACGAGAAGCTTGGTTCTCTAATCACCAAACTGCAAGTTCCGGAAAAGAGTTTTAGCACGTGGGGTGAAGTGGACGGCCTGAAGAACTCAGCAGGCGGCTCATTCACATCCTGGATTTTTAATACGCGTGTCCTGAACAATTCCACGCGCGGACCGGGCCGGGGAGGAGACAGGGAAGTCTCGGCAAGCGATGTGATGATGACAGACTTTGCCAAAATTCTGGCGGAATTTAACAAGAAGTTTGCCCAACAAGCTTCTGAGAAAGATGTCCGACGCTTGATTGAACAATGGATTTTAGGCATTACGAATTCCCTGGCCATGGATATGACGCTTAAGAACGCGGGCAATCGTTTGCCTTACGGCGGGGCCAAGGGCATCATCTTTGTCGGAAAGATTGTCAAGGGTGATCATGACCAATGGATGCTCATTGATGATGAATCCTGGGACGCAAAGACAGAGGAAAATAAGAGCGCGAATCAGGAAAAGATATTGATTCAACGCGTAAAAACATTGGTCAAGCAGGGGATGATTGACCCTACCGTCATTCAGTCCGCTGCTGATGTTATGATAGAGCCCCACCATATCGCGACTGAAATTAATGCCTACCTGGAAAGCATTTATGAGTCCCGAAAGATTTTAAGCAGTCATGGACTTGCCCTTGCCTTGCAGGACCGTAAACGGGACGTTAAATGGCCGTATTTAGCGGCAGCGGTAAAATATTGGGAAAAGGGAAATGCTGTGCCCGAACTCGCGGCAGTTACGGTGAAACCGGTGGAACTGGGCGGGGTGCCTGGCCGGGCCGAGTCCACGGGACGTGGAACTGCCAAAGTGATTGAGGCTGTTTTATCAAAGCTCGGTGAGGACGTTAAAGATAAGACCGTGACCATCCAGGGCGCCGGCTATGGCGGTAAGCATTTGGTTATTCCGCTTATCAATAAGGGCGCGAGGGTGACCGGGATCAGTGACTCTGGTGTGGCCCTCATCAAGAAGAACGGGTTTTCCGAAGAGGAATGGAAGGATTTTATCAGCAGCGGCAAAAAATTGTTTGACTATTGGCAGGATATCAAGGGAACGGAAAAGGCTGTCGGTATCGATGCTATTGAGGGCGATCGTCTGGATCCTCAGGCCCTTGCCAGCCGGACAGCGGCTATCCTGGAGGCGGATGTTGATCTGGTCATCCCCTACGCCACGGAGACACAGATCACGATGGATAACGTGAAAAATATCAAGGCGAAATACATCATTAACGGCGCTAATGGCGGGATCACGGCCGAAGCAGAAAAAATTTTGACCGAGAGTGGCCATATTGTGGTGCCGGATGTTTTGACTAATGCCGGTGGCGTGATTGGATCCATGCTGGAGGCAGCACAGGTGCGATTCGGCGTGAAACAGTATACAGAAGCCGAAGTCGAACAATTGCGGGATAGCCGCCTTGAAAAAACAGTCGAAGAGACATTCAAGGTCTGGAATGAGTTTGAGCGGGAGATCTCACTCACCACGGCCTTTGACATCATGGCCTTGCGGAACATCCAGGAAAGTCGATCGATGTATGACCAATTACGTCCGGCAAGAACAGTAGGAGAGTTTGCCGGGGTGATGGACAATAATCTCGATTGGATGGGGGTTAAACTTTGGGGTGACGGTTCTATTGGAGTACGGGACAGCGAAGCGGTGTTTAACAACCTTGTCCCGATTCTGCAGTATTTTGCCGAGGTCCAGAGCGAGACTCCAACCCAGAAAGAGACAGCCCAGGGGATTTTAAATAGTATTTTAGAGAAGGTTAAAGCCCCCGGACGGGATCAGGCGATTATATCCATAAAGCAAAGAGAAGGTGGTATCAATCTCGATCCGGCGATGTTGGATATGCAGATCCTGCGCGATAAAAACGGCGTGCCGCTGCCGGTTTTTCAGCAACCGATTGCAACGATGCAGATCGAGGGGATTTTGCCGGTGATCATCAAGGTCACGCCGATCACCAATCTGCCTATGTATCTGGGGCTGAATATTCCAGGGACTGATCGGAATATTAGTCAGGAAAAAGAGAGGGGATCCTCGTCACGCGATTTGAGTTATAATTCTCTTCTCAGCCCGGTTGAGCCTCGATATCGCTCCGTAATGGAAGAACTCGAGAGGGTTGCTGGTTCAACTGTAATATAAGTTTCTTGATCCCCCCACCATTTCTCTCCCACACGTGGAGAGGATTAAGGAGGGGGCTGAATAAAATTAATAAGGCAACTCTGAATAATGAGTTGCCTTATTTTTTTATTGTTTGAAAGGGGAATCTTATTTATAGTACTGCGTTGCACCCCTCAAGAATCGGAGCGTGATATCAGTCGATACAGGAGTCCATGAATTTTCTCATCCGGCATAACTTAAAATTTTCCCGTTACAGCCTCCCGCTTTTTTTCTTTGTTTCATTTCTCCTTTGGCTCTATTGTTTCCGGGGTTTTTTTTCCGGGCGGCTCGCCCTTATAGGAGACGCGGTGCCGTATTACAATCACATTAAGTTTTATGTCGAGAACATTGCCCGCGGGATTTATCCCTTGTGGGATCCTTCCTGCAGTTGGGGCGGCGGGCCCAATGAGTTTTTTTTAAGAAGGATTGGGGAGTTTAATCCGTTTTTCGGGTTGATCGTTCTGCTTGTTAAGGCAGGTTTCTCTTATACCTCAGCTTACTTTGTTTTTCTGGCGGTCTATTATTTCATCGGGCTTTTGGGTTTCTTCAAATTGGCTGAGCATCTTTTCCGTGAGACCAACGTTGCTTGTTTAGCCTATCTGCTGTTGATGTTTTCTTCCTGGGGGACAAAACTTTTTGATACATACATTAATTTGATTTTTGTCCCGATGGTTTGGTTTTTTTATTTTGTTTTGGCCTTTTCCAGGAAGCCGGAGAGGATTTTTTTTCTTGGTCTTACCTTCACGTTGATGATCATTGTGACCACGTATCTGCCGTTTTATTTTATGACGGTTCTTCTCACGTTTTTCCTATGCGTTGTATTGTTTTATTTCAAGGATTTGAAAATTGTCTTTTCCTCTTGGGTTGTTTTCTTTAAAAGGGACAAGGCGTTAATGATTTTGTGTTCTTTAGCGCTTCTTCTGGCCCTCCTTCCAGGGGTGTTGTTGTATACCCAGGGTTTTCAGGGAGAGATCGTTTTGCCTGGAAGGCATTTTGAATCGGCTTTAAGAAATGAGATGGCGCTGGATATGAAAGAGATTCAGGTGGGAGGCATTATTATTCCCGAGATTTTAGAAGGACTTTTTTCTAATCTGCATGAGATGCGTCTGAACAGGTTTTATATGCCCGTCTTTGTCTATATTTTGTTTTTGATCGGGGCATTGATCAAGATGAATAAAAGGCTTATTTTTCTTTTGACGTTGTTTTCTTGCGTCTTACTGATCGGTTTGACGGATGCCGCTCCAGCGGTCCAGTTCTTATATAAATATATTTTTTATTTTAAATATTTTCGGAATTTTAATTATTTTCTTTGGTTCGTCTTACTGCCGGTTTTTATTCTGATGTGCGCGGAGCATCTGCGCCTTTTTTTGTCCAACGGCTTAAAAGATAAGAAAAGTCAATATCGTGCCGTTGTTTTATCGGCGGGCCTCCATATGGGTCTCGCGGTGTTTCTCTCTCGACAAGAGAATAGTTTAATTTCATCTTATTGGGTCGTTGGACTTAGTTTCGTTCTGTTTACATTTCTTTTTCTTAAAAAAATTAATTTCCAACATCCGAGTATCCCTTTGATATTGATTGGATTTGTGGCGTTGCAACCATTGCAAGTGTATCAAGCCTTGGAGAGGAATGCCGATGTCGTGGAATATCCGTATGAATATGACAGGCCTTATCTGAATTTTGTTTATTTTAAAGGAAATAATCCCGAGAAATTAGTTATGGATTGGCCGATCGCAGATGAGTCGGTGGCCCGCACAAGATTAAAAATGTACTATGGCCTAAACACGATACAGTTTCTTTTAGAAAATATTCAAGGGGATATCTTTGAGGAATATATGCGATTTAAATTTATCGTTTACGACCATGTCGCATATATGGATGATAAGAATATCTCTCTCTCGAAAATCGAAAAGGCCTGGGCCCAGAACCGGAATATAGCTTTTGTTTCTTCCGCGTCTGTCCTTCTTGATGAGGTTGGTCCTGTTGCGGGAGAAGGCGCCACCGCGCGGGTTATGACAAAGGACACGCTGGAGTTTCAGGTGATCAAATTTGATATGAATTCGATAAAATTGAAGACCAATTTTTCTTCGCGGAAGTTTTTAGTTTACAATGACAATTTTCATAGCGGGTGGCAGGCTTTTGTCGATGGGAAGAGAGTGGATATCGCGCGGGCGAATGTGGCCTTCAAGGGGCTTTGGCTTGAACCGGGTGAGCGAATGGTCTGTTTTCGTTATGGGACCTGGGGGCGTTATTTTCTGGGATATCTGCTGAGCGCTGTTTTTATGGGAGTTTTGGCGTCTCTGGTGGTGTTATGGTTTAGAAGCCGTCCGTGTGCGTTGAAGGAGTCTGCTTTATGAGTGCGGCGCGCGTCCATGAGAAAACATTGACGGGAAAAAGCCTGATGGACTTAGGGCGTCATGTGGCGCGGCAAGGAATTGTTGTTTATCTTTTACTATTTTTATTATTCCATTGGATAGTGGATTATGAAAGACTTGAAATTAAGACTTTAAATCGGGCGACGCCGCTTTCCTTTGAGTATTTGACGAAAACAGCCGAGGCGCATGAGTCCTTTGACAAGAAAAAACTAAAGGAATTTTTTTTATATTTCAAGACGGTGACCCATTACCGGCCGGATATGGCCGACGCGGTTGGGATGCTCGGGTTTTGTTATTATCATTTAGGCGATTCGCAGAAGGCGATGGAAGCCTATCAAAAAGCCATCGATTTAAACCCAAGTTTTTTTTGGTTTCATTATAACCTTGGGGTTATTTATTTTCAGAAAGGACGGTACGAAGAAGCCATTAAGGTTTTAAGAAGGGCACTGAAAACCGATCCGTTAAAAACGGTTGAGTTTATCCTTTCATCAAGAATTTATTTACCGCTTATTTCCAAGGACAAGGAAAAATGGGCTGAAGCCGTGACAGGGCAAATAGAAAAAACCTACCAAAAATGCTATGGGATGTTGGTGCTGGGATACTATTATTTGGGGAAACCGGCCGATCTTATTAACGTGGCAAATTACGCGGTGGCCCGCAGGTTTGCGGACTTGGAAATGTTTTATTATTATATGGGCTTGTCGGCGTATCAGCTTAAAGAATATGAGAAGGCGCTCTATTTTCTAAAAGAATGCGTTAGGGTGAATCCGGTGAATGCCGAGGCGTTTCGTTATCTTGGTTTAAGTTTGAAGAGTCTTGGTAATCAAGAGGTTGGAGATAAAATGATCAAGAAGGCGGAAATTTTACACGATGACCAGGGATCGCCTGTGTCCTTTGAAAAGAAGATAGAGTTAGGGATGTTTTAATCCCGCGTTACCGGAGATTTCTTAAGGACTCGGGAAGGGTGTTTTTTGGGTATAGGCATTAGAAAATCCTTGTAACCCCAAAATGGTAATGTCC
>DOGZ01000001.1 GCA_003528115.1 Candidatus Omnitrophota bacterium
CATGATCGCCGGCGGGATTGGCATCGCTCCTTTTCTAATGTTCTCGGATGTTTTGAAGAAAAAGAAATACGACTTGATGCTTCTTTATGGCGGCCGGACCAAAGGGCATGTTTTTCCCATGAGAGAGTTTAGGGCCAACGGCTGCAAGATATTGATCGCGACGGATGATGGAAGTGTCGGCGTTAAGGGGAGGGTCGATAGACTGTTCTCCAAAATCACCTCAGATCCTCAATCCACTTTTATTTATACCTGCGGGCCCAAACCGATGATGGCCGCTGTTCAGAAATTCGCTCAGCAGTATCATTTCAGGGGGGAGGCGGCGTGTGAATCGTTGATGGCCTGCGGTCTGGGGGCGTGTTTAGGCTGTTCGATTAAAACGAGGTCCGGATTTAAAACCGTTTGTTACGACGGGCCTGTCTTTGATTTGCATGAAGTGATTTTTGAGTAAGGAGGAGTGACCATGGTTTCTTTTCTTTATGTGGCGGTCGGTTTAATCAGTGGGGTGATGAGCGGGGCCTTTGGGATCGGCGGGGGCACGATTATGGTGCCGCTCCTGGTTCTTATTTTTGGACTCACCCAGCATCAGGCCCAGGGGACATCTTTGGCGGTCATGTTGCCGCCGGTGTTTNNTGACCGTAGCCTCCGGGACATTCGGCCACGGACAGAAGTATTATGATTTGGAAGAAGTCAAGAAATTAGGCGCGATTATTCCAAAGACAGTCACCCTTCACGCCCGTCAAGGGAATCCGCCTCCCAGGATTGTGGAAACGCCGTCAGGGATGATTAATGCCATTGGGATCGAGAATCCCGGGATAGATAAATTCTTGGAAACAAAATGGCCGGCGCTACAAAAAATAGGCGTCCCGTTGATTCTGAGTGTCTCGGGGAATACCGATGAGGAATTTAAACTCCTTACGGAGAAAGTGAATGGTTTAAAAAATGTCAGCGCTTTAGAGATCAATCTGTCTTGCCCCAATTTGGGACACGCGAGTTTAGTGGCCCAGGATCCAGAAGCCGCGTATCGTGTGGTCCATCTCGTTAGAAAAGCGACTCGATTGCCGTTGGTGGCCAAACTGACTCCTAACGTGACGGACATTTCCGTCATTGCCCGGGCGGCTGAGGAAGCTGGAGCAGATGGGGTGAGTTTGGTCAATACCTTCGCGGCCATGGCGATTGATGTCGATACACGCAGGCCGAAATTGGGAAATATCACAGGCGGATTAAGCGGTCCGGCGATAAGACCGATCGCCGTTTATATGGTCTATAAAACGGCGCAGAAAGTGAAAATTCCTATCGTAGCCATGGGCGGGATTATGACTGCCGAAGATGCCCTGCAGTTTATGATGGCCGGAGCGACCATGGTCGCTGTCGGGACCGCGAATTTTCTGAATCCTCGGACACCGCTGGAGGTGCTTGAGGGGATTAAGGCGTATATGAAGGAAAACAAGATAAAAGACGTAAAAGAAATTACCGGCAGTATGGTGACTTCTTAAGAAGGGTTTTAAGATGAATGACCAGAAAGGCCGGCTCATTGTCGCGCTGGATGTCGAGACTTTTGAAGAGGCCAGGAAAATGGTGGATGCCTTAAGTCCCATCGTGGAGATTTTTAAGGTTGGAAGCCAACTGTTTACGGCCTGCGGGCCCGTGGTGGTTCGATACCTCATGGCCAAGGGAATGAAGGTTTTTCTGGATTTGAAATTCCATGATATCCCTAATACCGTGGCTCACGCTGTTTCCGCGGCCGTAGGCTTAGGGGCGGAGGTTCATGAAGTCCTGGGTGAGAACCAGGAGGCGGTTCAGCCTGCCGGCGGGCTTTTTATGTGCACGCTCCATACCCTCGGTGGGGGAGAAATGTTGCGCGGGGCCGTGGAAGCCGCTACCCAAAGGGCGAAAAATTTGGGAGTTACAAAGCCTTTGCTTTTAGGCATTACCATATTGACAAGTGAAGTGAAAACGGATAATATGCCGACGATTCTTTTAGAAAGAGCGCGGCTGGCCAAGGCGTCTGGACTGGATGGGGTGGTTGCCTCCAGCCAGGAGGCCTCGTTAATTCGTCGGGAATTCGGCCGGGATTTCATTATTGTGACCCCGGGGATTCGTCCCAAAGGGGCGGCGACTCAGGATCAGAGAAGAGTTTCAACACCGGCAGAAGCAATAACCAACGGCAGCGACTTTTTAGTCGTGGGACGTCCGATAATAGAGGCGGGAGATCCTGTCCGAGCGGCCAGGGATATCCTCAGAGAGATGGCCGAGTCTAAAAAAGTTGGCCAATACTGACTTTCGCAAAAAAAATGGAACACTATGGTAGTCAGCCNNGAAAGCAGGGATATCTCGACCTCCTTTGGCTCTATAAGCACGTTCCATTAATTGTGCGGAGGTCAATACTAAAGAGCGTTGTTTGAAACACGGGAAGTTCTGTCGGTTTAGCAGGCGTTTCAAAATTTTTTAAAAACTTTATTCAAGGGGGGATGACAGCATGTCCCAACAAGTTCAAGAATTGATTGATAAAATAAAATCCGAGGGAATTCAGAGCGCGGAGCAAAAGGCGAAAGAGATTGAACAGCAGGCGCAAAAGAAGGCCGGATCCATTGTGATGGAGGCCACCAAACAGGCCCAACAGATCATCGCTGAGGCCAAGACAGAAATCCTTAAAATACAGAAATCTTCCCAAACCGCCTCGATCCAGGCTTCGCGTGATATGCTTCTCTCTTTGCGCAAGGAGATCCAGAGCGCTCTGCAGAAAATTATTTCTCACCAGGTCCACGACACGTTAACCACCGAGAACTTGGCCCATATCTTAGGCCTGATTGTTCAAAAAACCCTCGAGGGACAAAACGAGGAAAAAGATATTCTTGTGTGTTTGAATCCCCATGATTTAGAAAAATTAAAGGCCGGATTCATGGCCAAATTACAGCATCAGTTAAAACAGCAGGTTAAGTTTCAGTCCGCGGAAGATATCGGCAAGGGATTTTTGATCAGTTTCGACGGGGGGAAATCAAGTTTCGATTTCACAGATGTGGCATTGTCCGAATATCTGGCCAGATTTGTTAATCCTCAGGTGGCCTCTTTGATCAAGGAAGCCGCGCTGTCTTAATATTCCGGAAAAAGGATAGATGAAAAGAGCATATTACTATTTCATAGCCAGCCTGCCCGTGCTCAAATACGACGAAAATCCCCCATTTTCCTTGGAAGAGTTTCTCAGGGATTGTCTCAGATTTTTGTCGAAAGAAGATTACCGGCTGATCGATAAATTGTTAAGGGATGAGGACTTTCAGAATAAAAAAGACAAGGGTGTTTCTCAGGCGTGGGTTGAATTCAATCGGGATTTACGCAATGAAATCGCGTGGTATCGAGCGAAAAGAAATAGGAAAGATCCTAAAGAATTTCTAAGAAAAGAAAGAACCGGAGATTCGTATTTGACGGAAATTGTTGTCCAAGCCTCCAAGGCGGCTGATCCGTTGGCAGGAGAGAGAATTTTTGACGCCGCCCGGTGGCAGTTGCTGGATGGTCTGCTCACGGCGCATTATTTTGACAGAGAAATTTTGTTTGTTTACGGGCTTAAGTTAAAAATTTTAGAGAGGTTTCAGAAGCTGAATTCACCACAGGGGCAAGCTGCTTTTGACGAATATAAAAATATTGTTCTACCGGAATTGAGTTTAGTTTCTTAGGGAAAAGTTAAAGGAGATAAACGTGAGAACGAATTTAAGACAGGGACACGTCATAGGGGTTAACGGCAATATGGTGGCTGTTGAATTTCAAGAACGGGTTATGCAAAATGAAGTGGCCTTTGTGGTGGTCGGGGAGGAACGACTTAAATCTGAGGTCATCCGCGTTAAAGGCAACCGGGCGGATCTTCAGGTCTTTGAAGATACGCACGGTATTAAAATAGGAGGTCCCGTCGAATTTACAGGGGAATTGTTAAGTGTCGAGCTGGGGCCGGGTTTGTTGGGACAAATTTACGACGGACTTCAAAATCCCTTGCCGCAATTAGCTGAACAACATGGATTCTTTTTAAAGAGGGGCGCGTACTTAAAGGCTTTAAGTGAGACCCATGTCTGGGCCTTTACGCCGTCGGTTAAGGCCGGACAGCATCTCAGGGCCGGAGATAAAGTGGGTACGGTCCCCGAGAAGATTTTTCATCACCGGATTATGGTCCCCTTTGGGCTCCAGGGGGAATGGGAGGTGGTTGAAATCAAACCGGCCGGTAATTATACAATTCACCAAACGATGGCTATTTTAAAAGACGAGACCGGAAAAAATCATGAAGTGAAAATGGTCCAGACTTGGCCGGTCAAAATTCCCATCAAGGCGTATCTTCAGAAATTAAAGCCATCAGAACCGCTGGTGACAAAGATTAGAATTATTGATACGCTTGTCCCCGTTGCCGTTGGTGGAACATTTTGCACGCCGGGCCCCTTCGGTGCCGGGAAAACCGTTTTGCAGCATTTGTTAAGCCGCCACGCGGAAGTGGATATCGTTATTGTCGCGGCGTGCGGGGAGCGCGCCGGAGAGGTTGTCGAAATTTTGAAAGAATTTCCGGAACTTATGGATCCGCGGACAGGGCATACCTTGATGGATCGAACGATTATTATCTGCAACACAAGCTCAATGCCTGTGGCCGCCAGGGAATCGAGTGTTTATACGGCGGTCACCATCGCGGAGTATTATCGGCAGATGGGATTGAATGTTCTTCTACTGGCTGACTCCACGTCCCGCTGGGCGCAGGCGATGCGGGAAATGTCCGGGCGTCTGGAGGAAATCCCCGGCGAGGAAGCCTTTCCCGCTTATCTGGAATCAAGGATCGCCGCTTTTTATGAACGGGCCGGACTGGTTAAATTGAGAGACGGGAGTGTCGGATCGATCACAATCGGCGGAGCGGTCAGCCCCGCGGGGGGGAACTTTGAGGAGCCGGTGACGCAGGCCACGTTGAAAGTCGTCGGGGCTTTCCACGGACTTTCCAAGGCCAGGGCGGACGCCCGAAAATACCCATCGGTAGATCCGTTGGACAGTTGGAGTAAATACGCGAGTTTTATTGAAGCGGAGAAAGTCGCGCGCGGGACGGCTATTTTAAGAAAAAGCAATACGGTGAATCAGATGATGAAAGTCGTCGGTGAGGAAGGGACGTCTCTTAATGAGTTTATTGATTATTTGAAGGGAGAATTCTTGGACGCGGTGTATCTTCAGCAGAACGCCTTTGACAAAACCGATGAGGCGACGCCCGCGCAACGGCAAAAGTACGTCTTTGATTTGATGGACGGGATTATTACCCAAGAATTTCATTTTGAAGATAAAGAACGCGCGAGGAAGTTTTTTCAGGAATTAAGGCAGATATTTGTTAATTGGAATTCAACGGAATTTAAGTCAGATGAATTCGCGGCCATTGAAAAGGATATACGCGGCAAAATTTCAAAAGGCGTTTTGGTGTCTGCCGGCCGATAATTTATCGTCAAGTCAGAATGTGTCACGACCGTCGAAAATGAAGCCGTCTCAAAGGTGAGGTCGCCGCATTTTCTTAACAGAGTCGTGATGACAGCAGGAGAAAAGGGACTCGCTTATGCATAAAATTTATAATCAAATTATTCAAATTTCCGGCGACGTTGTTACGGTTGAGGCTGAAGGGATTGGGTATAAAGAACTGGCCGAAATCCGCACGGATCACGGCGCGTCTTTGGCGCAGGTCATCCGGATCGACGGTAAAAAGGTTTCTCTGCAAGTTTTAGCCGGGAGCCGGGGGCTTTCGACGGATGATAAAATCCGGTTTTTAGGCCGTCCCATGCAGGTTTCTTTCAGTGAAAATCTTTTAGGAAGGATTTTTAATGGAAGCGGCCTTCCTCGAGATAATGGGCCGGTCTTAACGGATAATTCTATCAACATCGGCGGGCCGTCCGTGAATCCCGCTAAAAGAATTGTCCCCAAGAATATGATTCGCACCGGCATCCCGATGATCGATATTTTTAATTCGCTCGTTGAATCACAGAAACTGCCCATCTTCTCCATCGCCGGGGAACCTTACAACGAGCTCTTGGCCCGGATCGCGATGCAGGCGGAAGTCGATTTAATTATTTTAGGCGGGATGGGATTAAAATATGATGATTACTTATTCTTCAGGGATATTTTAGATAAACACGGCTCACTCTCAAGATCCATTCTTTTTATCCATACAGCCTCGGACCCCACGGTAGAGTGTTTG